>JANMMU010000007.1:0-78343 GCA_031373555.1 Segetibacter sp. | reverse complement strand
TAAAATTTCAACAATCTACAATTTCTCAAACTTCATAACGTGCTCTTCTTTGTTTCCTATTTCAGAAATTACTTTTAGGAAATAACTGCCCTTTGGCAATGTACTAATGTTTATGCTTTGCAAAGTGGTTCCTTCGCTGGCCGTAAAGCTATTTGATGAAAGCACTTTCCCATCTACAGATAATACCAGTACATTCACAGAAGATTTCTTGTCGCTTTCTATCTGTATTTTCAAATTGTCTTTTGCCGGATTTGGATAAACCGAAACAAAGGAAGTAGTGTTGTTGCTGACCATTCTCACAGGGCTAAACGTAAATTTGCCGTCCTTGTCTATCATCTTTAAACGATAATAATTAACAGTGGTAAGTGGCAGATAGTCGGTAAAAGTATATTTTGTGGTGAATGGGTTGTTGGCTGTAGCTTTTGTTGCACCAATTTTAATAAATTCCCTTCCACTGGCACTTCTTTCTACTTCAAAGCGATCCACATTTATTTGATTTATTGTACTCCAGTCGAGCAGGTTGACTTTGCCTTCTTTTTTTGCAGTAAAAGCCAGCAATTTCAGCGGTAGTACATTTGCTACTATAGTTGTTGTTACTGTATTGGTATAAATTGGCAGGTTATAATCAAAGTAAATGGCAGCTGTGTTGTTTATTGCATCGCCAATCTGAACATTAGCCTTAGGCTTAATGCGGTAACTAAGCCAACCATGACTTGCTTCCTCGTTCACATTGCTATCTGGCAATAGAATGTTTCTGAAAGACCATGTACATACGCCATTCTTTTTGACCAATTGATAATTTGAACTGGCTGTTACCATTTCCATGGTATTCCAGTCCAGTTTGTTGCTTAGCGTATCGTGGATATATACATTAAATGCTGTGTCATTGCCCGTGTTTTGAAAATTAACAGTATAGGTAAGATAGTCTCCTTTTACCACTTCGCCTATTGAAATGTAGCCACCATGGTTTTCAATCTTGTTATTAGGATCATAAGAAGAAAGTACATTTTGACGGATGAAAGATGTATTGGTTTCCAGGTTTTGCTCAAAGGTATCTGAAACAATGTGCGCCTCCGAATAGATTAAATCATTGATCTGAACCAAAGGAGGAAATTTCACCGTTACCAAAATGAATATATTGCGGGTTTTATGTGGCAATAATCCTGTAAAAGTCCATCGCATGGTATCGCCAATTGTGGTATCAGGTGGTACAGTACTGCTATGGTAATCCAGTTTGTTGCTTTTGATTAATTCAATATGGCCTGCAGCCCTATCTGAGCCATCGTTTCTAAACTCTAAATTGTAGTAAAGTAAAGAACCGGGCCTTGGTACAGCTTTTTGGCAGGTGGTTAAACTAACAGCCAAATCACGAAAACAAGGAGAAGGAGCCAGGGCAAATGCCACGCTATCTGTATTGAAATAGGTGGTATTTGTAGTTACATGCGTTGCCGGTGCGGCATAGCACGAGGTTTCAAGGATAGGTTTTGAGTAGTAAGAACCGGTGTCCAGATATTCCAGCGAAAAGGTTCCATCTGATGAAAAGGCAGAAAGTGAATCAAAACGATTTTTTACAACTGACAATTCTAAATTAGGCAATAGATATTCTGCCCCATCCCTGATACCATTATGATTATCATCTGAAAATAAATTGCCTTTAAGTGTGTTGTAGTAGGCAATTGGGATGCGTTCAAATCGTCCGGCAACAAAATTGAACATGCCGCTTATCTTTGTAATACCTGTAAGCACCATTTTACCATCCGGCTGCATAAATGAATTGGCAATGTATCCTCCTGTACCGGGCATGTCTGTAACAACTTTACCCAGCCTGGCGTAAAGGGTATCTGTAGTACCGTTAGACTTCAGCCGCATCATTGCAAATTTTCCGCTGGCAGAGCCGCTTATCAATAATTTGCCATCGGCCTGTACTGTTACATTTTGAGGTAGGTCATTAAAATCTTTGAATGTGGTAGTAAGTGTTCCCTGATAGGCGAAACTGCTATCGCGGTCACCATTTGTTTTAAACCGTGCAATCCCAATACCTTGTCCATTGCCATATTGCGCATACCCCAACGCAAGTACCTTATTATCTGGTTGAACTGCTAACCTGCAAAGGAGTGAGCGATAAGCAGAATAGGCCAGACAGGTTGCAATACCATTGGTTCCATAACTACTGTCTATACCCCCGTTGGGGAAAAGGTTGATGACACTCATACTGCCTATGAGACTATGTATGACGCCGCCTGCTGCAATATGGTCATCAGACAAAAGTGCTACTGAAAAGCAACCCCCTCCTTGCCCTGTGCCGTAACGAAAAAACCCGTTGACGCCAAAAGATGAATCGACAGTACCATTAGACAAGAATTGGGCTACTTCATAATATCGTGCAGTTCCATAGCTTCCTGTGCCACCAGTAATAATTTTTCCGTCAGACTTTAAAATAACTTTCCAAACCTGCGAAGACCATCCTGCAAGGGAAATACCTTTATAAATAATACCAGATGTTCCAAAGGAGCTATCCATTGTACCGTTTGTTTTCAGCCTTGCAAGCACTATTTTTTCTGATGCATTACCTGCATATACAATTTTACCATCTGCCTGAACTGCAAGAGATGATGCAGTGCCTCCCAAAAAAGAACCCGGGGGTGCAGCAATAACAGCTTTGCCATTGGTTCCAAAACTATTATCAATAAATCCATTGGGGTTGTATCTTACTAGGGTTACCGCATTAGAACCATCACCACTCGCCATAATGGTTTTACCATCGGCTTGCAGAGTTGATGAATGACCATTCATATTGAGAGTGTTGTATGCTGTTGTAGCAATGCCCCTATTGCCAAATTCAACATCAATAACGCCGGTTTGTGCAATCAAATTACTGCTAATAATTAAGGCCGTAATAATTAGGAGGAGAATCTTTTTCATAAAAAAATATTTAAAGTAAAAAAATGAAACCTTTGCAAAGTGTCAAACAGTTATACAACCAGGTTATCAGGAAAGGTTGGGTTTTGGAAAAATAAAATTGAAAATAACTTTCTACCCTTTTTTAGGGCCTTTGTAATTTGAGGAAATAGTCATGTAGGAAAAATTGCGTATTTATTTAGATAAAACAGAACAATTACGGAAAAGCTTCAACATTAATTTTATCCTTAAAAAGAACATGCTTATTTTGTAAGTTACATGTAGTAATTTTACAACCTAAACCCAAAAAGTGAGTAACTCAACCCGAGATAAGAATATTGTTTTATATGCGGATGATGATATTGATGATCTTCAATTAATAGAGGAGGCATTTTCCAAATACTATAATACTATAGAATTAAAGACAGCAACTGACGGTATAGAAGCTATATCCTCTTTGAGACAAATGGCGGATAGTGGCATTAAACCTTGCTTAATTATTTTGGATATCAATATGCCCAGATTAGATGGGCGGGAAACACTAATAAGGATTAAGCAAATGCATGAACTAAAGAGTGTTCCGGTTATTTTGTTCTCAACCTCTTCCCAGCATGTAGATGAAATGTTTGCTAATAAATACAATGCAGCATTTATAACCAAGCCTTCAGATTTTACCCAGTTAGAGAATATTATTAATTCTTTTATTGATCATTGTATAGATGATATAAAGGAAATTATCAGAGTTAAATACTAATCATTTTATAGGGTAAGCAAATGTGGCTATTCAACTTTTTCAAGTTTGATAGCAATGCGGATATTGCTGTTCATTTTTGTTCCAAGGGTTTTGCTCCCCTGCATTTTTTTGCCATTAGCAGATAATTTTGTTTCTATCAATATATTACCAAACCTTCCATTTTCATAAGACATATTGATAATGCTATCTTTTTGTGCAACCTTTCCGGAAGCTTCTAATGTTCCATTGACCCACAGTTGTACAATTGACCCCTGCGGGGTTTTCATTATTTTATAATAATATTTAGAATCAGGGTTTTCTGGCTTCCAGATGCCGGTAATATCGTTTTTAACTATTGTTGCCCGATATTGTTTTATAGGAATTAACCCGGGTTTTGGAATAACATATTTTGTTTGCGTTGGCTGATTGTTGGTGATATTTTCTTTGTCATCAGGTTTCATGATATTTTGAAGAAGCAGGTATAAGCCAACAGACATAACAACCAATATGACCAAAGTCCATTTGTTGAAAATGAAATTTGTTCTTTTTGCAAATCTTTCATCTTCCTCAAATGGTATTCCTTTTGTCCGTAAAAAATTTGCAAGATCTTTTACATCATTATCCCACGTCCGATAATAAATTTCTTTGGCGTGCTTGCTATAGAAAGATGAAAGAACTGTTGGCAGGGCAATCTTTTCGGGCATTTTAGCGCCATCAATCAAAACCGGAATAACAATTTTCCCTTGCTTCAATGCAGTTGCTATTTCAATTCTAACCCAGTTGTTTTCATTCATTAAATTATTAGTTCCATCCGGTATGGGCTGAATCCATTGCTTTCCAATGATAACCAATTGCACTTCACATTGCTTAATACTATTCCTGATAACTTTTGTAAAGTCATCTCCGTAAGGAATAGTTTCGGTGTCAATGAATATCCTGTCACTATTAATGAACTGTTTTAAGGAACTCACCAACCGTGAAGTATCTCCTGCACTATCATCTCTTCTATAGCTGATAAAAATATTTTTGCCATCGGCATGTGCCATAGTTTTAACGGTTGGTTTTAATACTGCTTATTCAAAATTATAAAATAAATAAAATTGGCTACTAAGGTCAAGTTTTTATATCAATTTACAGAATGTTTTACTGTGCGATAATTTATAAATTACAAACAGCCAGGATAAATTATTTATTATAGCTAATGAAAGGCCATTTTCATTTTAACCTTAGCACAACACGGTAGGCATCTATCATTCCTGAATGAAATCCTTCTGCACTGCCCCACAGGTAAAGTTGAAAAATCCTGTATAACTGTTTCCCCCATTTTTGTTCTATATACTCCCTGTTTTGGTCAAGCCTTTCTGCCCAGGCTTTTGTGGTTAGATAATAATTATGCCGATCGTCCCACACACCACATAACTGAAAAGGACTTTTTGCTACTTCAGCTAAAAATTCGTGAAGACAAAGCAAAGATGCGTTGCCCTGAAAAACATATTTTGACATGAATGTTCCGTGGCTATTTTTAACCCTGTCAGCACTTGCATCTAAATATAGGTAACCACCAGGTTTAAGGATGGAAGCATAATGTTTTAACGATGCTTTATAATCGGGCAAATGTTCTGTTACCCCACAATTAACAATTGTGTCGTATTTTATAGAAGGCTTATGTTCCATAAAATGCTCAAGGAGTACAGTGCAGGGAATTTTTTCTTTTTCTATCAGATGCGCAACAAATTTTTTTGATCGTTTAGAAATTGTAATTGATGTTACATTCATTTCCTTTTTTCCGGCATATTCTACAAATGCCCCCCAGCCGCTGCCAATATCAAGAATACGATCACCTGGTTTTGCCTTGACTGCATCAATTGCAAAATCAAACTTATTGGTTTGGGCATCCTCAAGTGGTTCATTATCATTAGTAAAAACTGCCTGTGAATAAGCTCTGTATCTTTTATCCAAAAACAAAAGAAAAAATTCTTCCCCGATATCATAGTGATTTGCAATCCACTTTTTATCGCTTTTAACCTGACCAAAGAGTATGGGTCTTATAAAGCGCCAGATAAAACGTAAACCCCTGTTATCTCTAAACAATTCACGTAGGGCAAGCACTTGCATAATATCTCCTGCAATATCCAAATGTCCTGAAAGATATGCCTCTGCAATAGTTTGCTGATCCAAAGTACTAAGTGCAGTAATTGACTGCGCATTATTTAGTTGCAAAGTAAATGCAGGCTTTCCCTCGCCAAATATTTGACCAACTCCATCAACAGATTTTAAAACAAACGCAATACTTTTATCTTCAGCATTCAAACTTTTATATTGTCCTGCAATGAGATTTGCAAGTCGTTTGAATTTAGTATCCATGGAGTTGGTTTTATAACTTTAACGGCAGTAATCCATGTATTAAAGTTATGAAATTATAATGATGATTCTCATACTTTCTTACTGTCTATTTAACAGAAAATCCCTATTTAGTATGACTTTCAGACACATTCAATTGTAATTTACTGCCATTTTATCCAAATTTTCAGGATGGATTTCATTTTGATGAATGTATTGAATCATTGGTAAAATGAACTACCTTTTGATAACTTCTCATTCAATACTTAAAATTATAAAATCTATATGAACCTTAACAACTACACCATTAAATCACAGGAAATTATTCAGGCAGCTCAACAGGTTGCTTTCAATAATGGCAACTCAAATATTGAGACCAATCACTTGCTGAAAGCAATGTTAGATGATGAGGAAAGCCCGGTTGATTTTTTACTAAAAAAGAACAATATTAATGTTACGTTTCTAAAGCAAAAACTGGAAGAAAGTATTGCCCGTTTGCCAAAAGTTTCCGGAACAGATCCTGCACAGAGTGTAAGCCGAGAGATGAATAATGCATTACTTAGAGCTAATGGTTTATTAAAGCAGTTTAAAGATGAATTTATTAGTGTGGAACACCTCTTGCTGTCATTGGTTGGTGGAAGCGACGATGTGAGCCGTATTTTAAAAGATGCCGGACTCACAGAGAAAGGATTAAAGGCTGCAATCATTGACTTAAGAAAAGGAGCTACCGTTAATTCCCAAACTTCATCTCAACAATATAATGCACTACAGAAATATGGGCGCAACTTAAATGATATGGCCCGTGAGGGCAAATTAGACCCTGTTATTGGCCGCGATGAAGAGATAAGGAGAACTCTTCATATTCTTAGCCGCCGGAGTAAAAATAACCCAATACTTGTGGGAGAACCCGGCGTAGGTAAAACTGCTATTGCTGAGGGTTTGGCTCATAGAATTGTAAATGGTGATGTACCCGAAAACCTCAGAAGCAAAATCATTTATACCTTAGACATGGGGCAACTGATTGCAGGAGCCAAGTACAAAGGAGAGTTTGAAGAAAGACTAAAAAGTGTGATAAAAGAAGTTGCCGAAAGCGATGGCGAAATCATACTTTTTATTGATGAAATACATACACTTGTAGGTGCGGGTGGGGGAGAAGGCGCAATGGATGCAGCCAATATTCTTAAACCTGCCTTGGCAAGGGGTGAGTTGAGGGCCATCGGTGCAACAACTCTGGGTGAGTATCAAAAATATTTTGAAAAAGACAAGGCACTTGAAAGAAGGTTTCAGAAAGTAATGATTGATGAACCAAGTGTAGAAGATGCAATATCAATTTTAAGGGGTTTAAAAGATCGTTATGAAACTCACCACCATGTTCGTATTAAAGATGAAGCAATAATAGCAGCCGTAGAACTTTCAACCAGATATATTACAGATCGTTTTTTGCCTGATAAGGCAATAGACCTGATAGATGAAAGCGCTGCCAAACTTCGGTTGGAAATGAACAGTATGCCCGAAGAGTTGGATGAACTGGAAAGAAAAATCCGTCAACTGGAAATAGAAAGGGAAGCTATAAAAAGAGAAAATGATGAGGACAAATTAAAACAGCTTTCGCTTGATATCAGTACCCTTGCAATGCAAAGAGATACGCTGAAAGCCAAATGGCAGCAGGAAAAAGAAGTAGTTGAAAAAATACAAAATGCCAAAGCCGAAATAGAAAGTCTTAAGCTACAGGCCGAACAGGCCGAACGTAACGGAGAGTATGGAAAGGTAGCTGAAATAAGATATGGTAAGGTGCAGGAGCAGGAAATGATCATAGATGAATATGCTGCAAAACTTGATGAAATAAGCGAAAACAAAAGATTGTTGAAAGAAGAAGTTGATGCAGATGATATTGCAGAAAATGTAGCCCGTGCTACAGGAATACCTGTAAATAAAATGTTGCAGAGTGAAAGAGATAAACTACTTCACCTTGAAGATGAATTGCACAAAAGGGTTGTAGGGCAGGAGGAAGCAATAGAAGCCGTGGCAGATGCTATACGCAGAAGCAGGGCCGGTCTTCAGGATCCCAAAAAACCAATAGGTTCATTTATATTTCTTGGCACAACCGGGGTAGGTAAAACTGAACTGGCAAAAGCACTTGCTGATTACCTTTTTGATGACGAAGGAATGATGACCCGCATAGACATGAGTGAGTATCAGGAGAAGCATAGCGTTAGCCGTTTGGTTGGTGCGCCTCCCGGATATGTTGGATACGATGAAGGCGGCCAATTAACAGAAGCTGTAAGACGCAAACCCTACAGTGTAGTTTTACTTGATGAGATAGAAAAAGCACATCCTGATGTGTACAATGTTTTGCTACAGGTATTAGATGATGGCCGCTTAACTGACAACAAAGGCCGGGTGGTCAATTTTAAAAATACCATCATTATTATGACGAGCAATATGGGTAGTCAGATTATTCAGGAAGCTTTTGAAAATGTAGATGAAAAGAATATTGATGAAGTGGTGGAGAAAACTAAGGACGATGTAATGGTTTTGCTCAAGCAAACCATCAGGCCTGAATTTTTGAATAGAATAGATGAGGTTATCATGTTTCAACCGCTGATGCGCAAAGAAATAAAAGGCATCATAAAGATTCAGTTGGAAAACCTGAAGAAACTTGTAGAGCAAAATAGTGGAATCAAATTGCAATTCAGCGATTATGCCTTGGATTATTTGGCAGAACATGGTTACAATCCACAATTTGGTGCAAGACCACTGAAAAGATTGGTACAGAAGGAAGTCGTTAACCAATTGAGCAAAAAAATCTTAGCCGGTGATTTAAATAAAAACAATCCCGTTTTAGTTGATGTTTTTGATGGAGTTGTTGTATTTAGAAACGGGGCAGAAGAGTTAGTTACCCTGTAGGGTTAATGCTGAATTTTAGAAAAATGTTAAAGCAATTATTGTCCTTTAGGAAAACTAAACTTTCTATAAATAAAAAACCACCCTGAACATTCAGGGTGGTTTTTTAAAAATTATAGACCAATTAATCTTTTACAAATTTACTTGAGATAAGTCCATCTACGTTATTAGAACGAATGAGATAAACACCTCTTGATAATTTAGATACATCAATAGACTGTGGATTGTTTGAAACTTTTTGTTCCATTACCACTGTTCCTTTTGCATCAACAATTTGTAAAACGGTTTGTTTTTTTGAAGTAAAAGGAAAACTAATGCTCAACATATTAGTTACCGGGTTTGGATATACCTTCACTGTACTTGAGCCAACAGTAGAATTGCTTTCCTTAGAAGCAGTACCTAATTGTACTTTCAGTGTGTAGCAACTTGTTGCGCTGTTAGCACCGTTGTATCCATAAACCTGCGCATAATAAGTGCCTGCAGCTGCAGTATAGCTGATGCTTTCGCTTGTTGTACTTCCATTTTGTGATATTCCTACTTGTGTACCTGCACTGTTCAGTAACTTAAGATCATAATCAGCAGGAAGTGTTGTTAATGTAGCAGTAAGGGTACCACCTGTAGTTATTACAAATTTGTAATTGTCAACATCAGCACTTGGGCTAATAAGACCGGTCACATTTGTATTAAATGGTAATGTTGCAGCACCGGCTGTAGTACCATTAGTAGACACATCTAAACTGCTTTGACAACCTGTGGCAACTGGGGTTGCTGTTGCTTTAATTGTATAACAGGTTGCACTATTGGCGCCACTGTAACCCATTACTTTAATGTAATAAGTACCTGCTACCTGATTGGTTAGTGAAACGGTTTCAGTTGCTGTTGTACCTGCACCAGAACCTATTTGCGTACCGGCACTATTATAGATATACAGATCATAATCTACTCCGGATGGGCCAACGAGGTTATAAACCATATTGTTTGTACCTGTAGTAGTTATGGAATAATAATCAACATCCGATGCAGTAGTGATGGCTGCAGAATTTGTAATACCCGAACTAATGGAAGCAGCAGTAGCCTGTGTTTCATTAGGTTCAAATGCAGTACCACATGTAGATGCCGCAGTTGTTGTAAACTGTGCAGCCGCAGCACTACTTGATCCTGATGAACAATTAGTTGTTACTCTCCAATCATACAATGAGGAAGCTGTTAGACCTGCAAGGTTAGCAGAAGTTCCTGTTTGTGCTGTAGAGAAACTCGTCCAGGTTGAAGATGAATTCAATTTATAGTCAACTGCATAACTTACAGCACCACTTGCTGCAGTCCAGCTTATAGTTGCACTGTTTGAGGTTACAGCCGAAGAGGTTAATCCAGTGGGTGCATTACATGCAGGAGAAGCAGTTGTTGTAAACTGTGCAACAGTAGCTGTTGTAGTTCCTGAAGGACAAGTAGCACTTACTCTCCAATCGTACAAAGAAGAAGCAGTCAAACCTGTCAGGTTAGCAGAAGTTCCTGTTTGTGCTGTAGAGAAACTTGTCCAGGTTGATGATGCGTTCAATTTATAATCTACTGCATAACTTGTTGCACCAGATACTGCTGACCAACTTACGGTTGCACTGCTTGACGTAATAGCCGAAGAAGTCAAACCAGATGGAGCTACACAAGGAATCAAAGTTGTAAACTGTGCTGATGCAGCTGCACCTGTTCCTGATGCACAGGTAGCAATTACTTTCCAGTCATACAAACTTCCTGTAGCAAGACCTGTAAGGCTTGCAGTGGTTGCAGTTTGTGCTGTAGAGAAGCTAGTCCATGTAGAAGAAGAATTTAATTTGTAATCAACTGCATAACTTGTTGCGCCTGAAACCGCAGTCCAGCTTACATTAGCACTTGTTGTTGTAACACCAGATGAAGCTAAACCAGTTGCTGTTCCACATGAAGAACCCGCAGTAATGGTAAAGTTGGTGTTAGAAATATCGAAGAAGATATTACCAACTGCTTCAATTTTAATTCTTGCTGTAGTAGTTGGAGTATTTGGAATAACCAAAGCTTCTGTGCCATCATTAGCAGTACTAGCTGCCAATACTGTTGGAAATGTCTGTCCACCATCAATACTCAAAGATATTTTTACATTAGCACAACTTACCGGGGCAGCAGTTGTACTTGCAACTGACCATGTAATAGTTTGTGTAGAATTGCCCGCATAAGACACAGCAGTGTTAGGTGCAGAAACTGCAAAAGGACCAGAAGCTGCATTTACGGTAACAACCATATCAGTAAATTGGGTCTGACCAACAGAAACCGGCGCAGTTGAACTATATGGTGCATTGTCTCTAACTGTTAGTCTAAAATTTAATGTTCTTGCTACAGAACTTAATGCTTCGGTATTTGCACCCGCATCACCACCTGTTAGGGGGCCACTTATAAGTGCTCCGGCAAGTATTGTAGCTAACTTAGGAAAAAATCTGGTTGGGGATGTAGATGGGCTAAATGATATCCAATTAGGGCCAGTAGCTTTTGTGGCACTTGCCACACTGCTTGCACCGGTTTGAGTACTACCTGCATTATCATTTTGCTCCCAGCAATAGGTTAATACATCTCCTGCATTAGCATCAGTTGCAGAACCGGTAAGCGCAAAAGGTGTACTTTTTGGAATAGTGTAATTGCTTACTGCTGCAACAACAGGAGTTGCATTGGTTAGTGTGGTTGTAACAGGACATGTTTTAGAAGCAAGGTTTGTTTGTATTTGGGCAATAGTAGCCTGATGGTAAATATCAATAGAATGAGGTGCCAAATCCTGACTGGTTATACCGGCATAACCCATGATTGTAATACCTGAACCTACTTCTTTATTTACTCCGGAACCTTCATTGCTCATTGAGAAAGTGTGATTGCCACCTAACTGATGACCAACCTCGTGTACTACATAATCAATATCAAAATTATCTCCTTGTGGTATACCATCATTTGGAGAGGTGAAGCCACTGCCTTTTGATCCATTGGTACATACACAACCAATACAGCCTGCATTACCACCACCGCCTGAAGCGCCAAATAAATGGCCGATATCATAATTGGCTTCGCCTATTACTGATGTAAGTGTATTTTGTAATTCAGCATTCCAAGCGCCACCTGAACCGGCGGTAGCAGCAGAATAGGGATCTGTAGCAGCATTATAGTAAATAACATTAGTAGAAGCTGCTACGAGATTCAGATGTAGGGCCAAATCTTTTTCATATACTCCATTGCAACGTGCAAGTGTATTATTAATTGCAGCCAGAACTAATGATACCTGTGCAGCACTTGTAGCACCAAAATAGTTAGAGTATTCAGCCGTAACTGATTGCGCAAGACGCATTGTTTTTAAATCCCCGCCAGATCTGGCAAAGATTCCGGTCTTACCAACCTGTGCATTTATATCAGAAATTAGTACCTGATCATTTGTTGAGCAATTCCATGGCATTTGACCTTTAAGTCTATGCGATTTATAAACTGAATAAACTGTATGATTCTTTGAATATGGCTCAATAAATTCATTTTCACCTTCAGTCCTGAAAACCATTGTTTGTATGCCTTCAGGAGAAATACTAAGTTTCAATGTAGCAGACTTGTCAGTTATTCCTCTGCCCGAATAGGAACGGATGTCAGGAAACTTTGCCTGTAATTCAGCATCAAAATTTGAGGCTTCAAAAACTTCAAATTGTTCTACGTTACCCTCTGCGTTTGGTAACGAAATAATCATAGATCTTTTAGTTGCGTTTTTGCCAACCACTGTAAACAAGTCTTGTTGAAGTGGTGCAATGTTTAGATTAAATAACTTGAAAGAGGTAGGATAACTTAATCGGGCAACAGCTTTATCTGTTACAATTTTCCCTCGGTTCTCATTATTTAAAGACCAGTATCGTGCCGACTGTGCAAACCCTGTAGCCGTTATCAGCAACAACAGCATTGAGAGAGAAAAAACCTTTTTCATAAAAAGCAATGTAAAGTCCTTTTTCATTTTTTGTGTTTTAGATGGAAAATAATAGAGCAAACAAATCTAATTAAATAAAACTTAAAGTTCAAACCAATTTTTAATTCAACATATTTATCCTGGAAGTGAAGTCTTTAGGGTTAAAATTTGGACAAATAGTGATAAATAGTATTATGTATTTTAAAACAGAGATGCAGCTACAGACCACAAATAGCGGAATACCGGTTAAGTTGGGTTTTGTCAAAGGAAGTGAAATCAATGTACAAGCTTCAAAAAACTACCTATAGGCGTTGCGCCGCAAAGTTGAATTTATAGTGATAGGGACTAGGCAGATTTAAGATTATACAATTGAAGATGAGGCAATGAAATAAAAGCTGATAAAATTGATGATACACAGAAAATTCAACAGGCAGCATAAAACCAAACCTTGAATGCGATTTCAAAAGAAGATTATGAGAAAATTATAAAACAAATTTTTCTATGATTAAAGGACTATTTCTTTGAAAAAATACATGGAGTAACCTTTAGTGGAATTTGGTTCAAATTAATATTACTTATTATCTCCTATACATTGAACAACCATGCTTATAGATTATAAATTAAATAAATGATTTGATTATTAATAAGTTTGACTCTGTTAGCTAAAATTAATATTTAACTAATTTGCAAATTTCACTAAGATATTTTTCATCTGTTTCATCAAAATTATTTATCAATTCGCTGTCAGCATCCAGTATAGCAAATACTTCGTCGTTACTAAATATAGGAATAACAATTTCAGACTTTGATAAACTGCTACAGGCAATATGTCCGGAAAATTTTTCAACATCCGGAACAATAAGGGTTTTCTCATGCTGCCATGAAGTGCCGCATACGCCCCTTCCTTTTTTTATTCTTGTACATGCCACCGGACCTTGAAAAGGGCCGAGTACAAGTTCATCATCCTTTACAATGTAAAAACCCACCCAAAGCCAGCCAAACTGTTCTTTAAGTGCGGCGGATATATTTGCCATATTGGCTATTAAATCATTTTCTCCCTCTAAAAGCCCTTTAATTTGTGGTATTAAGGATTTGTATTGTGCTATTTTATCTCCCTTGAGTATATTTAAATCTTCGGCCATAAAATTTGTTCTTTGAATATTATAAAAATATCTATTTTTGTTGCAATTTACCATTTATATGCCTGTTTCTACAGTTTCAATAGATATTTTTCCACATAAATACGAAACTTATCCACGATTTTTTTGGTTTGTAATTGCATACTCATATCTTTGCGCTCCGAAAAAATTATGTCTAAACAAGCGCTGATTAAACAAGATGGTTCTATTATTGAAGCTCTGTCCAATGCAATGTTCAGAGTTAAATTAGAAAATGGTCATGAAATCATTGCTACAATTAGTGGAAAAATGAGGATGAATTACATCCGTATTTTACCTGGTGATAAAGTTGGGGTGGAAATGAGCCCGTATGATTTGAGCAGGGGGAGAATAATTTTTAGGTATAAATAGGGTAGTAATACAATTGAAATATACACAAACAAGCTGTAAAGCTAGTTTCAGGTTAAAAAATAAAATTTAGTCATGAAAGTAAGAGCATCAATTAAAAAGCGTAGTGCTGATTGCAAAATTGTTAGGAGAAAAGGTATCCTTTATGTTGTAAACAAAAAAAATCCTCGTTTTAAGCAACGTCAGGGGTAGTTTTTTACAATAATGAATCGTTCATCATTCATCAACAGATTTATAATTTAAATTAAAATATGGCTCGTATTGCCGGTATAGATATACCAAAAAATAAAAGAGGCGAAATAGGACTAACCTATATCTATGGTATTGGTCGTTCCACTGCACAGTACATTCTTGACAAAGCAGGTATTGACTACAATAAAAAAGTCAATCAATGGGATGACAAGGAGCAAACTGATATTCGTAACATTATCAGCAACGAAATTAAAGTTGAAGGTGCACTTCGTTCTGAAGTTCAAATGAACATTAAGCGATTAATGGACATTGCTTCTTATCGTGGTTTACGTCATCGTAAAGGTTTACCGCTTCGTGGACAACGTACCCGTACAAACAGTCGTACAAGAAAAGGTAAGCGTAAAACAGTTGCCGGTAAGAAAAAAGCACCTAAGAAATAAAATATTTGCAAACTCCTCCGGGGTTTGCATTATTTATATAAAAATCCTACGCATTGCCGGATAGCCATTGAAACAATTATTGGCAGGAGGAGTGCAGAGGTTCCGGATACTTCGGATTAATAAAAAAGAAGATTACCTACAAAAAATTATCATGGCGAAAGCACAACAAAGACAAGACAGCGCAAAAGCTGCTGCCAAAAAAAGAGTAGTTAAGGTTGAAGCCTACGGCGATGCCCACATCAATGCAACATTTAACAACATTATTATAAGCCTAACCAATAAAAATGGTCAGGTTATAAGTTGGGGTAGTGCAGGTAAAATGGGATTTCGTGGATCTAAGAAAAATACTCCTTATGCTGCACAGTTAGCTGCACAAGATGCTGCTAAAGTAGCAATGGATGCAGGATTGAAGAAGATTGATGTATATGTGAAAGGTCCTGGTTCTGGTAGAGAGGGAGCAATTCGTGCCCTTGCTAACAGCGGCCTTGAAGTTACGATGATCAAAGACGTAACCCCAATGCCTCACAACGGTTGTCGTCCTCCAAAGAAAAGAAGAGTATAGTTTTTTACTATTAACCGGTTTCGGTTTTTAGCAAATATTTTTATAAAGCTGTTGCAGTTTAAATTTTAAGATTTTTACCGAACTGCAACGGGAACTCAAAAATCTACAAAAAAGAAATAACAACATGGCAAGGTACACTGGCCCCAAAACCAAAATTTGCAGGATATTTGGGGAGCCTATTCTAGGCAATGGTAAATGGTTAAGTAAAAACAGCAACCCTCCGGGCATGCACGGTGCCCAAAGAAAGCGTAAGCAATTGGGTGAGTATGCTACACAGCTAAAAGAAAAGCAGAAAGCTAAATATACTTATGGTGTATTGGAGAAACAATTCCGCAATACTTTTACTGAAGCTGCACGTCGTAAGGGTGTAACAGGTGAAAACCTTATTAAATTATTAGAAGCCCGTTTGGATAATACAATCTATCGTTTAGGTATTTCTCCAAGTCGTCCTTCTGCACGTCAGTTGGTTTCTCACAAACACGTTACCGTAAATGGTCATGTAGTAAATATTCCTTCTTATCAATTGCAACCCGGTGACATCATTGGTTTAAAAGAGAAGAGTGCAGGTAATACATCTGTAACAGGAAATCTACGTGGCAAGAATCATAAATTTAACTGGTTAGAATGGTCAGAAAGTGAAATGAAAGGTACTTTCATCACTTACCCTGAAAGAGAAAGTGTTCCGGAGAACATTAAAGAACAACTGATAGTGGAATTGTATAGTAAGTAATTCTTAGAAGTATTTGCAAATACAAACAGGATCACAACTAGCAGAGAAAAAATAATTAAATCAACAAATCGTCAATAAATAATGGCTATTTTAAATTTCCAAAAGCCCGATAAAATCGTTTTACAAAAGACCAATGATTTTGAGGCGCAGTTTGAATTTCGTCCATTGGAACCAGGTTATGGCCTTACCATTGGTAATGCTCTTCGCAGAGTATTATTGAGTTCATTGGAAGGGTACGCTATTGTAGGGATTAAAATTGAAGGTGCAGAGCATGAATTTGCTACACTTAAAGGTATAACTGAAGACGTAACCGAGATTATCTTAAACCTAAAGCAGGTTCGTTTTAAGAAGAAGTTGGATGGTGATGTTCCTAATGAAAAAGTTACTTTAAGCATTAAAAATCAGACTGAATTTACAGCAGGAATGATTGGTGAAGCTACACAGGCTTTTGAGGTTATGAACCCATCTCTGCTTATCTGTACTATGGACAATAGTGCAAAGCTTGATATTGAAATTACCATTGCAAAAGGTCGTGGTTATGTTCCTGCAGAAGATAATAGAATAAAAGATGCTGTTTTTGGGTATATTCCAATTGACAGTATTCATACTCCAATTAAAAATGTTAGGTACACCATTGAAAACACCAGGGTTGAACAAAGAACTGACTTTGAAAAACTTTTGATGGAAGTAATGACTGATGGTACCATTCATCCTGAAGAGGCTGTAAAGCAGGCTTCTCGTATTCTTATTCAGCATCTTATGATCATTAGTGATGAAAATATCACTTTCGATAGCAAAGAAGAGAAGAAAGAAGATATGGTGGATGAGCAAACACTTCAACTACGTAAAGTATTGAAGACACCACTTGAAGATCTTGATTTGTCAGTTCGTGCTTTCAATTGTTTGAAAGCTGCTAAAATCAATAGCTTAAGCGAGTTGGTTCAATACGAACAGGAAGACCTAATGAAATTTAGAAACTTTGGTCAAAAATCACTTAGTGAAATTGAGCAGGTACTTAACGAAAGAGGTCTTGGATTTGGAATGGATTTGGGTAAATTAGGAGTTGATAAAGACGATTATTAATTTAATTAATAGTCACCTTACAACTTACTACTAACAAAAAATCAATTTAGTCTTGTAATTCCTGACACGGTACAAGATATCACAATTCTCAAGATTTAAATCTTGAGTACTAAAGTCAAAATAAAATGCGTCACGGAGACAAAATCAACAATTTAGGCAGAACAGCAAGTCACAGAAGGGCTTTGCTTAGCAATCTTGCCTGTCAATTGATTCAGCACAAAAGAATCACTACAACATTGGCAAAAGCGAAAGCTTTGAGGGTTTATGTAGAGCCCATGATTACTAAGGCCAAAGACAATACAACACATCAACGCCGTACTGTTTTCAGTAAGTTACAGGACAAAGAAGCTATCAAAGAACTTTTTGATGTTATTCGTCTAAAAATTGAAAGCCGTCCCGGCGGATACACACGTGTAATTAAGTTAGGTGCCCGTCATGGTGATAATGCTGAATTGGCTATGATTGAGTTAGTAGATTACAACGAAATTTATGGTAACGGTATTGGCGAAACTAAAGAAGCAACTGCTAAGAAGACACGTCGTGCTGGTAGCCGTAAAAAAGCAACTACCACAGATGCAACTTCTACAACAGTAGAAAACGAAACTACTAATGATGCTGAAATTGTTGAACCTAAAACAGATGATAAAGAATAATGTTATTATTTAAATAATAAAAAAGGCAAGGTTGTAATAACCTTGCCTTTTTTATTTTATTTTGATTTATAAAAAGAAATATTGCATTTTCGAAATAAATTGGAAGTAGAGAGAAATAAAAAATATTTTCGTGTTTATATGAAACCCAATAGTTTCTTTAAAAGCACACCCCTTTAAAAGAATTATTATTATCAAAATTGACCAATAAAATATCAACAATGAATCAAAACAAAACTGCTGTTCTTTTACTTGCGGATGGTTCCGTTTTTTACGGAAAAACATTTGGGAAAATAGGCACTACTAACGGTGAAGTTTGTTTTAATACCGGAATGACAGGGTATCAGGAAGTATTCACAGACCCAAGTTATTATGGTCAGGTGCTGATTATGAACAATGTTCATGTTGGAAATTATGGCGTTAATCTGACAGATATTGAAAGTGATTCTGTAAAAATTAAAGGTTTAATAGGACGCAACCTTGAAGAACAATATAGCAGAAAGCAGGCAACCGGTTCATTGAACGATTATCTTATACAAAACAATATTGTTAGTATAGAAGGTATAGATACCCGAACATTGGTAGCACATGTAAGGACAAAAGGTGCAATGAATTGTATCATTTCTTCTGAAACGGATAATGTAGAAGAACTCAAATCCCAACTAGACTTAGTACCTGGAATGGGAGGTTTGGAATTGGCTTCAAAAGTAAGTACTAAAGAAGCCTATGAAGCAGGTGATAAGACTTCCTCAATTAAAATAGCTGTAATTGATTTTGGTGTCAAAAGAAATATTATTACCTGTATGACAGAAAGAGGCGCTCATGTAAAGGTATTTCCGGCAACCTCTACTTTAGCTGAACTGAACTCATTTAACCCTTCAGGATATTTTATTTCTAATGGTCCGGGAGACCCTTCTGCTATGGGGTATGCAATAAATACAGTGAAGGAGATTTTAAAAGAAAATAAGCCTGTTTTTGGTATCTGCTTAGGGCATCAGTTGCTGGCTTTGGCAAATGGAATTCCAACTTTTAAAATGCATCATGGGCACAGAGGGTTAAATCATCCGGTTAAGAATATTATTTCCGGTAAGTGTGAAATTACAACTCAAAACCACGGGTTTGGGGTTGATAAAAAGAGTATGATGGAAAACTCAAACCTGGAGGTTACTCATATCAATTTAAATGATGACAGTATAGAAGGGATAAGAATGAAAAACAAACCTGCTTTTAGTGTGCAATATCACCCCGAAAGCTTTCCTGGGCCGCATGATAGCAGATATTTGTTTGACGAATTTATTGATATGATAAAGCAACAAACTACATTTTCATAATAGAAGTTCATTTAATTCCTGATATCAGGTAAATGACAAATAACTCAAACACATGCAAATTGGAATCATAAACGGCCCCAATCTAAATCTCTTAGGAACAAGAGAACCGGAGATATATGGATTGCAAACTTTTGATTCTTTTATGGAAGAATTGAAAATGAAATTTCCGCAAGTGTCATTTTCCTATTTCCAAAGTAATGTAGAAGGTGAATTGATAGATAAAATACAGGAGTTTGGCTTAAGCCATAACGCCATTATACTAAATGCAGGAGGATATACTCATACTTCTGTAGCTATAGGAGATGCTATTAGTTCTGTAAAATCACCTGTAATTGAAGTTCATATCAGCAACATTGCTGCAAGAGAATCCTTTCGTTCTATTAATCACATTTCAGCAAAATGTATTGGTACTATTACAGGATTAGGATTGAAAGGATATGAATTGGCGGTTAATTGGTTTTTATTATCCTGAATGGCTCAAAATTAATTTACTTAGGAAATCCTTAATAATTACATTTTAGTTGCTTACATTGTCTTAAAAACAGTCTGTTTTGTATCTTTGCAAAATGGCTGTACTTCATAACAAGGTATCTCAAAAAGAGTTGAAAGAACGGTTGCATCAGGAAACCGAAAAACGTACTACCATTAGTTTTTATCAGTATCATCCAATTGCTGACCCACAGCAATTCAGAGATGAATTATACATTTTATTAAATCCTTTAAAAGTTTTTGGACGAATCTATGTTGCTAAAGAGGGTATTAATGCACAGATAAGTGTACCTGATTCTCAATTTATGTCAATGAAGGAAGTACTGTATTCTTTTCCTTTTCTAAATGGAATAAGATTAAACATAGCTGTGGATGATGATGGCAAATCATTTTGGGTACTTAAAATAAAAGTACGTAATAAGATTGTAGCTGATGGCATTACAGATGCGGCCTTTAGTATGGAAAAAAAAGGGCGCTATGTAGATGCTATTAAAATGAATGAATTACTGAAAGATGAAAATACTATTGTTGTAGATATGCGCAACCATTACGAGTATGAAGTGGGACATTTTGTAAAAGCAGTAGAAGTGCCGAGTGATACATTTAGGGAGCAGTTGCCAATGGCTGTTGATATGCTAAAAGACAAAAAGGATAAGAACATTATCATGTATTGCACAGGTGGGATACGTTGCGAAAAAGCGAGTGCCTTTATGCTTCACAATGGTTTTAAAAATGTATTTCATTTAGAAGGTGGTATCATTAATTATGCAAAACAAATAAAGGAAAACAATCTGGAAAGCAAGTTTATAGGCAAAAATTTTGTATTTGATGATAGGCTCGGGGAGAGAATTACAGACAATGTAATTGCAAAATGTCATCAATGTGGTAGCCCTGCAGATAGTCATACCAATTGTAATAATAATTCCTGTCATTTGCTCTTTATACAATGTGATGATTGTAAAAAGCAATTTGATGGTTGCTGTACCAAATCATGTCAGGAGGTATATAACTTACCTATAGAAGAGCAACGAAAATTGAGGGAAGGACAACAAAACGGAATAATGATTTTTAATAAATCAAAACAAAGATTAAGGCCGAGGTTGAATGCTGCGGATAGGTAAGGAAAAAAGCATCCCGGAAGCAAATCCTTAAATTTTCTAATGGCATGATTTTGTTAATAGGTGGAAAGGGTTCTCTATTTTATTAACAAATGTGGATATTGTAAGTAAAAAGTAGTTACTTTATTATATAAACTTATAGTTTTAAAACAAGAGAAATGTGCAAAATGAATTTATTATAAACTGAAATTTTTATTAAAACAAATCACTTTCTTTGTATTCACTCAAACAACACACAATTATGAAAAAAATCTTTACACTTTTGTTTCTCGCAATCTGCTTTTCGGCAATTGCACAAACTCCTTTTTTACCTACCAGTGTGGTAGTATATAGAGTAGGTGATGGGACTGCACCGCTTAGAGGTGTAAGCACCAAAGTATTTTTAGATGAATATTCACCTACAGGTACATTGATACAATCTGTTGCAATGCCTACAGTTGCTTCTGGAGCAAATCTTGCTTTAACGGCAACGGGTAGCTCAACCTCAGAAGGCTTAATGACATTATCGAATGATCGTAAATATCTGGTTTTGGGTGGTTACAATACAGATACAGGTTTTGTTACACCAAATTCAACTTCTGCAACTTTACTTACCCGTGTTGTTGGTCGAGTCGATGGATTGGCAGCCATCAATACTTCTACTTCATTGGGTACGGTAGGTTTTAGTGGTAATAATATCAGAGGGGTAGCTTCTGCGGATGGTTCAAGTTTTTATATATCAGGTTCGGGTTCGGGTATAAGAAGAGCTCTTTTGGGAGATACAACAAGTACGAGAATTAGTTCCTCTGCAGCACTATATGCATCTAACTACAGATCAATAGCTATTTTTAATAACCAATTATATGTAACCTCTACTTCAGGAAACTCTAAAGGGTTGCTTTCTGTTGGAACAGGATTGCCAATAGATACTGGTAACGTTGTCACTGCATCACCTGGTTTTCCTACAACAGGATCTCCATACGCATTCTTTTTTGCTGATTTGAGTTCTACAATTCCTGGAGTTGATGTAGTTTATGTTGCCGATGATGGTGCAACCACAGGCGGAATAATGAAATATTCTTTTGATGGGACTAATTGGGTATCAAATGGCGTTGCATTACCTGCAACTACGGGTACAAGAGGTTTAGCGGGTGTCGTTACCGGTACCACAGTTGCATTGGTAACAACTTCCGGAGGTTCTAAATTATATTCATTAATTGATGCATCAGGTTATAATCAACCTTTGGTTGCAACTTTTAATGAAATGGCAACCGCGGGTACTAATATGGCATTCAGAGGTGTTGCATTAGCTCCTACTGCAGGAATAATTCCATTAAAATTGATTTCTATTAAAGCTGTGCTCTCTGGTAATGGTGCGGATATAAAGTGGAATACAAATAATGAAGTGAATGTAAAAAATTATTCAGTTGAAAGAAGCAGAGATGGAAATGAATTTATGAGTATTGGAAACGTAGCAGCTCAAAACAGAAACGAAGCCAATTATGAATTTACTGATAAATTGCCTTTGGAAGGTATAAATTATTATCGTTTAAAAAAGAACGATGCAAATGGTAATTATACCTATAGCCCAATCGTAACTGTAGTTAATCGCCGAAGTGTTAAAACGGAAGTTTTCCCTAACCCGGCATTAAATAACATAACTGTATCACATGCAAAGGCTGTATCAGGTGCTACCATTGTAATAACAAATGTAGACGGACAACAAGTAAAATCCCTGAACGTTCCATCAGGTGCAATACAAACAAATATTACAGTTGATAATTTGCAAAGAGGACACTATGTTGTTGTATTCAACAATAATGGTGAGAAATCTGTTGCAAGATTTATGAAGCAATAAAAGTAAAAAAAGTATTAGTTATTTATAAAGAGCCCTCATTGTAAAATGAGGGCTCTTTATATTTGATACTATTCTAGATAAAGGTTTATCCCCGTTACAAATTTTACATCAATAGATATTGATATAGTAGAAGCCTATCCCCGATAAATTGAAAGGGGATAATACTATTTTCAAATATAAATAGTTCAAAATGGTTTTGGTATAATGCCTGCCTCCTGACTTTCTTTCAGCCATGTGACAGCGGTTTTGGCCAATGCAATTGGGCTATTACGGATATCTAAGGGTATAAGTTCCTAATACAATTCCGATGGAGTATTGCAACTACAATTTCTTTGGAATTGTGTGGATACGATTAGTATTTTACGAACTGATTAGAAAGCTTCTCCCAAACTAATGTTTAATGAAGAATTACCACTGCTAACACCATAATCAATCGCTATATTTGTGTTGGATCTTTTATTGAATTTTACACGTAAACCTGCACCTATTGCGGGGTGTGGTAAACTTAGACCACCATCAGACGGACCGGAGTTCATATTGAAATTGGTGAATACTACATAACCCAACAATCCATTTTTAGTAATATCACTTCTGTATTCTCCTTCTACATAAAATAGATTTTTTCCGCGGTAGCGGTTAATCTCTATTCCCCGGCCCGACTTCTGATTGGGTTCATATCCAATACCCGGCAAATCCAGAAAGGGAACATTGTTGTCAAGTGCCATCCACAAATAAGACCAAAGTGCAAGCATTCTTCTTTTATCTCCGGGAAGGGATTTGTATTTTCTTACATCAAGATAAATTGATTTCCAGGGTTCGCTATTGCCAAGCATAGAGGGGTTCATCCTGTATATCAGGTTAATATATGCACCAGGCAATGGGTTAATGGAATTGCTTCTGGAATCGTACAAAACATTAAGTGTTATACCAGAAGAAAAGGAATTGCTATTGTATGCAGTACCATGTTGATGGCCGGTGAATTTTGCAAAATCTGAAGAGTCTGTACCTTCGGATTTTATGCCTATATGATAGTCAAGATTATAACCCATACCCGCAAGTATGTACGGTTTCAATTGTTTTAATACAGTTTGGTAGAAACGAATGTACTTGTAATTGATGAGTAGCTTTTGGTTCTGAACATTATTGGCTTTGGTGCCATAAATATATTCCGGAAAGTAAGAGAACCGGGTTTCGCCCTGTATATTCCATAAATTTTTGTTTGTGTATAAATTTGATGAAAAGGATATAGCATACCTCCCTTTGAAGTTGGTATAAGGCGAAAAATTAACCTCTGACAAATTTGTTTTTCTGCTGCTGCCAAGGTAAAAACCTGCTTTGGTTGAAGTAATCAAAATTTTACCACCGCCCGGTAAATTTGAAGAGGTAGGGATCAATGAAAAATATACTTTTTTCTTGCTTTTTCTTTTAGTTTTTTTGGGGGAAAACCTGAAATTGTCTTTCGCAATATCTATTAAATCTACCTGACCAGTAGTGTCTGAAATCAAATCATCGTTATACAATCTTTGTGCACATAAAGGGTGCATAAAAATGATGCAAAGTATAAAAAGGCAAAGGCCGAATTTCACTTGAAGTAGAATGTTTTAGATTGAAATAATATTGATTAGAGAAATGGGAAGTTACAATTTTTGCTTAATCAATAATATTCAAAGTATTTGATTTATCGGGCATTATTTAGATGCAACTGATTCAATTAAAGTAAGCAGAAAAGTGGACTCTTCTAATGCCTGAACACTATGGGGTATTCCTTCGTGCAAAACAATCATTTGCCCCGCAGATAACTCTACTGATTGTTCGTCTGTCGAAAATTTTATCAATCCTTCCTTTACATGCACTGTAATCATCCCTTTTGCAGAGTGCTTAACCATTTCCGCATTTTTGTGTAATGCAATAAGTACTAACCGCAATCCATTTGATTTGAATACAGTTATTGCATTCCGGTCATTTTCTGACCATGGTTTTTCATTTTTGATTTGAGATGTATATTCATTCAAATCAAGATTAACCAATGCTGCATCAATAATTCTATTTCCTTCAGGGCGTTGTGGAGTGGACTCGTTGCTTTTATTTTCCATAAAATGGTTATTAGGAAATGTTTTTGATTAATAATTTCTTGACTTATTTTATTGGATGCATAAAAAAACTATGCCTATGATAATTTCCTGACGAATCAAGATTAATAATTCAACAAATCAAATTTGCTTTTAGGCCTCCGGATTCAAGTCCCGATTAGGTAGCACAGAAAAATGCGTTGGGCCGTCACCTTAATCCAAGCCTTGAATAAAGAATTAGATTAAGTAAAAATACGGTTTAATCGAGTATTTTTACCCATTCTTATTTTTTTAAATTGTTGATTTACAACTCTTTGAATTATTTTTTTATTATTACTATTGTTGAAACCTCGTATAGGGTTTACCTTTCATAATCAAAACAAAAATTAATTGAATTGTATAAACACAATAAAGAAATTAGAGATTTTTTTATCGATTTGTTGTAAAACAACAGTATTGGGTTTATGTTTCCTTTTGGTGATTACTGAAAAATGTTTTACACAAACAAAACACCTATATTCTTTTTTAAATTCTCAACAAGACAGTATTAATTTACCAAATCATGATAGCCTTTTACAGATAATTCCAAAATTTGCGAAAAGTGAGTTATTAAAAGTTGAGGCGCCTTCAATAACCTCGGGGGTTATATCTTCTCCAGCGGATTTTTTAGAACAAACTCAATCAATATTCCAGCAAACAAATGTTTCTTTATCTGTCAAAATAAAGAACATTCCTTTTAATAGCAGTCTTCTTACAAATTCTATAGACAAACTAGAATTCCAAAAACTAAAAAATGATTTCATTGGAAGTTTACAATTCAATAAAGAAGACTATGAACGCATGCTTATGGAGAGAATCAATAGTCAATTTGAGGTAAAGATAAAAAAGGTACTTGAAAATAAGATTGCAGATGCAAAGTCAGTTCTGATTAGTAAAATGAAATCTGAATTTAGTAATTTAAAAAATAATGTCGATCCTAAAGTTCTTGAAATAGTTGGAGGAGATCCGGTACTTTTCTTAAAAGACGATAGAGACAACATTACAAAACGACTTAAAGAAACCCTTTTGGATGAAACAAATAAATACAAGGAACTATCAACCCAAATAAAAGAAAGAGCAAAATTGGGAGAAAATCGTGATAAGGGCTTGTTAGACTCAATCAATATCAAATTAAGCAAGAATGAAGAATATTCAAAAATGCTAGATAAGGTTGTAAAATTTAAAGAAAAGTATAAAAAATCTGAAGATTTTATCAAGCTGGCTAAGTTGCAAGAATCTTTAGACAGCAAATTAGGAAACTTGAAAGAAAATCCGGCTGAAATTAGAAAGATGGCTGCTAATTATTTAGACTTGAAGGGTATTGATAGGATATTTCTAGTTATTAATGATTTAAAAACAGGTCGAATAGAATCCAGTTTAAGCAAACTGTCAATGAATGGCTATAATATGAATGGGATAAGTATGGAACTGGCAAAGGGGAAGAAATACCTGATGCTAGCAGGAGGGTTTGAAAATAACTTTTCAAACCCTTGGGATAATCAAATCCAGCCTTTTAGGTCAGCTCTTATGTCTAGCTGCAAAGGGATAACTTTTGGAAAGGGTGAATTAAATGAACCACACACTCATTTGTCAGTCTATAATTATTTACAACAATCGCAGGATGGCAATGTGTATCTTTTAAATAATAATACTGTTTTACCAGTTAAAAGAGTTACCAATGTATTTACTTTATCGCAACAAATTAATATTTTGGATGATCATATATTAAAAATGGAAGTTTCTAAATCATTTAGCAAACTTGGCAGTGATAAAGATGTTAAAGTACAAAATGAAGAACTGAGTAATAATAGGGGAGTTTTTAGCCAAATGGCTTTTACAATAAACTATGTTGGTGAGTTTAAAAAAATAAAATTACAAAGTAAAATTAATTTGGCGTACGTAGCTCCGGATTATACTAATCCGGGTTCATTCTTTTTAAATAGAGGATCAAAGGAAGGATTTTTAGAAATAAAAAAGCAATTTAAAAAGCGTAAATATCAGATAGGTGTTCGTGGTCTTTATAAAGAGTTTTGTTTTAGTGCTAATTCTGCACTTTATTCCAAAAATTATTATCTGAATGTTGATGGTAGGGTGAACTTTAAACGAAATCAATATATAGCATTTCATTATCAACCCAATACTAATTACCGATATACAAATGACTTTAGTGGCATTTTCGGCGAGACTAATAAAGTGAGTTTTGATGGTGCTTTTGTTCCTCATGTATTAAAACAACGATATCGTAATCAATTGAATTTGATATCACAAACATCTAGTTTCTTAACTTATGATAATAAAATGGTTTCGACTAAAATGATTAATATAATTTCCAGTCAAAGTTTTTCATTGAATTCAAATATTGTTTCCTGGAATACAATATATACAAATGTCAGTCAAAGTAATCTTACGCCATTGCTGGCCACTTCGCTATATTCCGAAATCGGGCTCAGCTATAACTTATTAAAAAAGGTAGATTGTAGTAGTAGCTTACTTTATCAAAACTATAAAGATTACCAATCCCAGATAGGAATTAGACAAAAGCTTTCCTTTAGCCTCACAAGGATTTTTGAGGCATCGATATTTGCTGATTTAAGAAAAAGTGTGGGAAAGGGTAGGGAAGAAAAGATACTTAATAACCAAAGATTTGAAATACAGTTCAAGTACAATTTTATGAAATAATATGAAATATATTTTATTATTTTTATTTCTAGTTGCCGGAATATTGGCAAAAGCTCAATTCAATGTAGTTTTTCAACCAGCATTGAACGGGAATAATATGGCAGGTCTTAGTAAAGCCAGCTATTTCAATCTCTCAAATAGTGAAATTGAGGCAGTTGTTGAAATTACTGTAACATGTGATCAACAACAAGTGCTGAAAATTAATTTGCCACCTTACCGTTTTAAAACAGGAATTAATGAAATAACTACTACAACACTGCTAAATGCTCCAAGAATTTATGGTATTTCATTAGCGGGTTCTATTTTAAAGCAAACCGGAAATTATGCAGAAGGCGAATATGAATTTTGCTTTAACATTATCCCTACAAAAGATAGGTTGAACACGAATCAATTTTGTTTTAATCATTCTATTTTACCTGCAACTCCACTTCTTTTACAAGATCCTTTCGATGGTGATATCATCTGTAATGAAAGACCCGTTTTTGTTTGGCAACCTCCTATCCCCATGGCATTGGGCTCATTATTTCGATTTACGCTTGTTTCTATGGATGGTAAACAATCAGCTGAAAATGCAATGAGCCGAAATATTCCGCTAATAGTTCAACGAAATATTTCATCGAGTATATTTTCATATCCAACAAACTTACCTGCAGTGAAACAAAATATGAAGTATGCCTGGCAAGTCTTGGTTTATAATAGTAAAGTTGAAATGGTTACAAAGTCTGAAATATGGGAGTTTGAAGTTAAATGTGATCAAAAACTTCCCGATAGTTCTAAGATTTCTTATCGTGAAATTAAAGCAGTGGAAGATGGCAATTTTCATGCTGCAACAGATGTCTTAAATGTTTCTTTGTATAATTCATTCGGCACAGGGCCATTAACGTATAAAATTTTTAACCTTGAAAAGCCATTTGAACCCATTCAGGGTTTGCCCTCTTTGAAGATAGAGGCTGGATATAATTTTTATTCAATTGATCTTACAAAAAATAATTCATTTATTAACGGTAAACAGTACTTGATTCAGGTAACGCTGAAAAATGGGGAAGTTTTTAAACTTAGATTTATTTATACGCTAAGCAATGAGTAAGATTTTACTGGTAATTATTATTCTATTTTTTCTGGGGTGTAAAGAATCCGCAAAAAATGAGATTTCAAAGGAAGTGAATAATGAATATTCAAAAACGATTAAAACAAATACAGCGAGTATAAATTTTAGGTTTATTCCGAAAGGGAGTATCGGAGATCCGAAAACTTCTGATAATAGTAAGGATAGCAGTTTTATTTATTTTCAGGCGCAGTTTATTTTTAATCAATCTGATAAACAATTAAACATAGCTGAAGCGCAGTATATAAATTTTGGGATTGAAAAAGATTTTAGATTAATAATAGGGCGGGATAGCTTGTTACCGGCCATTTGTCAAAGAATGGTAATGAATAATAAAAACCTGCTACGTTATATGTTGGCTTTTGAGAAACCTGAACATTATGACGGCAAAGAAAATTACAGGATTTATTTGGATGATCATGAATTAGGTATTGGAAAAATAAGTGCATCTTTTTAGTTATAATTTTTAAAAACTGAAATAATTTAAATGAGAAAAGGTTTCAATAATCACAAGTGTATTGCATTATTTTATCTTGTCATTTTTTCTATAAACACTTTTGCCCCCACTTTTGTATATGCTCTTACTTCGGGACCTACTCAACCCGAAACCTCCTCATTTCAGCCTATTGGAACCAATGATATGGTTGACTTATTTACTGGCGATTTTAGGTATAATATTCCGCTACTTGATGTAGGGGGATATCCTTTAAACCTCTCTTATCAGTCTGGTTCAACAATGGATGACGAAGCAAGTTGGGTAGGTTTTGGCTGGACATTAAACCCCGGGGCTGTAAACAGACAAATGAGGGGTTTACCTGATGACTTTAGAGGGGATGGCAATAATCCGGATCTTTTACAGAAGACAGTTAATATGAAACCCCAAATCACTAAGGGGATTGCTCTTTCAACTAATAATGTGACAAAGTCGTATGGATTTCCCAAAACCTCTCATTATGCATTGAATGATTATTCAATAGGGTTTGCTTACAGTAATTATTCAGGTATAAAGGCTACATTGTCTGCGAATGCAAAAATTGGAGCTTCCTTAAGTATTGGCACATCAAAAACTGCATCTTTAGGGCTTGCAAGTATAAATATTACTACTGACAATCAAAATGGAGCTTCATTCGGAGGCAATTTAAATCTCGCAGGTAAATTTAAAACTGATGAGTTAAATTTTAAGACAAAGAGTGCGAGTTTTCAATTTTCGTATAATAGTAACGCAGGATTAAGTGAACTTACATTAAGCCCTATTTTGAAAAATTCCGGAAGCAAATTTCTTCAGTCTATAAGGACTAATCAATCCGGGAATCAGGATAATCCCGGTATCTCATTTGTAAGTAATGATTATGTTGCCCCAGTAGAAGCAATAACTATAGATAAGTCAACCACTTTTACTCTTAGTTTAGGTATTCAAAAATTTGGACCAGGCAAATTTAATGGCATTTTAAAGGTACCTGGATACTATAACAAAATTTACATACCCGAAGATAAAATCGTCCGAAATATTCCTGCTTATGGGATGCTATATGCAGAACAAGGAAAACATGATGATAATGCCTTGGGTGATTTCAATAGAGAAAATGACAGGCCTTATATGAAAACCATGCCTAATTTACCCGTTCCGATAGCAACCCCTGATTTGTTTAACGTTAGTAGTCAAGGATATTCAGGTCAATTTAAATTATCTACCAATGGATCTGGAATTTTTGCAAATAATAACCAAAGTGATCAAGTTCTCAATTTTGGTTTGGGTTTAGAAATAGGAATTCCCGGTCTCCCTCTACCTGTTGTAAATTACCAGATTGGAATCCCGGGATTGGGTATTAGTTACAACGAAAATTCTTCCGGAAAATGGCGAAATAGGAATGATTACCAAGACATAGGAGATTTTAAAAAGCCTGCTTCACCCTTACCAACATCGTATTTTAAGAAAGTTGGTGGCCTTGTTGCTAATGATAATTCTTATTATAACGCTATTGGCGGACAGGAAGCTTTAAAGGTAAATTTGCATAAGAATTTTTTAACTCCATTGTTTGGTACAGGTCAAAGCAATGCTGAACTAAATTCTAATTCAGGCCAGTCCTATCAACAGAATCTAGCAAAAACCAATATAGAGCGTCAAGGCACTTTATTTAATTATTTAACCGCCGCTGAAGCACAAAATGGCGGACTTGATAGGCAGATAAAAAATTTTACACCCAATAGTTCTTCCCCAGCAAGTTTAATATTGGATAATATTAACAGCGGTCTTATTGCCAATATTGATCGGGTCTCTGTTGGTGGATACAGAAAGCCACACCATATTTCAGAAATAAATGTGACTGATAATTCGGGATCAAGACAGGTATATGGTATCCCGGTATATAATGTCACCCAGCAGGATTATTCATTTTCTATTTTGGCAAATGAATCCGAAAGACAGGCGGGTTATACTCAATATCAACCATTAGATGATATTGTTGCGACTGGAAACTCTTCTAAATTAAAAGAAAAGCACTATCAATACTATTACAGCAAACAGGTGATTCCGGCATACGCCACCTCGTACCTGCTTACGGGCATGTTATCCCCTGATTATGTGGATGTAAAAAATGATGGCATCACAGATGATGATTTGGGAACAGCCGTAAAATTCAATTATTCTATAATGCCCTATTTGTACCATTGGCGCACACCAAATGTAAAAAAAGATCATCCTGCCATTGATGGTACAAAAGAGCGGTCTGCCAATTACAGTGAAGGATTTCTTAGCGATACGAGAGATGACAAAGCAACCTTTTCCTACGGAGAAAAAGAGCTTTGGTATATGCATTCCATTGAATCAAAAAATGTGGTTGCCTATTTTATTTTGAATAATGAAACTACAAGTCCAAGAAGAGATGGGTTGGGCGTTGTTGACGTTAATGGCACATTAGATAAATCACACAGACAGAGGTATCTCAAAGAAATCAGGTTGTATAGCAAATCTGATATCTTAAAAAACAGCAGTAATCTAAACCTTGTCAAGCCAATTAAGACCGTTCATTTTGAATACTCGTATGAATTATTTTCGGGCTTGCCAAATAGTGAATATTTTACCAAACCTGCTGGAAGCAATGTGCCTGACAACTCTTCTGGGGGTAAACTGACCCTAAAAAAGGTGTGGTTTACTTTTGGTGAAAATGGTAAAGGAGCACTGAATCCTTACGAGTTTGAATATAATATTCCTCCTGCCGCTGATCAGAAATATGGGCTTAGAAAATATGACCGTTGGGGTAATTATAAACCAACAACGGGATATTCAGGTTCATTGAACAATTCGGAATTTCCATACAGTACACAAATTAAGGGCGATGCCGACCTATATGCAGGTTTTTGGCAAATGAGAAAAATCATATTACCAAGCGGGGGACATATGGAGGTTGCCTACGAGTCTGATGATTATGCATATGTTCAAAATAAACGTGCATCTAGCATGTATTTTTTAAGCGGTATTGGTGGTACGAATAATACAGAAGATATCAATTCTGGTAACAAAGATAAATTCTATATTTCTGTTCCATTCCGTGATCCAGGTACAGATATAAATATATATTTTGAAGGAATGGAATATTTATATTACAAGGCCTTTGTGGATCTTGATAATAAAGGTGCAAAGGAATATATACCCGGTTATGCTCGTATATTGGATAAAAGATGGGATCCTAACTCTTCAACTTCTAAAATTATTGAAGTCACTGTTGAAAAAAACAATGATGCCAACCCAATTTCCAAATCTGGCTGGCAGCTTATGCGGAGCAGTTTGCAACGCCTGGCATACCCTGAATCTGATAATCTGGAGAGTGATGATAACTCTTTTGTGTCGGCTATCAAAGCTTTAATTTCGAGCATAGGAAGACTAAAAGATCTGATTGAAAATTTTGATCAAAGGGCTGCACGAAAGAATTTTGCCACAAAGTTTGATCCGGCCAAATCCTGGGTACGACTATGCAATCCCTATATGAAAAAATTGGGAGGAGGCAGCAGGGTTCAAAAAATTACCATTAATGACCAGTGGTCAGAAATGACAAATGTTGCAATATCTTCAAACACCGTTCAGTCCGCTACTTACGGACAAAATTATTATTACACAACCGCCAACCCCAATAATCCATCTGGGCCGGAAATATCCAGTGGAGTTGCTTCTTATGAACCTTTGCTGGGTAATGATGAAAACCCTTTTAGACAGCCTGTAAAATATAGTCAAGGTAGAACCTGGGGACTTGATAACCAATACTATCTTGAAGAGCCATTGGGTGAGTCTTATTTTCCCGGACCCATGGTGGGATATAGCAAGGTCACTGTGAAAAATATTGGTGCAGATGCGTTGGAAGGAAATACGGGAAGTACTACCTCTGAGTTTTATACTGCCAAAGATTTTCCTACAATATTGCAACAAACGCCGCTTGATGCTCAACTGCCCAAATTAAGTAACGCGATTAAGTTATTTGGATTTACATCATATGACCAGGTTACTTTGTCTCAAGGCTATTTGGTTATTAACAATGATATGCATGGTAAGCCCAAAGGCGAAGAGATACTGGATAAAGCTGGACAGCAAATTTCGGCTGTCAAATATATTTATAAAACTCAAGGAAATGCAGGAGATCAAAAACTGCAAACTACAGCCATGGTTATGAGAACCAACGGTTCTCTGGATCAGTCAATGGTAGGATCTGATGTAGATTTTTACACTGACATGTCGGAGCACAAAACGGAGTCGGTGGGCATAAATGGAGAGCCGGCTTTTGGTATGTCAGGTCTCTCTCCTTTTGCGATGCCATGGTTTTACTGGGGTGGCTTTAAACCCAATTGGAGCAAAAAAATCTATCGGGCTGCTGTAGCAATTAAAACGATTCACCAGTCGGGAATCCTGGAAAAAGTGATAAAAATTGAGAAAGGTTCAAAAATAGAATCAGAAAACCTGGTTTGGGATGCAGAAACAGGAGAAGTGTTACTGACCAAAACCCAAAACGAATTTGACGATCCCATTTATAGTTTCAACTATCCTGCCCATTGGAAGTATCAACGGATGGGTCCGGGTTATAAAAACCAGGGACTTTACTTGGATGCTTTTTCTTCCGATGTAAGTGGAGTAATAACTAATACTGCATACAATTCTTACTTGTATCCCGGAGATGAATTAATAGATGTAACCCCGGCATCGGGACTAAGTGATAATAAATACTGGGTTATACAAGACAATAACGGTTTCAAAAGAATCGCCGATAAAGATGGTCAAATAGTGCAGCTTACCAATACCACGGTAAAAATACTACGTTCAGGATGTCGGAATATGTCATCTGCGTCTGTGGGGACTGTGGTATCATTAATTAATCCTATCACTGGTAACCAATTAAATCTTTCTATCGCAAAAAAGGTTTTAAATGCAAGCGCTGCCGAGTATAGTGAAGAATGGTATATGCCGTTAAGATTGAAGTGTAATCCAAATTGTCCGGCTGGATATTCGGAAAATGGACAGGAATGTCAAAGTATTACAACAAGTTCGCCAAACAATTGCTACAACTTCCCTTTTTGTCAAGATCAAGATTATAGATATAGTTGGCATACTAATCTTTATGAAGATAATGCTGATTATCAAAATCTCATTAACTATACATATACTCAATTGAATAATTCTAATGATTTTTATTGGCATAATAACATCGTTTCGCCAATCTTGTCTCATCATTTGGGACCTTTAAATAGGTGCGGAATAAGATTTTGTAATCAATATATTAATCAATGGGTAGGAACGTCAACAATATTCAATGCCCAAGCTAATAAAGAATATTTTATAGGTTTAGGAGGTGATGATAAAGTAATGCTTAAAATTAACGGAAATAAAATTGTCTTGCTTGATAATGAGCCATGGAAAATTTGGAGAGTTTTCCCCTACAAGAATTTTAAAAATGGTGTTAATACTATTGAAATTTATTATTACAATGATGATGATCATAATGGAAATGCTAACAATCCTGCCTCTATGGGATGCGAAATTTATGAAAATACCAGAAATCAGTTATTAGTATCTAATGGAAGCAATCCCCCTAATATAGTTTTTACTACACTTAATTTAATAGGATTATTATCACCTGTGGGATATCCTTTTTGGCCTCCTCTGGCAAACCCTCCGCATTGTGAACCGTGTAATGTTGGGGTGTATGATGTGAGTAATAATAACTGTGTAAAAGTGGATAATATTCCTTTTACTCCTCAACCTACCTATTTCAATCCCTATGTTACAGGAATACTGGGTAATTGGAGAGCCAAAAATCAGTATGTATATGATGAAAAGCGCCTTAATTTTCCAGGTAATAATAATTTAAGCAACCCGACTGATATTCGACATACGGGTTACTATACATCATTCCAACCTTATTGGGTCTTTTCAAACGATGCATTAACCAAAAATAGTGGCGCAGATCAATGGAAATCGCCCAATACTGTATCACTCATAAATACAAAAGGTCAGGAAATAGAAAATGTGAATGCGCTAACACAATATAGTGCGGCAGTATTTGGCTATGGAGAAACCTTCCCCACGGCAGTAGCATCAAATGCACAACACCAGGAAATAGCCTATGACGGCTTTGAAGATTATAATTTTAGAGTTACCGGAAATAGCGAAGATTGTTATGCCTTGCCTCCTCATTTTGGTTTTAATAAATTATTGTCAAACGCTGTTGTATTAAGTAAGGATTACGCCCATTCCGGAAATTACAGTTTGAAGTTAACCGGGTCGGTTGAACTTACTAAAGATCTGATTGCACGTCCTACAGGGAATGTCTATTCATTTAATTCTCTCGGCCAATATACTGCACCAGGTACTTTTGAAACTTACAAAGATTATATGAAAGGTGGTTTTATGCCAATTCCGGGAAAAAACTATGTTTTGAGTCTTTGGGTAAAAGATAATGGATTTCAGAACCAAAGTAATCTTACAATACAGCTGCTTAATCAGTTGAATACTCCTTTTGTTTTCCCTATTGCAGGTAAGAAATGGCCAGTAGTTGAAGGTTGGAAAAGAATTGAAATACCTTTTCTAATGGATCCAAGTTGGACAAATTTCGATTTGAAGATTGTTCCCGGCGGTACAACGTATATAGATGATATCAGAATCTTTCCTGCAGATGCACAAATGAAGTCTTTTGTCTATGATGAAACCACACAAAAGCTGATGGCAGAATTGGACGAAAATAATTTTACAACTTTTTATGAGTATAACAATGAAGGTAGCCTGGTACGTGTGAAGAAAGAAACAGAAAAAGGAATTATGACCATTAAAGAAACAAGATCACATTATAAAGCACACTAAGTTTATGCGAAGTAAAATTACCATCATAGCAATTATTATCCTGTTGGTCACTGTCGCTGGTGCATTTTCATTTAGAGGCCAAAACAACATCAATGATTTTGATCTATACACTTATTTTAATGGTGTTGACAAAGATACACTTGAAATAGAGGCGGGTACTCCGGAAGCGTTAAACGAATTGGATAAACTTATACAACATTATGAAGCCAATCCATTAAAGATAAAGGGAAGTATAAAAGTAACCAGTTCTATGGATGAGGTAAGTGATAAAGAGGAGCCGTTTGAAATGGCATTTTACAAAGCTGATTATCAAATGAAATATGGACAGGCAGAAACGTTGTCAAATGATAGCGAGGTCGTAGTGGTGGATATTTCTGATAAGACAATATTAATAGTTCCAAAAAGCCAGGCAAACGGGGCCAATACTTTTTCTCCGGCTACAATGTCACTATCTGCTGTCAAGAACAAAATTCAAAACATCAGTTTTCATAAAAAAGATAATTTGAATGTACTGGATATTTTGATGGACTCTGTTAATAAAAATAGTAAATATTCAATCACTTACAATCCTGTAGGATACTATATACAGTCTATAAGTGTTTCAATCGGATATTCTTACCCTTCAGAGCAGGTATCTTCAAGAAATGATTCCTCACAAAACGGAAAAAATGCAGACTCCCTGATTATTACAGATGAGAATGGCGATCATTTCAATACAGGCTATGTTGTGAATCATGAACTATTTCAAATAGAAATCAAATATCTGGATGAACAAAAGTTGGATATCCTTGATTTAAGTGGAAGTCAATATGTTGTAATGAAAAATGGAAGGAGAAAATTGACAAATGCGTATAAAGAGTACAAGTTAATTGATGCCGTTAAATTTAATTAAAATACTTACAATAGCATGAAGTGCGCCTTATCATACTTTAAACTCATTTTACTGCTCGGCAGCTTCATTGTTTTCGGCAATAAATCAAATGCCGCCGAGGATCCTTACAATGGTGAAGTAAAACATGCAAGTGCAACCGCCGGTGCAAATTTTGATGTAAGAGATGGAAAGTTTTGGGGTACTAGTTATTTGTTGGATGATTATATTGATAATATCCTGACATTTCAAATTGATCCTAATGCCCCTGCATTTATAGGAACTACTCCTTTTACTGCAACTTTGGATTTTAGTATAAAAATTTATAACGATCAGTCCAATGAAAGTACAGTATCTGCACATTATAATAATCTTAAACTAATTGTATCTTTCGATCCGGCAAAGGGAATTAACTACAAAGCGGAAGCCTATTATAAATTTACAGGGGCTCATAAGTTCAATGTTTTAATTAATAGTATTACATCTCCACAACTCCCCGGCAACGCATTACCACCAGTATTCATAGTGAATGGTAAGACAATCGTCAAACGTAAATATCCTTTTGCAGCAACTACAACAGATATTCTAAAGTTCACAAAAACCAATGATGATATTAAGATTCAATGGGCTCCGTTAAGCTACCCAGGAGCAGAATTATTTGATTTGGAATATGCTTTTATCGATGATGCAGATCCAATTGCTCAAAATGTAAAGGATATTATATCTGATAATTTATCATTGCAGAACTATAGGGCTTCCATTTTTCAAAATAATAGTACAAGAATTACAACTTCGAAAAATTTTTATGAAATAAAAAGAACATTCGAAAAGGGGCTACTTTTTTTTAGGGTTAGGGGTGTTCAGTTTCCAAATGAATATAATAGTGCAACAGGGATACCGGGTGCCCAAAATATTCAGAATTATAGACAGGAGGGTAATTGGAATTATAATGCCCAGGATGCAACCATGCCAACCTATGCCTATAATGTAATTGACCTTTCGGGCACAAACGATGGGCACGAAGAAAATTTGAACTGGCAATATTCAGCCAGCTTTGCAGAAGATGGCAAAAGAAAAGAAGTGCTAACTTATTTTGATGGCACACTTAGAAACAGGCAAAATGTTACCATAAGCAACGGCGAAGACAATACCGATGATAAAGCCATTGTTCAGGAGAGCTTTTTTGATATAATGGGAAGACCCGCAATCAATGTACTTCCTTCGCCAACCAATGATATGAGTTTCCATTTTTTCCGCAATTTCAACTTAAATGGGGCTTCACAGACATATAGTTACAACGACTTATTGTCTGGTGCAAATTCCTGCATTGCCATTCCTGCAGACATGAATATCAGTTCTGGTGCATCACTGTATTATTCACCAGCAAATAATATTACTCCCTTCCCGCTTTATAATAAATATATTCCTGATGCAGAAAAAAAGCCATTTAGCGTAACTCAATATACGCCTGATAATACAGGCCGCATCTTAAGCCAGGGCGGTGTTGGCGCAAAAATGCAACCGGGCCAAAATCATGATACAAAATATTTTTACGGCAAACCCACCCAGGAGGAACTTGACAGGCTCTTTGGCCTGGAAGCAGGTCAGGCAAACCATTATCTTAAAAACACAGTTTTGGATGCAAATGGACAAATGAGTGTTTCCTATATAAATGCATCAGGCAAAACTGTTGCAACTGCATTAGCAGGACTTAATCCAACCAATTTAGCACAACTTCCAACGTTATCAAATGGCCAGGGTGCTGCCTCCAGTAGGACACTCATTACGCCCACAGATTTTACCAGGGATATGCAGGCAAGAACCCTTACTGCAACAAGCACTTTTTCAGTGACCACATTGCCGCCTACTTCTAACTATGTGTTTGACTACCTGATCAATTCATTAAAACTGCAGATACCTTTTGGGCACAATGGCCAGACACTCTGTTATGACTGTTACTACAATGTTGATATTATCATAAGTGATGCTTGCGGAACTGTGGTATACACAGAAACAAATACAAATGTACCTTCCGGCGATCCACCTGTTTTTAATGAGAATTGTACTGTTTATCAACCTGACCTTACAGGCACTATTAATAATTTTACTCCTACAGTTGTGGGGGATTATAATATTACTTTTAAGATCAGAATTAGTGAAGATGCTATTAAGTATTTTGTTGATAGCTACATAAAAAATAACACAGATATAAAGACTATCAATTATTTTTTATATGATGAGTTAAGTAAAGCAAATTTTGAAGGGTGTTATAATGATTGTAAATCCTGCATTGATGATTTAGGTACGGCTGATGAGTTTTATAATAAGATTAAATTGCTATATGAACAATACACAAGTGCCTATTACCTACCACCAGCAAATCCACCTAATCTTAAGCGGTCTATAATTGATGATATCTACACCAGGTTGTATACCCACTGCCAAACACTATCGCAAACAGCCAATTGTCAACCGGTTTCCCCTTGTCAGGAAAGATATGAGTTGATGCTTGCTGATGTTACTCCAGGGGGACAGTATGCCCTTTATAATTGCAATACACGTGGAACAGGCCCCTGCATTGTGCAACCAACGATCCCAGTCGTTACACCTTCAGGAACTGTTATTAATGTCCTATCAAAGCGTTCTTTAGTCTCTTACCCAACAACAATAGAATACCCTGTCAATTCGGGTGTCTATCTATCACCGGGCGACCCTTCAATTCCATTAGCATATTACATTGAACATTTTGACCCGGAATGGGCGAAAAGCCTGGTAACATTTCACCCAGAATATTGTTTGTATCAATGGTGTATTCAAAACGATGCTAGCAATATTTTTGATGAGAAGGTAGAACTTGAAACCGATCCCGCCATAGCAACTACCAAGGGCTGGTTTGGCTCTGTAACATCTTTATTTAGTAATGATCCTTTTTTTACCAATCTCTCGAATACTTCATCTATTTATGTAGCGATGCAAAATGATTTAAATTCATTTTCCTCTACTTTTCCAACTTATGCTAATAATTCGCCAGTAAAAAATATTATTCAAGTAATAGACTATCAACTGTATTGTGAAAGTGGCTCAAATCCTTCATCATGGACAAATTGTACACCAAACAATACATGCCGGTCGCCCTACATGGAGTGGATGTTGTATAGAGAATATTATTTGAACCTTAAAAGAAAATATTACGAAAAGGCTCGAATTGCTCAAAACCCTACCTGTTCTAATTGTTTTATTGGCAGTGATGGAGTTCCTGATTTAGTATGCCAGGATCTTAATCTTGACCCTGCCCGCCCCGAATTTACCCTTGAAACTATTGCTATTAATGCAGGAACTACAACCATTGAAGTCAAATACTTAAAGGGAAATGCTTTAACCAACTTCAAATATTACCTTACAATAGAAGGAAGCAATCCAAATAGTCCTGCCCCTACTATATTTTACAGGGAGTTCAGGCCATATCAGAATACAGAAATATTTACAATTAATACTTTTCAAAGCTATACTATTACAATTGCCACTTGTAGCGGCATTCCTATCAATTCGCGATTAGTAGACAGCAATGGCAATCATTCTACGTTCTATTCTTTTTCTGCCTATGACGCAGGCAATTGTTCTGACTCAACTCATTGCATTGTTGTCTCTTATTCAGGGACCGATTCGTTGGTTGATTCAGTGTCAGTAAATATGCATTACATACAATCAAATACCGGCAAAGAAGGAAATCTCGTGGCGATATTGGGTGGAAGTGATAAATCCCAATTATTTCGTTTCAATAATCAGGATACATCCTTTCAAAATCTAAATGTTTCTGTTTCATCAGTTACGGGGCTTGGGCAGAGCCCTAACAATGCCGTTTCCTACACAAGTAGTTACCCTGCTATCAATTCCTCGGCACCAATTTATTGTACTGACTATCCTGAGACTGAATTTTACACAACAGTTTTATCGACTACTTGTGGAACGAATGGAACTGGTACTTTAATTAGGGTATGCCACTCCCCAGGCAGTGTCACCAAAGATGTACAAGTTCAAATTAATGTTTTGGATTTAAATGGAACACACTTAGATTATATTACCGTTCTTGTACCCGCTGGTCAAACTTGTGTAGATTTTTGTTACGAAAGAGTAATTGTATTAGACAGACTAAATTCCACTTCATCTTCTAATACACTGCCCACTTATCTCTTTAACCCTATTCATACTTACTGTGCCCCTACTCCGGTCTGTGATATGTGCAGCTCCTGCAAAGACAATCCGGATTATCCATATTTTAAAGATAAGCAAAGGATTTTCCAGACTTATGTGAACCCAACTGTTTTTCTTCAACAGCTCATCACCCAAAACGACCCGACCCAGGGTAATACTGCTTTAACAGCCCAGTGTGCTACATTATGCGAAGCCGAAGCCGACGGCTGGATCAGCTCATTAACAGGATGTAACCTGAATGCTAATCAAATAAGTGATTTAAGGCAGAAACTAATTCAAATTTGCACGGACGGTTGCAATGGGCAAAATCCGACAGGTAGTTCGTCCAATGCCGCAGGAAGAACTTTTGAAATTGCCCTGAAAGAAGTGACAGGTCTTCTATCATCACCTACAATAAACTGCTCCGCAGATCTCATCAGTAATCCTTATCCTTTGAATAAGCAGCCTAAGGCCGGTTATTCCACTGTAATACTTGTTGAAGATTGTTTGAAAAATAAAGTTTTACAGTACCTCGCAGCCTTTAACACATCGGGGCAAACTGATTTTTATACTTATCTCCAAACCAATCTAGGAGAACCACTGCGGTTTACCCAACAACAACTTACTGACCTTGTCAGTGCTTGTACAAACACAAGTTGCAGCAACAGGTATCTGAAGGAACCTATAACGCTGCCACTGCTATTTGATTGCGATGCTTACCCATGTCTTTCATGGTCTGATTTTATGGGTTACCGTGCTGCCTTCCTCGCAAAGTATCCCGGAATTTCGGTAGCGGATGATAACTATGAATTATTGTTTGTCAATTACATTAACCATGCAACAGGCTTCTCTCTGGCATATGTTGATTACGACAACTATTACAAGGCTAACAATCAAAGTAAGCAACTTTGCAACAAGCCAATGGCCGCTGACCTGCCGCAACCCGATTTGCTTAATCAGTGCATCTTTAGTGTCTTTCAGACGGCGCTATCGAACGCCCATACACGATATGTGGTGTATATAGAGCAGGTGAAAGAGGAGTATAGAACAGCCTATGTGGCCAAGTGTCTCAGTGTTCAACCTTCGTTGAGGCTTACCTCTAACGTATATGAGTATCACTACACCCTGTATTATTATGACCAAAGCGGCAACCTGGTCAAAACCGTGCCACCACAAGGGGTAAAACCATTGACTGATTTGGAAGTGCAACAGTTGGAGCAATACCGGCAGGGCAACAGCACAACCTGCCCATCCACCGCTAATACCCTTGTGTTTCCCGGTGGTACAAATGGGTTCTTTTATAATTTTGCACAGAAACCTTATTACGCACAGGATCTGGTAAACGGAGGGTACTCATGGGAGTTTTGGGTAAATCCTGCAAGTCAAAACGATCAGGGAATATTTTCCTATGCTGCCACAGGGGCAGCAGAGGGGCATGCATTGATTTTACAAAATGGCCTATTGGTTTTTCGTTCTGGCAAAAGCACAGCAGGCCCCATTGTAATGCCTGAAGCTAAAAGCCTGTCTGCGGGACTTTTGCCAACTGGCAAATGGACCCATGTAGTGGTTGAAGTTAATCTAAACACCAACGAATGGGCTTCGATATTTATAAATGGAAGCAGGGTTACATTGGATTTTCAGCACGGTTTTCCTTTACCAAGTAGTTATACTTCGGCTGCCTATGAATTAAAAATAGGGTCAGCTACTACCGTTTCCACGAATTTTGGAGGTAAAATACGCCAGTTCAAATGGTACAAGCGCTGCCTGCCTGCTGGTGAGGTAGCCCAAAATGCAAATAACATTTGCGGACAGTCTTATAGCATCACCGGTCTCATACTTAATGCGCCTATGAACGAAGGATCGGGACCCATCTACGATCATGAGGCAGCCGTAGCCGGAAACATCAACAACACCATTGGCTTTCCGGGTTGGCTTACTGCAGGTGGCACTGCCGTGGCAACTAAACACACACTGGCGACCACTTACCGCTACAACAGCTTAAATCAGGTGGTGGAACAAAACACACCTGATGGTGGCAAAAGCAATTTTTACTATGATTATCTGGGGCGATTAACTGCCTCACAAAATGCCGAGCAGTTTGCACCCTCTGACAGGGGAGCAGCGATTAACCGATTTAGTTATACCCGCTACGATGATTTGGGAAGAATAGCAGAAGTAGGTGAAAAATTGGGAGCTGCAGAGCCCCTTACTATCAATGAGCACCCTGGAGATGCAAATACCTGGCTTGGCCCTGGTACTGCCGACAAAAAGCAAGTCACATTGACTATTTATGATGATTACAATACCACTATTGTTGATCCAATAGCTGTTCCCGGTCGTGCAGAAATTCTTACAGAGCAGGGCAATGGCAACTCCAGGAAACGTGTGGTAAGTACTATTTATAAAGAAAACAAGGCAAGTATAGATTATGACCAGGCTACCCACTATTCTTATGACATTAGCGGCAATGTAAAATCGCTTTGGCAGGAAATTAAATTACTGCGGGATGTAAACAACGCATCGGCTGGTATCAAACGAATAGACTATCAATATGACCTGGTAAGCGGCAAGGTGAACAAAGTCATCTACCAGCCCAATAAAGGGGACCAGTTCCTATACCGCTACGCTTACGATGCTGAAAACAGGCTGAAAAAGGCCGAAACCAGCCGCGACAATCTGATCTGGCACCAAGATGCATTCTATTACTATTACCTGCACGGGCCGCTGGCTCGTGTAGAACTGGGTAAATACAATGTGCAGGGCATGGACTATGCCTACACCCTGCAAGGCTGGCTAAAAGGAATAAACGGTGTTAGCCTGGACCCGGCAAAAGAAATGGGCAACGATGGTGTAAACGCCACCGATTTGATAGCCCGTGACGTGATGGCCTTTAGCCTGGGTTATTTTGCAGGCGATTATAAACCTATTAAACCAGGAGCCAATGCATTTGCCAAAGACTATGTGGTAGCACCAGGGGATATATTGGCAGGCACCGGTACAGGGCTTGACTTGTTTAACGGCAACATACGCTCCACCACGGTAGCACTCTCGGAGCTGAACACGGGTAGCATAACCGGATACACCTACCGCTACGACCAGCTAAACCGGCTGATGCAAATGCGCATGCACAGTGGTTTTGACAACACCACATGGAACAAAAGTTCTATACTGACGGCTTATGCCGAAGACATTAGCTACGATGCCAATGGCAACATATTGGGCTACAAGCGAAACGGAACCGCCGCCAAACCCGACATGGACAACCTTGATTATTACTACTACTACAAAGCCACTGATGGCAGCTACAAAACCTACAAACCCGGGCAGGTGCCAACAGACGTGGCCCAATATACCAACAGGCTGGCCCATGTAAAAGACCCGGTAAGTGATATAAACTATACTGAAGACATAGACCAGCAGGACGACAAAAACTACACGTATGACAACATAGGTAACCTACAGCGTGACGAGCAGGAAAATATATTGAACAACAAATGGAACGTGTATGGCAAGCTGCGAACCATATTTAAACGGGAGAAAACCATACATTATGGCTACAATGCCGGCGGACAGCGGGTGTATAAAAGCCTGTACGATGTGGACAATGCCGGCAGCGGGATACATTGCGCACCCGGCACGGCAGAAGATGACCTGACTGTGAATGTACGCTACAACAACACCCCTGTAGAATACCTGGCCCGCAAGTCTATCACATTTATACCCGAATACAACGATGGCCCGCCAGACGAATACCAAACCCGGCTGGATGATGCCACACCGCTCTGCATACCCGAATACCATGATGAAAACCTGCCACTGCCGCTGACCAAGCTTACTTTTTACATACGCGATGCGCAGGGCAACACCATGGGTGTATATGATTATGACCCAGCCACCCCTGCCGACCTAAAGTGGAGCGAACAGCACCTGTATGGCAGCAGCCGCCTGGGCATGTGGCGCTATGGGCTGCCGGTGCCAACCGCCACCACAGCCCCTGCAGAAGGTGCAATGCTATACGACGAGTACAAAACAGGCAGCCGCACCTACGAAATGACCAACCACCTGGGTAATGTGCTGGCGACCATTAGCGATAAAAAACTACAGCATATAGGTGCAGGCAATGCGGTGGATTACTATCTGGCCGATGTGGTGAACCAAAATGATTATTACCCTTTTGGGATGTTGCAGCCGGGAAGGTCTTATGGGGCGGGATATCGGTATGGGTTTAATGGGAAGGAGAATGATAATGAGGTAAAAGGGGAAGGAAATCAGCAGGATTATGGTATGAGGATTTACGATGGAAGATTGGGTAAGTTTTTAAGTGTTGATCCGTTGCAAAAAAATTTCGCAGACCTTACTCCCTACCAATATTCCGGTAATACGCCTATACAAGCTGTCGATTTGGATGGATTGGAACCAAAAGGATTTATGAGGTATTGGATTGAGAAAGAAGAAGTTGCAACAAATTGGGGATTTTCGGTTAGAGATGTATATGACTATGAAACTAAAAGATATTGGACAGTAATGCAATATCCTAATCAGCCAGAGTATTATTATTGGGAAACCAATTATGAGAAAGCAAATTCTTTGTTTGTTCCCGGCAACACGAGCTTGAATAAGGATAATTCTCATCTATGGAATGGTAGATTTAGACAATTTGAGCCAAAAATGTTATGTGATGATAAATCATTTGATAAAGCTTTAGTTGGTGCACTGGCCTCACCTTTTGCAGTTTGGGCAGCTATTGAGGCAGGATTCGTAATTGGAAGTAATGTTTCAGGGTTAACCGTTGGGTTGAATGATGTTGCATTGAACATGGCTACAAAAGGAATTTTATTTTACTATAGATATGCTGTAGCGGCTGGCACATTAGGAAGAACAATAGCATCAATTTTTGATGAAAGCGGAAGTGTAGGAATGCAAAATGCCGCTTTAAGTAAAATCGAAACTTTTGGAGCAAATGAAATAAAAAATTTCATTACTACAGAAGAAGGGGGAACTTATCTGGTTGAAACTTTTAAAAATATTTTAAAAAATGGCCGCGATGAAGAGATTAAAAAACTTCTAAGTGAACCAATTTTTGCGGTAGAATATAAGGGTGAAAAATATATATTAGATGGACATAATAGGCTGACAGCGATTTCTGAATTAGGCATGGAAGCAAAGGTTACTATGCTTTCAGTTGAAAAAGCTGCAATAGAATATAAATCTAAAATGGAAGATATAGTAAAAGATGCATTTAAAACAAAATTAAAAGATGACAAGTAGCATGAATCAATATGAAGATATTCTCTTCACTTATGCTTATAAAGTTAAAAAATTTAATTTGTTTATTTCTAAACAATATAAATTAATTGATAAGCCTTATAATGTTTCAGGAAAAGCTTTCCCAAAGGTTGGGAATCTATTAATTGATGGTAATAATGTATTCTATCGATTTCACGGAAAGGGATGCTCTTTGAATTGGAATGAAGAGGAAATAAAGTTTGACATACAAGCTGATTCATTAGATGAAATTATTATTTCCGAATGGTCTTATCGAAATTACATGAAAAATTTTATTTCAAATTATCAAGAAACCGATTTCCCACTTTCTAAAATTGATCAAATATTTAGCTACTTTGAAAAAAAGGGTGCTTTTTCAAAAAGAGGAAATTTGGAAAATTTTTATCGAATAAGTGAGACATGGTATGCATCTAAATTTAGAGAACTTAATTAGAAAATGCCTCCTACTATGAGTGTTTTTCTCCTGCTGGTTTAAGTTTAAGCGTAGCGAAACTTAAATCTAAAATAAAACGAAGGACTCCTGATTAAAAATCGGGAAAGGTTGTGTCCGGTAAAAATAGGTAGGCGGAATAATGTGTGAGTTCTTTTTGGTGATTTTTTCGCAGTTCACCGTTGTTGGTGTTCTTCACCAACAACTACTAAATTAATGTAGGAAAAAAATAAAATGGAATAACATATTTTTAAGACTAAACATGAATATATGAATATCAGGAAAAAATTGTTGGTGGTTTCTGCATTGCTTTTTGCTGTGCATGGTTTTTCGCAAACCATCTATACACAAACCATCAACAACATAGATGGTAGTCCGGTGGCATTCAGCAGCTACCACGGCAGTAAAGTGCTGTTGCTGATAGCCCCTGCACTACAGGAGGACAGTTTACTGGTAGATGAGATAGACTCGTTTAAAGTGTACTATGGAGATTCCATCAAAATCATAGGCATTATGTCTTACGAAGACGGCTATGCAGACAGCAACAAAACCAAGATAAAAAGTATGTATCAAAGCCGCGGTCTGGGTAACATGGTACTTACAGAAGGCATGCACACCCGCAAAGGTGCGGGGCAATCACCGCTGTTTACCTGGCTGGTGTCCGACAGTGCCAACCTCCGCTTTAAAGTAAGGGTAGGCGGCGTACAACAAAAGTTTTTTATCAGCCAGTTTGGCAAATTGTATGCGGTGCTTAGTGCCCCCATGCCACTGGTAAGTGCCGCCGTAGAACAGCAGGTTTTTCGAAAAATTGAAAATTAAATATCCCTAAAATACTTTTAGAATTTAGCCAAAAACAATGACCATGAAAAAAATATTAACCATCCTGTTCCTGCTGCCATTGATAGCCAAATCCCAGTTTCAGCCCATACAAATTGAAACCACCAGCAAATGGGCTGAAAACGGACCTATGCAATTTGGATATTTAATACAGACAAATATACCCGTACAAACCCAGGATGACAATGTGATAACTATTTATATGGATGGGTATGTTAACGATAAATATTATGGAGGTACCGGAAGAAATATGGGAATTAAATTAGGCTGGTACTTTAAGGCTTCAACAGGTGGGATCGAAAATATATCCGCATCATCTTATGGTGGTTTTGCACCAAATATTATGCTCGGGCAAGAAAATGGTCTGATTAATATTTATCTGGATATTGAGGGTCTTGTTTTGTCATTTCCACGTATAAAAATATCTGCCTTTGCCGGTGGATCCAATGAAGATCCTAGTTGGTTTGATGGTTGGCAAGTAAGAGATGATAGGCCAGGAAATATCATATTCAATGATATTAAATACTACAATGAATTTAGTGGGTTGGTCAAAGCGAAGGACATTATTGCAAATGATATTAGAACAGACTATATTCGATCAATTTCAGGTGATTTTACAAATGATCTTTCGACAAATACATTGTATGCAATTTATGGAAATATTCCAACACTCGAATCAACCAATAGTTATACCTGGAATGCAACAGTTAGTAATAATCTTACCGTAGGTCGTAATGTTAATGGAGGTCAATATTATTCACATATTCCCACAACAAATTTTGGAGGTGCCTATACTGCTACTGGTAGTAATCATTTTACAGAAAATGCCTATTTTGATTACTACTCCAATAGTTGGAAACCTTATGTTTCGACATCTGGAAAAAAAGCAGTTGTTTTAAAAACAGATGCAAATTTTGGTGGAAATGCATTAAATCTTTCAATAGATAACAATGTAAATAACAATCCAAATCAGTTGGTTTTGAAAGATTTGTTAACAATTTCCAATGCAGGTAATGCCACATTTAAAAATGGAATTGGGAATGGTTCTTTTTTTATTAATCCTGAAGGAGCTAATATTTCACTCTCAAGTGGCGATGATATTCATAGTATTATTGACTTTAAGGGAAATGGAAATTTAGGGACTATCTTTCAGGGGCGTATATTACACACGGATGCATATGGATTTAGATTTTATACTAATGGTGATTTCACAAACGCGAATTTAACACTTGAGAATAATGGAAACGCCACATTAACTGGTAAACCGACTACGGCTGGAGGTGATGCTGGATATATTTTTTTTAATGCGCAGAATGCAAATATGGAACTCGGAAGTGCAGATGACGAAAATGTTTATTTAGATTTTAAAGGAAATAGTCCAGGCAACAACAATTTAGGCACTGATTTCAAGGGAAGATTGCAACATGGAGATAATACAGGGTTTCAATTTTTTACAGGGTATGACAATGTCCCGGGATCTACTTCATCGAAACCCAAAATGGTCATACAAAGTACAAATGGTTTTGTAGGTATTAATACTTCTTCACCGCAAAGTATGCTGGCCGTGAATGGTGATATAACCGCAAGAAAACTAAAAGTCACAAAAATAGGATGGCCTTGGCCGGATTATGTATTCGAGCCTTCATATGACTTAAGATCCCTAAAAGGTGTAGAGGAGTTTATAGTAAAATACAAGCATTTACCAGATGTGCCTTCTGCAAGTGACATTGAAAAAGGTGGTTTAGATGTTGGAGATACTCAAGGTATCTTGTTAAGAAAAATAGAAGAGCTTACGCTTTATGTTATTAAGCAACAAAAAGAAATGGAAATGCAAAATAAAAAGATAGAGGAGTTGGAAAAAAAGGTGGAAAAGGTGATTGAAAAATAACCTTCAGTTGGTTTTTTTTTATTGAATTAATACTTGATTTTTGTTTAGGGGATATTTAAGTTAAAAAATATACTGACTGTATGTATTGCTAATAATTTTTTTTCAATCATTTGGATCAAAGGTGTTCTTTTTTTAAGCCCAAAATAAATCTTAGTGTTCCTAAGATTTATTTCTATTTTATCTGAAATCCAACACCCACTAATGATATATTAATGGGAGATGTTCAAGAGTTACAAGTTACCATTATTATTCAGCGGTTCAAATTACCTATCAATTCCCCAACAAATCAAATTTGCTTTTAGGCCTCCGGTCCTCTGCCCAATTAAAACCAGGGACTTTCATTTCTTTTGGGTTTATTTGCCTGATAGGAGATAAGGTACCTAATAAATTATTCCTAAATACAACTTTGTAGGGTTTTTTGTCGCGAAAGGTTACATCTATAATATCTGATGTTGATCGGTTAACCCCAATAAATCCGCCTGATTCATCTGCGGTATAATAGATATTTTCGGCACTACCCTTGGCCCTTACAAAATCTATATTACCATCTTTAAACAGGCCGTTAATAGTATTGCCTTTTACCTGATTGTACAATTCCTTATCTGCCTTGTTAATAGCTATTGCATTTTCAAAAGCGTAAAACCTTTTTGGTTTTTTATTCTCTGTAAAAAGATAAATTGTATCTGCAATAACCTGATTTTCCTTTGCCCACACTATTGGATTTTTGAACAACCTGAATGTAGAATCTTTAAAACTATAAAACATACTATCGCCTACAGCCTGCATACTGTCAGTGAAAATTTTTACATTAAAATAGCCTTCAAAAAAACGATTGGTATTGCTATCGGGCTTAGCGGGTTCTGCTTTCTTTGGTGAATAAAGCGTGTCAGAAATATCGGGTACAACTCTAAACTTTTCCAGCTCGGTTAGCTTGCTTGAGTATAAAGTGTCTGCAGATATAAAAATACTATCGGCACCTTGTTTAATAATAAGCAAGGGCTTTTGCGTTGCTAAAATGGCTCCTGTTTTAGTATTAGATTTAACGTTGTTGGCTAAAAGAATAAAAGGGTTTGCGGTATCCTTGCTTTTATATCTTACGCTTCCCTGTGCATCGCCAAAACCCGTAGCATCGTCAAAGGCCATGTCGTCTGCGGTAAGTGTATAATCCTTATCATCAACTATTGGCCTTTTCCCAAAAACTGCTTTTTTGTTTCGCATATCATAGTAGCCTTCGCTGGTATTTACAGTGCGTTTGCCGCTGATAATTTTTGTAGGAACAGTAAAACGGGCAAGTTGTGTATAGCTATTATAAAGTAATGTATCTGTATAGACTTTATACTCCGGGTCATTCAGGAAAACCTTTTTCTTGAAATAAAAATCTCGTGTATCGCCGTAATACCATGCTTCTGTGCTGGTGAGAACTGTATTGCCATTTACGACTTTACCACCTTTATAATAGGTGCCGATATGTGTAGCCGTATTATATTCCAATTCATCAGTAGTGAGGACCATTTTACCATCGGTTAGCTTTACTTTATTCTTTAGGTATGCTACTTTTTCTTTGCCAAGATATTTGAGATATTGTGAGTAAGTATGTACACTATCTGCATCGTTGATATGAATATTTCCAAAAGCTTCTATTGTATTGAGTGATTGATTAAGGACTGCGCTATCGCAATAGAACAAGGTGAGTTCTTGTCTGATTTGTACTCCACCGGCTAATGAAATAAAATCGCCTACACCTTCTTTTTTTTGAAAATTATACCGGTCTGCAACTATGATTTCTAACTGCTTGCCTTTGCTGGTATCGGGTAGTGTTGGGGGCTGTGCATAAATGGATGAGGAAGAAAGGATTATAAAGAAAATTGAAACAAGCTTCGTCATTGCGAGGACGACGTAGGAGGACGAAGCAATCTGCTGATTGGTTATGTTTCTTTGTTGTTCATTTTTTATGCGGATTGCTTCATCGTGCCTCCTCGCAATGACGGGGAAATATTTACAAGATTGTGTGAAAAGCTGCGTAGCATTACCCAAATGCAAAAGTGAGCCCCGCCTTGGCGGGGACGATGCCAAATAGTAATTCATCCGCCAGGGTAAAAAAAGTATTCGCTTCAATACTTTATATGCAATTGAAGCGGAAGTTGCAGGTTTCAATAAGGGTAAAAGGTTTACTGGGCTTATTTTCATTTCATACTTACAGCTGAACTATCGGGCACAGGTAGTGGCGAAGTTAAATATTGCTGCTTCGCTTTGCCGCCAAAAATAGAAATGCTAACATATCTTTTAGGATTGACCCTTATATCATCCATTAAAATATTAAGGCTGCGGGTTGTTTTTGCAAGATTGTCGTATAACTGATTGTCGTTGAGTAGACGACCTATACTACCATCTTTGCTATCAATCTTTGCAACTGCACTATTTAAGCGTTCTACAGTACCCCTTAATTGGTTTACAGTGCCGTTTATGTCTGCATTGCTTAGGTTACGGGTGGTAGTTTCGAGGTTGGTAATGGTTGAAGTGATCTTATCATTGTTTTTAGCAAGGCCTCCTGTAAAGGTTTGCAAATTATTCATAGAACTGGTCAATGCACCATTTTGTTGGTTCATTAAATTTTGCAATGCAGCCGCACTTACAATCAGGCTTTTGGTAACTTCATTAATGTTGGACACAACATGCTGCATATTGCCTTTTGTTGTGGGATCAAATATTGTATTTACATTTCTAAGAACAGAGTCAAGTGTTTGTAACGTATATTTCACCTGATCAACTACGGGTGTCAGTTTAGCCTGCATTTCTCCAAGCATCCCGGGTACATCCATAGTAGGGATGGTGTCGTGATTTTTAATGTAATTTCGGGCCGTGCCCATACTTATAGCCATACTTGAAGTTCCTAATGGATTGGTTTGTATAGAAGCTATAGAATTGTTGGGAATGTTGAGTTCTTTACTCAATTTGATAGCAATTACAATTGTATCCACATTTTTATTGGTTTCCATCATTTCATAAACAGCCCCTACCTGCAAGCCATTTATATATACCGGATTAGAAACCATTAATCCTTTGGTAGATTTGACTTTTGCATATACAAAATTGCCTGTTTTGAATAGGCTTTTTCCTTTCAGGAAATTAAAACCTAATATCAGCAGGGTAATAGCTAAGGTAGTTAGTGCCCCAACTTTGGTTTCATTATTAATCTTCATGTTGTGTTATTGATACTTAAATGCTTTGCAATAGGTGTTTGCAAAAGTCATGCTAAGGCAAAAGTAGTACATAGTAGCAAGTATTTCATATAAAGTAAACGTTTTGAAATTGTATATGATTAGAAATAAAATAATATACCTTTCCCCACTAATACCACTATTTAACCCAAAAGTGGGGCGTTATGAGATTAATGTATTGAAATACAACACGCTAGTTGGCCAGTAATTTGAATCATGATTGTAAATAATATTCAGAAAATGAAAGTAGTAATTATAGGGGCCGGGTTTGCCGGGTTGAAAGTGGCAAGAGGTCTGAACAATGTATCGGGTATAGAGGTATTGTTATTAGATCAATATAACTATCATCAGTTTCAACCATTGTTTTACCAGGTGGCAACTGCCGGTCTTGATGCAAGTAATATTTCATTTCCTTTGAGGAAACTCTTTCAACGAAGTAAAAATGTACGTATAAGGCTTGCTAAAGTATTATCTGTTGAGATTGCTTCAGACAAATTAACTACAGATATTGGAGATATTGAGTACGACCAATTAATAATAGCTACAGGTGCTGATACAAACTTTTTTGGAAACAAACAATTGATGGAACATACGTACCCTATGAAATCCACAACTGAAGCTTTGCAAATACGTCATCATCTTTTAAAAATTTTTGAAGAAGTACTTACAACAAAAGATGCTTTGGAGAAACAAAGGAAAATGAATATTGTGGTAGTTGGTGGAGGACCCACAGGAGTAGAAATGAGTGGTGCTATTGCTGAAATGAAAATCCATAATCTGCCGGGTGATTATCCTGAAATTGATTTCTCTCAAATGAATATCATATTGCTGGAGGGTGGGGGAGAAACCCTCGGGCCTATGAGCAAAAAATCGCAGGATCAGTCTAAAGAGTATCTCGAAAAACTTGGAGTAAAAGTAATGCTACATGCTAAAGTGGAAAATTACGATGGCAATACTATTGCTTTAGCAGGTGGAGAAAAAATAGAATCCTCTACAGTTATTTGGGCTGCAGGAATTAGAGGGAATGTACCAACTGGAATAGACACAACATTATTGGTAAGAGGCAATCGTATAAAAGTAGACCGTTATAACAGGGTTTTGGGGGAACAAAATATTTTTGCATTAGGGGATGTTGCATCAATGGAAACACCGGCCTATCCTAATGGGCATCCGCAATTAGCTAATGTTGCAATCAACCAGGGCAAAGTTTTGGCAAAGAATTTAAAAGCAATATTAAATAATAGCACACAACTTCAAGAGTTTGAATACAACGATAAAGGGACTATGGCAACAGTAGGCAGAAACCTTGCTGTAGTGGATATACCAAAACCTCAATTGCACTTTGGTGGGTTTATAGCCTGGGTAATATGGATGTCGCTTCATCTGTTTTTAATACTTGGTGTAAAAAACCGTGTCCAGATTTTTATCAACTGGATTTATAAATATTTTACCCATGATCAAAGTTTAAGATTGTTATTCAAAAGTTATTACAGAGATGATAAGCAAAGAGAGTGAGCAGGTGTTTATGATATAAGAGAGACAAATTCTTCTCTAAACTTTAATACCTATCCTTGCTCCAACTTGCCAACAGTGTAACACACAAACCTACAACTGCTATTAGCGCAAATGAAAACCTCAAGCCTGAAAATCCGGCAATCATACCAATAATTGGAGGGCCTATCAAGAACCCTAAAAAACTGATAGTTGATACAGAAGCCAATGCTTTACCCGGAGATGTTTTGGTAGATTTTCCTGCAGCACTATATACCATAGGTACAATAGATGAAACACCTGCACCCACCAGTAAGAAGCCAATTAAAACAGGGTAGAAGTATGGAAAGGCAACAGCAATTAGTAACCCTGTCATGATGGTGAGCCCACTAATTTTTATAATTATTTTGAAACCAAACCTGTTGGTAAAATAATCTGAAATAAACCTGCTTGCAGCCATTGTACTCATAAACGCAGCGTATCCGGCACCAACCAAAGTAGGGGACGGATTAACAACTTTCTTAAAATAAATTCCACTCCAATCAAACATGGTACCCTCGCAAAGCATACAACAAAATGCAATAAGCCCCAACACTACCAACGATTTGTCTGGCAAAGCAAACAAAGGCGTTTTTTCATTTGAAGTCATTGTGTCGGGTAATAAATATCTGTGGGCTATTGCGATAATTAGAAGTGAGATAATGCATACTATCGTAAAATGCTGATAAGGAACAAGCTGTAAAGAGTTCATCAATATGCCTACTGCTGCGCCTGCAAATCCTGCCAGGCTCCACATACCATGAAAGGTGGCCATGATTTGTTTTTGGTACAAAACCTCAACACCAACTGCCTGTGTATTTACAGAAATGTTTCCCGCATTACCAATAAGCCCAAAACAAAAAAGTGATAATATAAGTTGAATGTGGTTTGAAGACAAACCTATAGCAATTAGAGTAAGACCATACAACGTAGAAACAATACACAAAACTTTTTTGCTGCCATATTTAGCAACTATAAACCCCGCAAAAGGAAGTGAAATAAATGAACCTGCCGGTAAAGCAAGTAGTATAAAACCAAATTGTCCTTCGGTTAATGATAACCGCTGTTGTATATAAGGTATGCGGCTTGCCCAGCTTGCAAAACAAAATCCCAGCAAAAAGAAAAATGCTGCAACGCCAAGCCTATGCACCTTATTTGATCGCTGAATATTGATATAATATATTCTCCTGGGGTTAAAGAATTTGATTGTCTATTTGTTCTTTGCAAAATGCATTGAACTCTGCTTCTATTTCTGCTGTTACATCTCCATCTATTTCTTTTTGATAAAGTTTATTGTTTTTTTGATCAATAGTTAAAAGTCCGTCTTTTATAACAACGTTTGTAACATCTGACCACTGCAAGGTTTTACGGGGTAGAGAATTAAAAGAAATTTCACTTTCTGAAAATCCAATTTCGGGTGGAAATTTTACTTGCTTTTCCAATATAGCAGCAAGCGCATACAGTATTGCCATAAAAATGTTTCGCTGAAAACCTACTATCCATCCTACGGCAGCAATCAGCAATCCAAACCTAAAATAAGCAATACCATTTTTTCTTTTATTAAATATGGTTATTGACCAATTAATAACCATAGCTGCAATTACAAAAATATAATTTGTGGAGTTTGAAGGATAGGTATAAATGAAAAAGCCAAAGGCTGCTATAGCAAAAACATAGAGCAATTGACTCACCTGATCCGCCAAATTATCATTGCTTTTCTTTAGCAAGATAAGGTAGTCGTAAATTTTATGTTTGTCACTGTTGTTCATTCTACTTGTACTTGTTTTTCATTGCAGAAACGTAATAAATAAGATTTCCTCTAAATTTATGATACAATTGTTTTGCATCAGGTGTTAACTCAAAGCGAAATACTGCGGTAATAAATATTGCTACGAATACTAAAGTCCTGCTAATAATCGCCAGCCATCCGTTTAAGTTATAAAATGCAAAGTAAGTAATTGTAAATGCAGCCGCAGCCACAATTAATGAGTACAATGTTTTGGCATTAAAGGGTTGCATATTGAATTTCCTTCTTAAAAATTCAAAGCGGATAATATTGTAAATAGTGTAAGAAATGACTTCTGCATAAGCGGAGCCAATAATATCATATTTTTTTATGAGCAAATAAGTAACGGGAATGCGAATGGCTAATAAAACAATACCACTTATAAAATCAAAGCGCCAATAAACAGAAGTGCCTATTATAATGTTGTTGATGCCAGTGCCTGCATCTATAAGTCGGGCAATACCAAGTACAAACATCACATTTATTCCTTCTCTGTAAACTTCCTGAACATGAAGTACTGTAAATGCATCATTGATATTGAGCCATATAATCCCAAAAATGAAAGAGGCCATCAACAATAGATTAATGCAACTTCTTTCGTAAATGCGGTTTATCTCAACAAAATTTTTGTCTTTCCATGCTTGTGCTAGTACGCCTGTACTTACGGATTGAATGCTACGCTGCGGTACCTGTACAAGATTAGCTGCATATTGAGCAAGGTTGAATACGCCTGTACTACTCAGTCCTTTTAAACTGGCTATAATAAATGTATCTATAGTTTGTGCAACAATCTGTATCATCACCCCGCCATAAATCAGCGATCCCATGGTAAGCATTTTCTTTTTAAACTTACGTGTAGGATGGCTCACTTTAAAGGTGATATGAAACTTTCCAAGCTTTATGAGGTATACAAGTATGATAAGGAATAAAGCCAAATAAAGAAAAGTGAAGAGTTTAATAAAAGTGTCGAATGAAACCATTTTGGTCATGAAGAGTACCACGAGAATTAATACGATTATTCGCATCCCCGTTTCCTTTAGAAAGTTAGCAAACACCGTTTTTTGCAGACTCCAGCAAAATGATTCAAGCACTGAAAAAAACAACATACCAAAACCAAACGGGAAAATAAGGTAGTAATACTTTAGAATAAGTGGTGCCCTTTGAATATACTTCTTTACAACTAAGGGTTCTAATAAATACCCACCAACTAACACTAGTAGAAACCCAATAAAGGATGCGGATAAAGCCCAGGTAAGTAAGTCGTTTTCCTTATCATCTACATTGTCTTTGTAGTAAGGATAAAATTTGTAAACGATGGGTATTACCCCTAAGCTTCCAAAAACAAATATATTTTGACCAAGGTCATAAAACACACGGGTTAGTCCAAACTGATCGGGTGTAAATGAACCTGTTTTTGTGAAGAAATAAGTATTCACTGCACCAATTGCAAAGCCCACATAAACCAATAAACTGCTAATGATTGCCTGTTTTCTGATATTTGCCATTGGTTAGCGCAGCTAAGGTTTTTGGGTTAATTGTTTTGTTTTTATGTAATAATAATTGTTGTCGGCTGATGTAATAATAGAAATATCAGCATTATGCTTCAATTTTTTATTTCTCCATTTTTCTTTTGGTTTCAGTTTTAAAACATTCTGCCCTTGTAACAGAAGCGGCAATTTAAACCCTTTTATGCAGTTAGTCCAACGGTAATACAATTTTCTATTTTTCGTGTTGAAATAATATTCCAATACAGGAATTTGAATTGTTCTAAGATATTGGTCAAATATTTGGTTGAAATTTATACCGCTTTTCTCGTTTATGTATTGCTCTATTTGTTGGGTAGTTACCGTTTGGTGGTAATAGTCATTATTCAACCCGCGGAGCATTGTTCTGAATTTATTATCATCCTGCATTATGTAGCGGATCATATTTATCATATTGGCGGCTTTGTTGTACATGTCCCCGCTGCCTTCGTTGTTCACCCCATAAATTCCAATGACCGGAATATCATTTTTAATTTTTTTTCGTAAGCCTAAACAATATTCCTGTGCGGCATCTTTTCCAAACATGGTTTCAATATATAGGGTTTCGCTGTAGTTGGTAAAACCCTCATGAATCCACATGTCAGCAATGTCTTTGGAGGTAATGTTATTACCAAACCACTCATGTCCGCTTTCATGTATAATAATGAAATCCCATTTTAAGCCCTGTCCTGTACCACTTAGGTCTTTACCCAAATATCCATTTTGGTAGCGGTTTCCATATGCTACACCACTTTGGTGTTCCATACCAAGAAATGAAGTCTCAATCAATTTATATCCGTCATCATAAAACGGGTATTTGCCAAACCAATATTCATGACTATGAATCATGGGTTTTACCTGCTCAAATTGTTTTTTAGCTTTCTCAAGGTTATAATCCAACACCCAATATTGCAGGTCAAGTTGTCCTCCTTCACCCATCAATGTATCAGACCATGTTTGATACTTGCCAATGTTCATTGTTACATCATAAGTGTTGATTGGGTTTTTTACAACCCAATTCCAAATTTTGTATCCATTGGCCTGTGGCAAAATATTTTGTAATCTGCCGTTGCTCACTGCAACCAATGAATCAGGTGCAATCAGGTGAACGGTAACCCCGCTGTCAGGCTCATCACTTTGATGGTCTTTGCATGGCCACCACACACTTGCCCCTGTACCCTGACATGCAGTACCTAACAGTGGCCTGCCAAGTGTATCATTTCTCCAAACCAACCCGCCATCCCATGGGGCTCTTTTTGCTTCAACTGCATGTCCGTGATAGTAAATTACAATGTGCCTGATACCCGGAGAGATTTTATACATGGCCAAGCTATCCCGCACATATACCCAACATATATTGCTGTCACGTGAAAATTTGTAATTAGTATTATTTTCCCCAACCACACTATCAACAACCAATGGCTGTTGCAAATCAATCTGCATATTCTTTACAGCCAATGATTCATAGTAAGTAATGATTGTTTTTCCGGTGATTGTCTTATTGGTAAAATCGGGTTCAATTGTAATGTCATAGTGCAGTACATCCCAACCCAATCTTCCCGCAGTAACAGAACCTCTTAATGTATCAGATTTAGAAAATTTATTCTTTAATTGAAGTAGTTGTGCTTTTGGGAAAAAACAAATGCAACAGTATAGTAAAACAAGAAAAGCCTTTTTCATTTTTTAAAAATAGTAAAATGTTTTGGGTGGGGGAATGAAATTCATTTTGTTGTTTCCTGCCAAATGTTATCTGTTTTGTTTACATCAGCAATATACAAGCTACCCAATGTCATTTTTGTGACCTTTTTGTTACCGGTAAAACTCATTGTAGTGAACTTTTTTCCATTTTCCCAAACACCAATATTGCGATGGAGTTTTAGTTTACTGTTGTCCTCAAAACTGACGTAAAGATCTATAGGAACGGGCTTGCCGCCTTTTTTTTCAATGGTTACAGTGTATTCATTTCCTTTCTTCTTTACCTTATTTATACTAAGATCAGGATATCCGGTTTCAAAAAACCATTGCTTCCAAAACCAGTTTAGATTTTTGCCCGAGGCAGTATTAATACAATTAAAAAAATCGAATGGCATAGGATGTTTGCCCTGCCAGTTTGCGATATAGTAATGTAATGCTATTATAAATAACTCATCTCCTAAATAATCCTTCACATACAGATATCCCAACCCCGGTTTTACATATGAGTTAAGGAATAAGGACATTCCATTAAGTTGTGTTGAGGGAGTTGTAATTGGTAAATCCTCTTCATAACCTGCTAAACTATCGTAGCGTCTCATTCCATAATCATCAGCTATTGTAGTGTCTATGATTGAAGATATAATCCACTCTCCAAGGGTTGCCCAACCTTCATCCATCCATGCATATTTGGTCTCGTTTATGCCCATATAAAATGGAAACATGGTATGAAATACTTCATGGTCAGTTGTTGTAATGGCATCAAATCTTTCCAGGTGTATATCATTTACCATCATTGGGTACTCCATTTGGTCAAGGCCATCAAATACAGTAATGTGAGGATAGGGAAAGGGCCATTTTGGAAAGATAAAACTCATGGCCTTTACTGTTTCAAAATTATAATGCAATACATCGTAATAATCCTTGTGGTTTGGATTATACACGGCATCTGTTCTTGTACGGCGTTTAGTAATGCTATCTACTACAAGACTTTTGGCATGCCATACATAATGATTGCTGGTAGCAAATACAAAGTCAGTAATATTTTCAGCATCAAACATCCAGGTATTTTGGGGATTGTTTTTTGTAATGTTTCCTTCAAGAATATCAAGGCTATCTATAATTACAACAGGAGTGTTGGTGGTTTCGGCAAGTTTTATACGTTCACAAAATTTACTATTAAAAACCTCGTTGCAATTTTGTAAGTTGCCCGTAGCCCAAACAATAAAATCTTTGGGGACAGTAATAGATACTTTGAAATGCGAAAAATCATTGTAAAATTCTTGCGTTCCAATGTATGGGGCACGGTTCCATCCATCTATATCGTCATAGACTGTTATGCGGGGAAAGAAATACGCTACAAAAGCTGAATTGGGGTCTATTTGTCCGGTACGGTTGTGCGAACCTTTATTTAAAGTGTAATTGAATATTAGTTTCAATTCAAGTTTTTGTTTGGGATATAGCGGTACTATTTTCAAAGACATATTTGTGCCGTCAATGCTATAAGCTATGGTTGATTTCCCTTCCACTTGTATGTTTTCAATTTCCATTCCCTTGTTCAAGTCTTCGGGAGAAATTTTCCAAAGTGAGACCGATCCTTTCTTATATAAATTAGGATATAGCTTGAAAATAATTTCATTGAGTGTATCCGGACTGTTGTTGGTGTAAACTATAGTTTCCTCACCATTTAATAATAGGGTAGAAGGATTATACACTGCATTGATATTATAATCAGCAGTATTTTGCCAATAAGCCTCACCGGGATTTCCATTATTATTTCTTGTGCCATTTTTATATGCCTTATCTATGTTCCTTGGTATAGTTAAATTTACCTGCGCAAATGCAGTGATATTAATCAGCATTAAAAAACAAACCCATTGTATATAATTCATAACATTTGATTAATTCCCCCAATTGATAGGGAGTTTTTTATAATAACAAACCACTTAAGAAAAGGTACGCCACACTAAAATAAATTATTAAGCCTGTAACATCCACCAAAGTGGCTACAAATGGCGCCGAAGATACTGCCGGGTCTGCACCCAGTTTTTTTAATAACATAGGTAGCATTGAACCACTTAAGGTTCCCCATAATACTACGCCAATTAAAGATACCCCAACTGTAAGGCCAACAAAAAACCAATGTGGGCCGTAAATATGCGTAAACTGTTGCCATATAGCAACTCTTGTAAAACCAATAAAGCCTAAGACAGTTCCAAGCATTAAACCGCTTAAAATCTCACGACGAAGTACCCGCCACCAATCTACAATGGTAATCTCACCAACTGCCATAGCTTGTATTATAAGTGTTGATGCTTGTGATCCGCTATTGCCCCCGCTACTGATAATAAGTGGAACGAATAAGGCAAGGACAATTGCTTTGGCAATCTCATCCTGAAAATATCCCATGGCAGTAGCCGTAAGCATTTCACCAAAAAACAAAACAATCATCCAACCAACTCTTTTTTTAAATAGTTTTAGCAAAGGCATATCAAGGTAAGGTTCGTTCAGAGCTACTGTTCCACCCATTTTCTGCATGTCTTCGCTAAACTCTTCACTTGCTACCCATAGAATATCATCGATTGTTATTATCCCAAGAAGTAAGTTGTTATCATCAACAACAGGCAATGCATTTCTGTTGTTCATTTTAAAAACCTGGTTGGCATATTCCTGGTCATCATTTACATGTAGTGAAATAACCCTTTCATCCATCAATTCATTTACCAGTTTATCCGGCGCAGCCAAAATAAATTCTTTTATCCGGAGATCGTCTATAAGTTGGCCATTTTCATTGATAACATAAATGACATCAATTGTTTCGGTACTCCGTGCATATTTGCGTATAATGTCAAATACCTCTGCTACAGTATTATGCTCATATACATACACATAGTCAGGAGTCATAAGCCTGCCAACACTATCTTCCGGGTACCCCAAAAGTGAGAGGGTTATTTTTCTTTCTTCGGGATCCAAGAGCTTTATAAGTTCTCTTAAAACCTCTTTTGGTAATTCTTCCAGAAAATCTGTTCTATCATCTGCCTGTAGTTCATTTAGCAGCTCGGCTGTTTTAAAAGAGTTAAGTTGAGAAACAATCTTTTTTTGTGTAGGAAAGTCCAATATCTTAAACGTGCTTGCCGCCCTATGTATAGATAAGTGTGCTATAATCTGCGATTCGTAGTCCGGGTTATCATTTATAAGCGTAGCAACATCTGCAATGTTTTGGTTGTCCAGAAATTCCCTGATTTCCAATTTGTTTTCTGTAGCAATCAATTGTTGAAATTGCTCCTGTAAACTTTGCTCTTCTATATCTTCTACTTGCATGGCTGCAAATTAGTAAATTGTTGTAAGTGGAGGGTGCCATGTACAAATTGAAAAATGAAATAGTATATTTCAATACCCTTTGGTTTACAAATCCTTTTTTACATCTGTTAAATATCTTTTTGGAACTTAGGGGGTATCACATACAATTCTCTTTGCCGGGCTGATAAGTACCCTTTAAAATGGAACCGCACCTTTTAATGATATCCATCATCTTTTTCCACCTTTTGTGAGTTAAGCGTCATTGTAGTTTAGTTCATAATTCTTGATTTATAATTGAGCATTTATTTTATCTTCGCCCCCAACTCTAAAATATGTTATTAAGAAGTCTTTACATCAACAATTCAGAACAGAGGGGAAGAGGGGTATTTACAACTCAAAGTATTCCCGCAAAAACTGTAATTGAAATATCTCCTGTGTTGGAATTGACACCCAAAGAAAGAAAGCAAATAGAAGGGACTAAATTATTTCATTACATTTTTGAATGGGGCAAATCAAAACGAAAAGCAGCCATGGCTTTGGGATACATTTCTATGTACAATCATTCGTTTGAGCCCAATTGTGAGTACGAAATGGATTATGAAAAACACACAATGACCATCAGGACAATTAAACCTGTAAAGAAAGGGGAAGAACTTTTTTTTAGTTACAACGGCAACCCCGATGACAAGTCCCCGCTGTGGTTTGAGACTACTTAAAGGTAGAACGAGTCAATTGTGTTTATGGTTGTTTCTCTTGCAGATGGTTTTTTCATATGAATCTAAAAATGATTACCTTCTTGGTAAAAGCATGATCTATTGTTGTGAAAGCCGGATGAAGCATATAACTATACTATGAAAGACTTTTTGTTTTATGAATATTCTTTGAAGCTAATTTTATAGGTTGTCACAACGGTTTCTGAAAATAAGGACAACTTCATTTCAGCATACAGTTAATTTTGTGAATTTTTTTAGCAGATCTTTTCTGGCAGAATAGAATAGAAGGATTAGGTTTTGCAGGTCGATATAATAGTAAGCCGGGTCAGGGAAAATTTATTTTTCAGTATATTTAGTTCAAACAAATACTTTTAATACTTCCATTTTTCGATTCAGAGTTTTGCGGCTTTCAGGTTTTTTTGAAGACTATAGTTCATTATTCATTTAGGAATAAAAGGTCTTAATTTCAAATAAAACACATATTGACTCCTATGTATAACTTCTCTCTTAATAAGGTTTTACACGAAAAGTTGGTCTTTTACAAAATAGATATAGCAAAAAAAGATTCAGATTTCTATGCAAGGTTTCTTACAAACTTATCCGTAATAGATATTTTGTATAAAGAACTGTATGGTCATCTTGAAAATGCAGAAACAACATTTAATGGCTTACTTGACACAATCGTTCATGCATATAAGAAGCGTTCTTCGACACTTCAAAAAAAAGATTTAAAGAAATTAGAGAAAGGAAAATGGTTTTTAAGTAATGAACTTGCCGGAATGAGCCTGTATGTAGACCGGTTTTGCGGAAGCCTTCAAAACCTTGAAAGCAAATTAGACTATTTTAGTGAGCTTGGGGTAAACTTACTCCACCTCATGCCTTTATTTGAAAGCCCAGAAGGAGAAAGTGATGGCGGGTATGCTGTTTCGGATTTTAGAAAAGTAAATCAAAAATTTGGTAATATAGAAGACCTGCTTAAGCTGCAAAATGAAATGCAGGCTAAAGACATGTACCTGATGATTGATATTGTTTTAAATCATACTTCGCATCATCATGAATGGGCTATAAAAGCAAAGCAGGGAGATAGTTTGTACCAGGACTATTACTACATGTATGACGACAGGACTATCCCAAATAACTTTGAGAAATCAATGCCTGAAATTTTTCCCGAGAGTTCCCCCGGTAGTTTTTCTTATGATGCGGATAGTAAGAAATGGGTAATGACGGTATTTCATAATTACCAGTGGGATTTAAACTTTACAAACCCGGCTGTTTTGAATTCAATGCTGGATACTATTTTTTTCTATGCCAACCTTGGAGTAGACATTTTGCGGATTGATGCTCCGGCTTTTATCTGGAAACAAATGGGAACTACTTGTCAAAACCTGCCCCAGGCACATACACTGTTGCGGTTGATAAAGCAATGTGTAGAAGTTGCCACTCCCGGTATGGCATTGTTAGGTGAGGCGATAGTTGCACCGGCAGCTATAATGGAGTATTTTGGCAATGGGATATTTAAGGCGCAGGAATGTGACTTTGCTTATAATGCTACAAATATGGCTTTGCAGTGGGATGCCCTGGCCACAGGGGATACAAGGGTTATGCTGGCAGCACAGCATGTTCTTACTAAAAAACCTGAAGGGGTTTCGTGGATTACATATACCCGTTGCCATGATGATATAGGGTTGGGGTTTGATGATTATATGATAGAACAGGCAGGGTTTAATCCATTTCATCACAGGCAATTTTTAAAAAATTATTATTCGGCAAATTATCCGGGATCACCAAGTAGAGGGGCCCTTTTTTCTTCTAATCCAAAGACCGGAGATGCACGAATAAGCGGCTCATTAGCTTCACTTTGCGGACTTGAGAAGGCTTTAGAAATAAATGATAATAATGCAATTTCTATTGCGGTTCAAAAAATATTACTGATGCAGGCCATGAGCTTTTTTGCTGGAGGTATCCCTATGGTATTCTATGGTGATGAAGTTGGTTATACTAATGATTATTCTTATTTAAATGATACAGCAAAGAGTTACGATAACCGTTGGATGCATCGGCCAATGATAGATTGGAAAAAAAATAAACGCAAAAATGAAGAAGGAACTGTAGAACAACAAATATTTTCGGGAATACAAAAATTGTTGAAAATACGCAAACAATTACCTCAAATAGCTGACCATAGTAATTCGAAATGGATGTCATCTCACAACATACATGTTGCCGGCTTTGTGAGAGAATTGGAAGGGAAAAAAATTTTTTGCATTTTTAACTTTAGCCATATAATTGCCAATCTTAAATGGGTTGCATTTAAAGAAAATGGCGCTAAAGAGGGGGATGTATTAGTTGACCAATATACCCTTGAACAATATACCCTTGGAAAAGATCAGGAGTTTTTGTCTATAGCTCCTTATTCATTTATGATTTTGAAATAATAACCGGCCAACTTTGTGCGGAATCAAATACACTTATCAATAAAAACACAACAGGCAGTCGGATTCTCGCTTTGAGATTTCGGCTGCCTGTACATGAAAGGGAGTATTTCTTTTGAAACTGTTCCTTTTGGTTTCCTTGACAATGGTCATTTGAAATTGAAACCGTTGGTTGTCTCACGCCCTCCCAGGCTAATAAAAATTGTTTTGTTTCAAAACTTTGTCTCTTTTTCGGCAAACAAATTAGTGTGTTTTGAAACGCTTAGCAAGTGTGACCTTGCGGTTCCGGGGAATCATCCGGGCTTTGTTATATCTCCTTCGAAATATTACTCTAAATTAATACCAAATTCTAGCAAATACAAAAAAAACACCTTAAAATTTCAAATTTTTAATAAAAAGTTATGCACTCTTTTAATAACTATTTGATTGTCTGATTTATGGAAAAATAAATAATGCTCTAACTATCTTAAGAATCCAAAATCAACGACACGTTTTACATATTTTTTATCCTGGATTACCCATGTAGCTTCATAACTACCGCCACTTTCAGGTTTTAACAAATAGACGTATATTTTTCGTCCATCCGCTGAAATTAAAACCTTGTTTTGCGATTTTACTTTTCCTTTTTCGGTAAATGTAAGTACCGGATTACATAAATCATTGCAGGCTGCCGGAGGTATAGTTATAGTATCCCTGTCTATGATAACCGTAACTGCTGAAACCTGTGTTAATGGCATTTTACCGTAATCCCCATAATAAGGTTTACTATCAATCTTAAGTAAATAGTCTTTTGTTTCAGGATCGTAATAGGTGTACTTATGCTTTGATTGATCAAAAGGCGCGGTTTGAATTGTAACTTTAATATTGTTTTCTGCAAACGAAATAAAATCTTTGCCAAAATCTGATATAGGTATGGTTTTCAGCGGATCTTTGCCCACACTTTCTTCTATGCCTCCCATACTAAATGAAGCAATATCGCTTCTAATATCTTTTTCCTGAATTCTAATAAATAATTCCTTCTTACTTCTATAGTCAGGATAATCCTGCGCCATAGCGAAAGAGGATAAAATAGATAAGTAAACTAAAAAGTATAGGCGCATATTCGTTAATTTAAAATAAAAGGATTGTAGTGGTTAATTTTATTGGTTCAATGCATTTGCAGCAATTTTGTTTATTAAGTCCTATATGATGTTTACTTCTCGTTCTAATAGTATGCCAAACTTATCCTTTACGCTTTTCAAAATTTTTGTAGAAAGATTAAAGATGTCTTCACCTTTTGCATTTCCATAATTTACTAAAACCAAAGCCTGCTTTGCGTGGCATCCTGCATCACCTTTTCGGAATCCTTTCCAGCCGCATTGTTCTATTAACCATCCGGCGGCTAGTTTCATTTCATGGTTAGATGGGTAAGCCACTATGTCTGGAAATGTATTTTTCAGCATTTCATATTGTTCAATAGGAATAGTTGGGTTTTTAAAAAAGCTACCTGCATTGCCTATTACTGCAGGATCGGGAAGTTTACTTTGCCTTATATTAATCACTGCATCAGATATAGCTTTAATTGACAATGATGTAATCCCCATTTTTTCCAGTTCCTGCTGGATAGCCCCATAAGTAGTACTAAATACAGGCTGTTTGTACAGGCGGAACGTAACATTTGTAATTACAAACTGTCCCTTGAATTTTCGTTTAAAAACACTTTCTCTGTAGCCAAATTCACAATCAGATTTAGTGAAGTTTACAAGCTTTTTGTCAGAAACATGCCATGCTTCCAATTCATGAAATACATCTTTTATTTCTACACCATATGCCCCTATATTTTGCATGGGACTTGCACCCACACTACCGGGTATAAGGCTTAAGTTTTCTACGCCTGCCAGATTGTTTTCTATGCAATACAAAACAAACCTGTGCCAGTTTTCTCCGGCATCGCATTTTACATAAACATGGGTTGAATCTTCATTTATAATAGAAATGCCTTTCATCTCATTTTTTGCAACCAAACCATTAAAATCCTGTGTTAGTAAGATATTGCTACCTCCACCTAAAATGAGGTGTTGAAACGACTGATGAGCCTCTAACAATTTTCCTAATTCATCTACTGTACTAAATCCTGAAAAAAAACGGGCAGTTGCATTTATTCCAAATGTGTTATAAGGTTTCAATGAAATGTTTTCTTGTATCTCCATTTTATAGAAAAATAAGTGTAAAATCTTTATTGCAGAAAGTAAAGTAAAGCATTTTAATAGATTATTGTTGCCCAAAAGTTTCTTAAAACCAATTAATACAAAGACTCGTAACTTTCATTTTTAAAATGTTCCTATATGCGCACACAAACAGCAGTAGTTCTCGGTTCTACAGGTTTAACCGGCCAGTTTCTTGTGCCTATGTTATTAGAAGATCCGGCATTTGATAAAGTCAGGATTTTGGTAAGACAACCCGGAACACTTGTGCATCCAAAACTGGAAATAGAAATAGTTGACTTTAATAATTTGCCTGCTTACAGAACTAAGTTAGGTAAAGGAGATGCAATATTTTGCTGTATTGGAACCACACAAAAAAAGGTAAAGGGCAATAAGCAATTATACAGGCAGATTGATGTTGATATTCCTGTACATGCTGCACAAATGGGCAAAGATGCCGGCTTTACATCCTATTTTTTAGTATCCGCAGTAGGAGCAGATGCTCATTCTATGAATTTTTATTTGAAGATAAAAGGAGATGTTGAAAAGGAAATAGCTGCTTTGCAATTTGAGCGTTTTCACGTTTTCAGACCCAGCCTTGTTCTTGGCGACCGAAAAGAATTTAGATTTATGGAATTAATGGCTAAAGGTGTAATGAAACTGATCGGTCCTTTATTTATTGGACCAATTCAAAAATACAGAGGCATGTTGGCTAAGGATATAGCAGCTGCAATGGTTGTGGCTGCCAAAAATCCGACGCATGGTATGTTCGTTCATCATTATGCTGATATGATGAAGGCTGCAGGTAATTAATAGATTATTGTTCTTTACATTAATTGTCTTCTGTACAATTGAACTGCATTTTCAAAACCTAAATAAAGTGCATCGCAAACCAAGGCATGTCCTATTGATACTTCGAGCAGACCGGGAATATGCTGGGCAAAATATTTAAGGTTTTGCAGATCAAGATCGTGTCCGGCATTAATGCCTAAACCCGCTTCGTTTGCAATTTTTGCTGCTGTGATGTAGGATTTGATGGCTAATTCTTTGTTGTCATGGAAATGCCTGGCATATCCTTCTGTGTATAATTCTATCCGGTCTGTACCGGTAGCTTCTGCGCCTTGCACCATTTCTTCAATTGGGTCAACAAAAATGGATGTCCGGATGCCCGCAGTTTTAAAAACTCCAATTATTTCAATAAGATAATCTTTGTGTTCAATAGTATTCCATCCGTGGTCTGATGTCAGTTGAACCAATACATCAGGTACTAAAGTAACCTGCGTAGGTCTAACCTCTAAGACAAGGTCCACAAACGATTGTTCCCGTGGGTTGCCTTCTATATTAAACTCGGTCCTAATAGCTTCTTTTATCTGCCTAACATCGTCATAACGTATATGTCGCTCATCCGGACGGGGATGAACAGTTATGCCATCAGCACCAAACCTTTCTGCATCAAGTGCCGCCTTCAGCACATTAGGATTATTACCTCCACGGCTGTTGCGCAGTGTTGCAAATTTGTTGATGTTGATGCTAAGTTTGGTCATTTGAGGAAGTTTAGGGTTTAGAGTTTAGGGTTTAGAGTTTTAGGGTTTAGAGTTTAGGGTTTAGTGTTTAAGGGTTTAGGATTAAACACTAAACACTAAACCCTAAACAATTTCTTCAACGCTGCAAGGTAAATTTTTTTGATGCTGTTTTTTTCTTCAGCATTACATATTGCTTCAATGGTTGGTAGCAGTTCCTTGTTATGTTTTGTTTTCAATTTTAAAATTTCTCCTAAAGCATAAGCGGCGCTCCAACGGACTACAGTGCCTTCATGTTCGCTGTTGGTGAGTAGGTTTTTTATTGCTTCATCAAGTTTGTCTTTGAACAAATGTGCTACATTCCCAATCACTTTGGCTGATTCCCATTTTATTCTGGGAGCCTTTGCGGTCAAAGTTCCGGTTACAAACTGAAAGCCCTTTTTATCAACAATTGAAGGGTTTTTTTTAGATGCAAATTCCAGTGCTTCAACACAAGTAGCTTTGGGGGAGACTTTAGCATTTTCAGCAAATGCAATTAATTTGGCTACAGTGATTTTATTTTCCAATAACCAACTGCTCAAAGTTTCTGTTTGGGCTTTTGCTTTAATAGTTTTGTCGTTGAATAATTCAGCAATCATTAGGGTTCAATTTCTAATTGGTAATTAATTTTCTCTTTCGTATTCCTCATCCACTAATAAGTTGCCTCCATCGGCGGCAGTGGTTGCTAACTCATCACATCTGTTATTAAATGGATTATCAGCATGACCTTTTACCCAATGAAAAGTAACCTTGAAATTTTTGGAAAGCGCATGATAACGCATCCAAAGGTCTTTGTTTTTTTTGCCTACTGCAAAATTGGTTTTTATCCATTTATCGAGCCACTTAAGTTGAACTGATTTTACAATGTATTGGCTGTCTGTATAAATTGTAATCGGGATATCCTTGCGGGTCAATGCCTCCAATGCTGAAATGACACCAAGCAACTCCATGCGGTTGTTGGTGGTTCTGCGGTAGCCTGCACTTAGTTCTTTGCGGCTGTTACCAAACATGAGAATAGCGCCATATCCGCCCGGGCCGGGATTGCCACGGCTGCTGCCGTCTGTATAAATGATTAATTGATTTGTTGCTGACATTTGTTCGTTTGTTGTTTCTCGTCTTTTGAACCACTAAGCCTCAAAGGCACAAAGAGGCACTAAGGGTGTTTTATTATTAATCTTTGTTCGCCACTTTTATTACTAAATGAAGATGAATGAATCTCGTCGCAAAAACACAGAAAAAGTCAAATAGCCTTACTGAACATGAATGGAGCGTCCCCGCAAAAAGTGACGGGGCAGGCAGCCTATGAAGTATAATCATTGCACCAATGCCGGCAAAAAAATATCACAACACAAAACCGCCGGCTATTCGTCTAACATCTAAATACTAACATCTTGCTACTCATCTACACCTGAAACACCCCCAACTTAAACTCCTCCATTTTTGGTTGGTGATTAGCAGCGGCTATTCCTTCGGCTATGACTTTACGGGTATCGGCGGGGTCTATGATAGCATCTACCCATAGTCGGGCAGCTGCATAGTAGGCGGTTGTTTGCCTTTCAAAATTGCCTTTTATTTTGTCCAGTAAGGCTTTTTCATCTTCGGGAGTTACTTCCTCACCTTTGGCTTTCATGCCGCCCACCTGAATTTGTAACATTGTCTTTGCCGCCTGTTCTCCACCCATCACGGCAATTTTTGCAGTAGGCCATGCATAGATGAAACGTGGGTCGTACGCCTTACCACACATGGCATAGTTGCCTGCGCCGTAACTGTTGCCAATCACAATACTTATTTTGGGAACTACACTGTTAGCAACTGCATTCACCAACTTTGCACCATCTTTTATTATGCCGGATTGTTCGCTGCGGCTACCAACCATAAAGCCTGTTACATCGTGCAGAAACACTAGCGGAATCTTCTTTTGGTTACAGTTCATTATGAACCTTGCAGCCTTGTCTGCACTATCATTGTAGATAACACCGCCCATTTGCAATTCTCCTTTTTTGTTCTTCATCACCAGGCGTTGATTGGCTACAATGCCCACTGCCCAACCTTCAATACGGGCATAAGCACAGATGATGGTTTTGCCATAATGTTCTTTGAATTGTTCTACCTCGCTATTGTCCACAATGCGCTCAATGATGTCAAGCATATCATAAGGCTTCAGGTTGCCAGCAGGAAACATTCCATATATTTCCTTAGGATTTTTAAGAGGCATTACAGGTGCATTTCTACTAAAGCCAGCATCATGAGGTTTGGCTATTTTGTCTATTAATTTTTTAACCTGATCAAGACATTCCTGTTCTGTGTTAAACTTGTAATCAGCAATACCACTAATCTCGTTATGGGTGTTTGCGCCACCGAGTGTTTCACTGTCAACATCTTCGCCCACAGCTGCTTTTACCAGGTAGGGGCCGGCAAGAAAGATGCTTCCTTTACCTTCAACCATCAGCGTTTCGTCGCTCATAATTGGCAGGTATGCGCCACCGGCCACACAGGCACCCATCACTGCTGCAATCTGCACAATGCCCATGGCGCTCATCTTTGCATTGTTGCGAAAAATGCGGCCAAAATGTTCCTTGTCAGGAAAAATTTCATCCTGCATGGGTATGTAAACTCCGGCACTGTCAACAAGGTAAATGACTGGCAAATTATTCTCCATTGCAATCTCCTGCATCCTCAAATTTTTCTTACCTGTAATAGGGAACCATGCACCTGCTTTTACAGTTTGATCGTTTGCAAGAATAACACATTGCCTGCCACTTACATAGCCAATGCCGGCAACTGTTCCGCCTGCGGGGCACCCGCCTTGTTCGGCATACATTTCATACCCTGCAAATGCACCTATTTCAATAAATGGTTTGTCTTTGTCAAGAAGATACTCTAGTCGTTCCCTTGGTGTAAGTTTATTAGCAGCGTGTTGTTTTTCTATAGCTTTTTTTCCACCACCAAGTTTTATTTTTTCATATTGCTGATTCATGCTGCTGACAGACAGCTTCAGGGCATCTTCGTTTTTGTTGAATTCGAGGTTCATGGTTCAAAGATAGGGTGGGGGGTTAAGCTTTTAGAATCCGGTAACAGTTAAATTTTTCAATTCAAAATAATATATATTGGATTGGACTTATAAATAATTCAGGTTTGTTTTAGGTGTAATAGTCAGCAATGTTTCATACATCAGCTTTATGGTTTCTTCTATATCGCTTCTGTGTAGCATTTCTACTGTAGTATGCATGTACCTTAATGGTATGCTGATAAGTACAGATGGACAGCCATCATTTGCATAAGCAAAGCTATCAGTGTCGGTACCTGTGCTTCTGCTTACAGCCCTTAACTGAAGCGGTATTTTTGCTTTTGCAGCTACATCCTGCACTAATGTAAGCAGTTTGTTGTGCACTGCAGGACCATAGGCAAGTGAGGGTCCCTTGCCGCAGGTACAATCGCCTTCTATTTGTTTGCTGATAAGTGGCGTACTTGTATCATGGGTTACATCAGTAACTATAGCAATATCCGGTTTTATACGACGGGCAATCATTTCTGCACCACGCAGTCCAATTTCTTCCTGTACAGCATTTACAACATATAAACTGTAGGGAAGTTTCTTTTTGTTTTCTTTCAATAACCGGGCTACTTCTGCTATCATAAAACCGCCTATACGGTTGTCCATTGCACGGCATATATAATTGTCGTAGGAAAGCTCTTCAAATCCATCTGCGTAAGTAACAACAGCACCAATGTGAATGCCCAAATCTTCAATTTCTTTTTTTGTTCTTGCACCACAGTCGAGCCATAGATTATCCACCTTAGGTTGGGGTTCTTTTTGCTCTGCATTTGATAATCTTGTATGTATTGCAGGCCATCCAAAAACAGCTTTTACCAAACCTTTTTTACCATGGATCCATACCCTTTGGCTCGGGGCAATCTGATGGTCCACACCGCCATTTCTTTTCAGGTAAATAAGTCCTGCATCTGTTATGTAATTTACAAACCAGCTTATTTCATCTGCATGTGCTTCTATTACAACTTTAAATGGTTTGCCGGGATTAATGATGCCAACAGCAGTACCGTAAGGGTCCACCATTTGTTCATCTATATATGGCTTCAGGTAATCGAGCCAAATTCGTTGTCCGCTATATTCAAAACCTACGGGGGAAGGGTTATTTAGATAACTGCGTAAAAATTTGTGCGAAGATTCGGTTAGTAAGCTTTGTTCTTTCTTTTTTTTAGGTGTTGGCATTTCTTTTTTTCGTTTTATTTTATAATAATGGATGCTATATCACAAATTGCTTTTAACAACATTAGCCCGTCTATGCCTGCAAGATAATATAAAAGCTTTTTTGGCTTGTTATGCTTAAATATTACTACGGTCAATAAGATATAAGGTATTACTTGCAAAAATGTTTGCTCAATGCTAAAATGCTGCTGCAACTGAAACGCTGCAAAAGCAAAAATATTGAGTAGGAGTAAGGGTAGGGCAACAAAGCGCAATGTATTTTTTATTCCTATAACCACAGGAAAGGTTTTGAGATAGTGCAGCAAATCATTTCGGTAATCTTTGATGTCGAAAATGATAGCGAGTATAGAAATAAACAAAAAGTTTTGTAACCATAAATATACAGAAGGAAATAGGGGAGGGGTGCCGGGAAAGCCTTTCTGAATTTGCCAGATAAATACAGGATAAAAGGTTACAAAACCCGACCAGGTAAGACCTATGATAAAGGGTTTAATCATTCCTATTTCACGAATGTTTTTGAATGGAAAAATTCTTGGTGAAATAGTGTACCAAATAGCTAGTAAAGGAAAAATAATAAGTAATACCGATTGTACCGCTGTTAAAGAAAAAAGGCTATGCCTGTTTCGGATTAGTAAAACAATCCCAAAAAAAATAGCTGTAGCAACTATGTATTTGAGTGTTTTTAAAATGTACTCAAGATTACGCCTATACCATAAGGTTCGTTCGTTGTGATGTTTTGCCTGTACATTTTTTACATAAATAATAGTGTAGTATATACTTGTTCCAAGAAATGTTATGATGTAAAATGGAAAATAATTCAGCGAAAGGTTGGTCATCAGATTTGTCTCAATACAGAGTGCTATGGCTGAAATGCCCAAAAATATATTGCTGAAAAAGAAATAGCTGACAAACCGGTTGAAGCTATTATTCATGTTGTACTATCTGATTACAACAATAGAATCACTTGTAATTGTATCACTCACATTTCCTGCCTTATCCCTCAATGCAAAACGAAGCAACAGTGTATCATTTTCACCAAGAGGGTTCTGTGCAGAAATCAAATGATCTTGATATTTAAGGTCAAGTTGAACTATCCCATCTATTGAGTTTGGTGCATCCGGCACTTTAAAATATAATATATCACGAACTGTAATGGGTGCAACTTTTTGATTCACCCTAACTTTAGTTATAGACATTGAATCTGTTACATCGCCCTCTTTGTCTGTCACTTGCAATTGAACTGTTAGGTCATTGCCATTTTGCACAACATTTGTACTTATAGACTTTATTTTGATTGTAGGTTTAGTGTTGTAAGTATTTTTGCTGCAAGCCCATATCACTACCATTAAAACAACACTAACCAATATCTTTGTCTTCATTTGTTTCATTTACATTTCAAATTTAGTTATTTACAACGAGGGTTAAGTAGTGGAGACCGCAATTGTTAACAATATTTTTTCAGTAACCGAAGAATCCTTCCCTGATTTGGCTTTAGCAGTATTTCGGTTTCAATACCTACATAATATTGTCTATAACAATTGGGTGAATGCTTTAGGTATTGATGTGAGAAATGTAAATCAGCTTACAGATATTCCCTTTTTGCCGGTTTCATTGTTTAAATCTCATAAAGTAGTTGCAGGTTTTTTTGAGCCGGAACAGGTTTTTGAAAGCAGTGGTACTACGGGTAATGTAAATAGTCAGCATCTTGTAAAAGACCTTTCACTTTATACAAAAAGTTTTACCCGGGGATTTGAATTGTTTTACGGCAACCCCGCAAAATGGTGCATAATAGGGTTGCTACCCGCTTATTTAGAAAGAAAAGGTTCAAGCCTTGTAAAAATGGTGGATGAATTGATTCAACTTTCAGGACATGAAAGCAGCGGGTTTTACCTGTACAATTTTCAGGATTTAGCTGAACTATTACAAAATCTGGAATCAAAAGGGCAAAAGACTTTACTCATTGGGGTAACTTTTGGTTTGTTGGACTTTGCAGCGCAATTTCCTATGCCATTAAAAAATACGGTTGTTATGGAAACCGGCGGTATGAAAGGAAGACGAAAGGAAATGATCAGAGAAGAAATACATGGTTGTCTTCAGGAAATGCTCGGTGTTTCGGCAATTCATTCAGAATATGGAATGACCGAATTATTGTCGCAGGCCTATTCTTATGGTGAAGGAATTTTTACCACCGTACCGTGGATGAAGGTATTGGTAAGAGATGAAGACGACCCTTTAAGCATAAAACAAAAAGGAAAAGGCTTAATCAACATTATTGACCTTGCAAACCTGCACAGTTGTAGTTTTATAGCTACAGACGATGCAGGAGTGCTGCAGACCAACGGATGTTTCACTGTTTTAGGCCGAAGCGATAACAGTGATATCAGGGGGTGTAGTCTTTTATATCTTTGATTGGTTCATAAATTTCTTTGCAGGCTATGCCAACTTCCCCCATTATAAACTGATTCATAATCATTTGACTTTAGTATACTTTTAGCAGTCGCACTTCGCATTCCGGAAGCGCAACATGTTATTATAGGCTTGCTTTTATCCTTAAATTTTGATAAGTTATTAATTAACTGATCCACCGGAATGTTTATTGCACCATTAATGTGGCCACCATCAAACTCACCTTTCGTTCTTACATCAAGAATTATTGCACCATCGTTCACTAACTTTCTGTAATCAGTTTTGGGGCCTATTCCCAAAAGCTTTTTTATTGATTCGAACATTTTATTTTTTCTATTTTTCTTAGGAAGTTTACGCTACTTGTAAAGCCTTATTATTAAAAATCTCTGTGCCATTATAGTTTACCTGCCATGTTACAGGAAGTGCTTTTTTAAGCATATGACTTACCCCACAATATTTTTCCTGTGAGTCAGTAACTGCCTTCTTTGCAGCTTCTTTGTTTGATTCCTCTCCCTTAAAATCATATAAAACATGCATGGCAACATATTCCAACGGTTGCGTTTTACTCAATTCGCCGGTTACTTTAATATTTAAATCCTGCACTTCTTTTTGTTCTTTGCGTAGTATAGCAACAATATCCATACCTGTGCAACCTGATAATGCTGTAAGTACAAAGGGTTTAGGTATTGGTCCATTGTCTTCACCACCAACCCGTTCAGGTGCATCCATTACTATAGTATGGCCATTTATCAATGAATTGAATTGCATTTTGCCCATCCATTGTGTTTCTATATCGTGCTGTGCCATAGTTAATTGGATTTTGTTTTGCAGGTACTAATACCAAACAGAACATAGACCGGACAAAAACTCATGAAGCTGGTGAGTACAAATATGGCAGCTACAACAAATAATACAATGCCTAAAGTGCCGGTAATCACATTTGTAAAGTACAAAATGCCTATCACTACAGCAATTATCAGCCTGATAATTCTGTCAGCAGAACCCATGTTTTTTTTCATTGTCAAAATAATTTATGTGAATGAAATTTGGTTTGAGAAAGCTGTTTTGGAAATTATTCAACTTTCTGAAGCAAAGTTACCCGCAGCTTTTTTCATTTTTTGTGACTTATGTTACATGAGCTAATTTTTATACCAATAAATTAAAAATTGAATAGGTTTCAGGGTTTCATTAAACACACTCTTGATTTCATCTCTTTAATTGCCATTTGAAAACTTTGTTTGTGGCAGTCTTTCAAATCCCGGATTTTATTTCAAAATCCACATATTTGTAGTGAAGTATCAGGGCATTCAGCTACTGTGGAAATAATTACACTAATTGAGTATCTTAATTGTCCATTTCATTATTCTAACATTATACCCTTCGATAAGGCCTGTTAAATAATTATATTTGGTAAAACTTACAAGACAGACTCAAATGAAAATTACTTATATATTTTTTGACAAAATAACCTTGCTTGACTTCATTGGAATTTATGACCCAATCAGCCGGGTAAAATCAATGAATTATCTACCTGATTTAACCTGGGATATTTGTTCATTTACAAACAAAGTTTCGGACAATTTCGGCCTGGAAATAAAACCCGATAAAATACAAAATTCCTTTTCAGACTATGGTGCAATAATTATTCCTGGTGGACTTGGAACCAGGCAATTACAGGTCGACAATAAATTTCTGAATTGGATAAAAACCAGTAAGGCTACCAAATATTAAATCTCAATTTGTACCGGTAGTTTAATGTTAGGTGCGGCGGGTTTTCTTACAGACAAAAAAGCCACTACAAATTTTCAGGAATACGAAGCCTTGAAACCTTATCGCAAAGAAGTTTCAATGGACAGAATTGTAGAAGATGATAATGTAATAACCGCAGGTGCAGTTTCAGCCGCTATTGACCTGGGACTTTTTTTATGCCGCAAGTGGGCAGGGCAAGAAGCAGAGAAGGCAATTAGAATCAAAATGGATTATCACAAGTGAGGCAGAAGCTAACCACCAGGAATCCTCAACATTCGTAATCCTCAATAAGAAATCAGCAGCAATATTTACATGCAGAACGAGAAGGATCAATAAACCAACAACCCAAAGCTTTTTAAACCTCTTAAACCCCTTAAACCTCTTAAACCTCTTAAACCTCTTGAACCTTTTGAACCATTAAACCTCCTGAACTCTTAAACCTCCTAAACCTTCTTAATCCCCGTTTTGGTGAGTTCTATTTTTTTCTGCTTAAATAGATTCCCAACGGCCATTT
>JANMMU010000141.1:0-35716 GCA_031373555.1 Segetibacter sp. | reverse complement strand
GTTAGCACTAATGAGTAACTCAATAGCCCTGCCTTTTCCTATTAACTGAACCAACCTTTGTGTACCCCCGTAGCCAGGGATTAAACCAAGATTGACCTCAGGCTGACCAAATTTTGCATTTTCAGCAGCAACCCTAAAGTGGCAAGCCATTGCCAACTCGCAACCTGCACCAAGTGCAAAGCCGTTTATTGCAGCTACTACAGGTTTTGGGCTGTTTTCTATTTTGAAAAAAACATCCAAACCTTTTTTGGCCAATGTTTTTCCTTCTTCTACGGTTAAGCCATCAAATTCAGTAATATCGGCGCCGGCAACAAATGATTTTGGGCCGGTTCCGGTTATTATGGCTGATCTGATTTCGGGATTGCTGTTTATTTCATCCATAACCTGACCTAATTCATGCATTACAGTTTTGTTTATTGCATTTAATTTGTCAGGACGGTTAATTGTAACAATGAGAATATTGTTTTCAAGTGAGGTAAGTAATGTTTGGTACATGAGATGAGTTTAGGGTTTAGAGTTTAATGGTTAAATCAAAAAGTTCTGTGTTCTTTTACCCAATCTCTAATATAATTTGCAATATCGCTTGTAGTTGTACCGGGTGGAAAAAGTGTTCCAACTCCCATATCGTGCAGTTGTTTCATATCATCTTCCGGAATAATTCCCCCACCTGTTAGCAATACATCTGTCATTTCTTTTTCTTTCATTAATTGAATTACTTTGGGAAATACAGTCATGTGGGCTCCACTTAAGATACTGATGCCTATTGCATCAACATCTTCCTGTAGTGCAGCATTCACAACCATTTCAGGTGTTTGTCTAAGACCTGTATAGATAACTTCCATACCGGCATCTCTAAGTGCAGTGGCAATTACTTTGGCTCCCCGATCGTGACCATCGAGCCCAACTTTGGCAACTAAAACCCTTAGCGGTCTGTTTTTTTGTGCAATCATTTCTTGGCTTAAAGGCTGTAAATTTAGTAAGGATTATCTGATCTTTTGTAATCAAGTTTAATATGCAATCATCTTGATTGAAAGTTTTTTACACGATAAATCAATTATTCAAAAATGACCTTCATCTATAAATCTTTTAAAATCGCTGGTATTTTTATTCATCTCTTCTTCAGATTGGCTTAAAGTAGCACCTTGGGCTGCCCTGTAGATAGCCCAATGTACCCAACCCTTTTCTGACGGTCTTGGTGCATTGTACCCAATAACTTTCATTTCACTATTTACTAAAATATAGGTTGGAAAAGTAATATTGTATGCCCTTAATAAGTTTACATTTTGCGGTCTGTTACGGGCATAAAAAAGATTGATTCCCATCATTTCCTGTTGTAGAACCATTTCTCGCCATATTGGTTTTCGGTCAATATTCTCTATACAAATAGTAACAAAAAGAATGTTGGTATCTTTCTTAAAAAAATGCTGTAAGGCTTTAGAGTGGGGGATTTCCTTAATACAAGGAGCGCAGGCTGTAAACCAAAAATCAACATAAATAGTTTTGCCTAAAAAAGTGGATGTGTTTATGAGATTGCCTTTGCTATCCTCCAATTCCAAATCTTGAAAACGAGAAAATAATTGTTGGGCATTTACACAACTTAAATTTAAAAAGAGTATTGTTGATACTATTAATTTCTTCATTGTTTATTTATGATAATACATTCAACAATTGCTGATCTTCTATGGTATAAGCACATTTAAAATGGCCCAAAGGACAAGCCTTGAAACCATGCAACCCACAGGGTTTGCAGCTAAGCTGTTCATGGGTTTGTATCACAAAACTATTATCTGATAATGGGCCAAAGCCAAACCATGGTACGGTGCTGCAATATATAGCTGCAACAGGTGCATTCATAGATGATGCAAAGTGCATAGGTGCAGAATCATTTACATAATTCATGACAGCATTTTGCTGCAAAGCTGCCGATTGTAAAAAGGAAAGTTTTCCTGCAAGATTTATGGCTTTTTTATCAACGGATTCATTAATAATACTGATGCACAAATCATGATCTGTTGGGGCGCCTAATAGATATACCTGCAGGTTTTTTGGTAGATTGTTTATTAAGCTTACCCATTTTTCCTTAGGGTACTGTTTTGTAAACCAAACAGAAGCCGGTGCAATACAAACATAAGGCTGTTCTTTGTATTTTTTGACTTCTTCAAAATCGCTTATTGATGGATAAAGTTTTGGCTTTTCGGGTATTGAATCTGTTATATGCTCTATTAGTTTTTGATTGCGGTTTATTTCATGCAAAGGTTTTTCGCCGGTACTTATTTCATGAATAATTCTTGTAGAAAAAAACCTGCTCCATGGATTTTTGTCAAACCCGATGGTTTTTTTTGCTCCGGAAAAAACAGTTAGAAAACCTGTAGCGGCAAATCTTTGCACATTTATTACCGAGTCGTATTTGTTGCTTCTTATTTTTTGTAAAATCTTGTAAAGGTTTTTGTATTTATTTTCTTTTTTGTTCCAAACCAATACTTCATTTAAGTATGGGTGATTGGACAAAAGGTTTTCATTTCCCTTTCTCAATAAAAAATCAATTTTAGCAGCGGGATAAAATTGATGGAGTTTTTCAATTAAAGCAGTTGCTAAAACCACATCTCCTATAAAGGCTGTTTGTATAATAAGAAACTTTTGCATGAGGCACAAAACTAAAGAAGATATGCCGGACAATACACAGGCATTTATATCTTCGCAATTATGATGGATTTTACAAATGATGTAGAACAATGTCTTGCGACGCTACAAAGTGGCGGATTAATATTATACCCTACCGATACAATATGGGGTCTTGGGTGCGATGCCACAAATTCAACTGCTGTACAGCGTTTAATACAATTGAAAGGGAAAGCTCCGCGAAAAGGTTTGATTGTTATTTTGGCTACAGAAAGAGACGTATTACAATATGTTGCAAGCCCCGACTTAGCTGTTTTTGACTATTTGGAAACCACTACAAAGCCAACCACAGTTATCTTTGATCATGGCCTCAATATAGCCGAAGATGTATTAAATGAGGATGGAAGTATTGCCATTCGTTTGGTGAAAGAGGATTTTTGCAGGCATTTGTTAAAGCGGTTTAAAAAACCTATAGTTTCCACATCGGCTAATATTCATGGGCAACCTTCTCCCCAAAAATTTGACGATATTTCAGAGTTAATTAAAAATGGTGTTGATTATATTGTTAATATAAGACAAAAAGAAGATGCTGTAAATGGAGCTTCCTCTATAGTACGATGGAAGGATGGTCAGATAGAAATTATCAGATAATGCTAGTAATAACCGGGAGTTTAGTCTTAAAATGAGATTATTGATATTGAGGTTGGCAACAAAATTGAACTATTGATTAAACTAAAATCATTAAACAATGCCACAAATAACCTTAAGTGTTCCCCAGGATAAAGTTTCCATCTTAAAAGATGTTCTTGTTTCAATTGGGATTAAGAATTTTAAAATTGGAGAAATCATTTCTTCAAAAAAACTAGTTGGACTAAAAGATTCGGCCAACGCAGTATTCAACAAATATTTCTCGTGGGATAACAACAGAAGTGAATTGGAGTTTGAATAAAATTTCAATCTTTCGTATTCTTAGCAGGCTTAATAATGTTATAGCCCTTTAGTTATATTATACCCGCATTGTTGTTCTTATATTTGCATCCGATGATGGAAATTGATTGCAATAGTAGAGAACTCTTCATTTTTAATAAAATTGCATCTGCTGCAGCAGAATTACAGATGCCTGCCTATATTATTGGAGGTTTTGTAAGAGATAAAATTATAGGAAGACTAACAAAAGATGCAGATATAGTTTGCCTTGGTGATGGAATATTACTTGCCCAAAAAGTAGCAGAAAAGTTTAATCCACAACCTACAGTAGCTTTTTTTAAAAATTTTGGAACTGCACAAATTAAAATTGACGGCTTTGAAATTGAATTTGTAGGAGCCCGCAAAGAAAGTTATAACCCTGACAGCCGCAACCCGCATGTAGAACCCGGTACAATTGAAGATGACCAGGATCGTCGAGACTTTACTATTAATGCACTTGCCATTAGTTTAAATAAAGAAAACTTTGGAAAATTGATTGATCCTTTTGAAGGACTCGCAGCCATAGAAACCAAGGTTATAAAAACCCCACTTGAACCTTCTAAAACATTTATAGATGATCCGTTGCGTATGATGAGGGCCATCAGATTTTCTGCACAATTAGGTTTTCAGATTGATGATTCTACCCTAAAAGCAATCAGTCATAACAAGGAACGAATCAAAATTATTTCGCAGGAAAGAATAACGGATGAACTCAACAAAATTATGCTTAGCAGAAAGCCTTCTGTTGGTTGGCATCTTTTGTTTACAACAGGATTATTGAAAATCATCTTTCCGCAAATGGTAGATTTGGCAGGGGCTGAATACATAGATGGTAAGGGACACAAAGACAATTTTTATCATACTCTGCAGGTCATAGATAATGTATGTGAAACATCGGATGATCTATGGTTGCGATGGGCTGCCCTGTTACATGATATTGGTAAGCCTGCAACAAAAAAGTTTGAAGAAGGCCATGGGTGGACCTTTCACGGGCATGAAGTTGTAGGGGCAAGAATGGTTCCTAAAATCTTCAGCAAACTTAAGTTACCCATGAGTGACAGAATGAGGTTTGTACAAAAATTGGTAGAACTTCATCTGCGACCCATTAGTCTTACCAATGAAAATATTACGGATAGTGCCGTGAGGCGTTTATTATTTGATGCTGGTGAAGACATTGATGCATTGATGAAACTTTGCAATGCAGATATTACAAGCAAGAACCAACAGAAGGTTAAGCGGTTTATGGCCAATTTTGAAATGGTGAAAAACAGAATGGCTGAAGTGGAAGAAAAAGACCAATTAAGAAACTGGCAGCCGCCAATAACCGGCGAAATTATTATGGAAACTTTTGCCCTGACACCAGGTAAAAATGTGGGATTGATAAAAGATGCGATTCGTGAAGGTATTTTGGATGGTTTAATACCCAACAATTACGAAGCTGCATTTGCTTTTATGTTACAATGTGGAAATGAGTTGGGATTATCTCCTGTTAATACAACTCAATCTGCTACTAACAATAATTAAAAATGGAAGCGCAAAAAAATAAAAGCAATAACAGTCTATTATACCGTTATGCCGGTCTTGCTACCCAATTTTTGGTGAGTATTGGCCTGGCAGTTTTTCTTGGATTAAAAACAGATAAATGGTTAAGCATTAAGGCGCCGATATTCATTTGGGTATTACCTTTATTGGTAATTGGGGTTATGATTTGGCAAATAATAAAAGACACTTCAAAAAAATAAGCATGTTCAATAAAAGTATTCTTCCATTGGTTGGGTTATTTCTGATAATCTCTTTTGTTCCATTGGTTTTCAGAGAATCATTTAATAAAATGGGGCTCGATTGGCAGGTACTTATGGGGGGGAATATTTTTCTTTATGTTGTAACTACAATCTCATTTCACTTGCTGCGTGAAGGTATGGGGGCAGCCACTACTTCAGCTTTTCTGACCAAGGTTTATGGGTCTATTTTGCTAAAGTTATTTGGTTGCGCCATAGCTGCATTGGCATATATTTTTATATCTGGCAGTAAGCTTAATAAACCTGCTTTATTTACATTAATGGGGCTTTATCTTGTTTATACTTTTGTGGAAATGCGGATACTTATGAAACACATAAAACAGCAGAAAGATGTCCGGAGTTGAACACCCGTTGCAGGCTTTAGAAAATTTCTTACCACCCTCTACCTTCTTACCTGTTGCAGCTTATCTTGATCAATATAAAGTTCACCTGACCATAACCCGTGAACGTAAAACAATTTTAGGAAACTATCGCAATGCGCATAACAACCGTTCGCACAGAATAAGTGTAAATGGTAACCTTAATAAATGGTCGTTTTTGATAACGTTGTTACACGAATTGGCACACCTGCTTACTTTCGAAAAATATGGTAACCGTGTACAGTCTCATGGAAGAGAATGGAAAACACTATATGGACAACTGCTTGCACAGTTTATTACAAAGAAAATTTTTCCCACAGATATAGAAAATGAATTGCTTGCCACACTTCATAATCCCGGCGCAAGTAGTTGCGCAGAAGAAGGGCTGATGCGGGTTTTGAGAAACTATGATATTAAAAAAGACAACCTCTTAATGGTGGAGGAAATAGCACATCATAGTTTATTCAGGCTAAAAGATGGGAGAATTTTTAAGAAAGGAGCAAGGCTTAGAAAACGCTATAAATGCGAGGAAATTTCAACTAAAAGATTTTATTTATTTAGCCCGGTTTATGAGGTAGAGGCAATAGCTTTTACCCAATAAAAAAATCCCACCGTTTCTGATGGGATTTTTACTTCAAAATATTCTTTCAAAACTCATTAAGCCACTGCTTGCTTTACCAACTCGGCAGCTTCGCTTAAAAGGATTGCGCTTTGTACTTTCAGTCCACTTTCGTCAATCAGTTTTTTAGCTTCAACAGCATTAGTTCCTTGTAATCTTACAATTATAGGAATGTTGATGTTGCCCAGTTTGTTGTAAGCATCTATAACTCCTGCTGCAACACGGTCGCAACGTACTATGCCACCAAATATGTTGATCAAAATTGCTTTTACATTTGGGTCTTGTAAGATAATTTTAAATCCAGCCTCCACTGTTTGTGCATTTGCAGAACCGCCCACATCAAGGAAGTTGGCTGGCTCGCCACCACTTAGTTTAATCATATCCATGGTAGCCATAGCAAGACCAGCACCATTTACCATACAACCTACATTGCCATCCAGTTTTACAAAATTCAGATTGTGTTGCCCGGCTTCTACTTCAGTCGGGTCTTCTTCTGTAATGTCTCTCATTGCAGCCAAATCAGGGTGGCGCATCAGAGAGTTTTCGTCAAGGTTCATTTTGCAATCAACTGCAATAATTTTTTCGTCAGATGTTTTAAAAAGTGGGTTTATTTCCAACATGCTGCAATCCAAACCAACATAAGCATTATATAAATTGGTTACGAATTTTACGCAATTCTTGAAAGCCTCACCGCTAAGCCCAAAATTGAATGCTATTTTTCTGGCTTGAAAAGCCTGTAATCCACCGCCCGGGTGAACCCATTCTTTAAAAATTTTATCAGGAGTATCTTTGGCCACATCTTCTATATTCATACCACCTTCAGTACTATACATTACTACATTTTGCCCGGTAGCACGGTCTAATAAAATGCTTAAGTAAAACTCTTTTACAGGGTTTGGGCCTGGATAATAAACATCTTGGGCAATCAATATTTTGTTTACTTTTTTCCCTGCCTCACCGGTTTGGATGGTCACCAAAGTGCCGCCTAATAAGTTGTTGGCAATGTTTGATACTTCTTCAAGATTTTTGCCAACAGCCACGCCTCTTTGGTCTTTACCTACTATGGTCCCCTTACCGCGGCCGCCTGCATGAATTTGTGCTTTTACAACCGCAAAATTACTACCACTGTCATTTTTTATCTGACGGTAAGCATCTTCGGCAGCCATTACATTTTCTACGGCTATGCCTTCCTGTACAGGAACATTGTATTTTTTCAGCAATTCTTTGGCCTGGTATTCATGCAGATTCATATTGTAAATTGATTTTGCAGCGAAGATAAACGAATTAGATATTCTCAGCAGTCATGATTTTAAAATTATTCTTTGAAAGAAATCTTTGAATATCCCAGATATTTATTTCCAAAATGAATTGGAAAGTTGAATTAGATTAAAATGCGATAAAAAAAATACTTATTTTTCGAATAATCATACATTCATTATGTTTTTTGGATATTCTGATGCAATTTAGCAAGGTGTTATAATTTATTAACCAATTATAGATAAGTATGCTTGTTAGCCGTTTTATTATTTCTGTAATATTATGTTGTTGGACTTTAGTATCTTTTAGTCAACAGCTCAAAGTGAATTCGCAACTAATAATTAAAGATGGGGCTGCCCTTTATGAGAAACAAAAATATAAAGAGGCAATTGCCCTTTATAAACAAATTCCCCGCAGTGATACTAATTATAGGGCCGGCCTTTTTAATTTATCATTGGCTTATTATGCCGATAGCAACTTTACTGAAAGTATCAAAATAGCAGAAGATGGTTTAAGGCTGTACCCTGAAAAATCTGATGAATGGTGGGGGATGATAGCTAATAGTCTTGATAACATGGACAAGCAGACTGAAGCCGTAAAGTATTATGATAAGATAATTGAAAATTACCGGTTTCCTTATCTGGCAATTTTTAATAAAGGGATTGCTTATTACAGGCTAAAAAACTTTGCTGAAGCAAGAAAGAATTTTCAGCAATGTGTTTTAATAAACCCTTACTACGGGCCTGCACACTATTACTTAGGTATAATTTATTCTGATGAAGGAAATCTGGTGCCGGCTATGTTAAGTTTTACAACCAACTTACTTGTAAATCCAGACGGTAAGTATAGTGCACGAAGCATTTATATGATGAATGCAATTGCTAAAATAACTGATGAAACCACCAAAAATGTAGCAAAATATAAGGCTACAAGTACAGATAATTTTGAAGAAATTCAGGAAATATTAGTTAGTAAAATAGCGCTAGACAGACAGTATAAAATAAAAGCCGACCTGGAAGATCCTATTGTACGTCAATTGCAGGTTGTTTTCGAAAAGATAAAATACAATCCTGACGATAAAGGGTTTGCAATGCAATACTATGTTTCGTTGTTTGAGAAAGTACTTAAAGATGATCAGTTTGAACCTATGATGTATTTTATTTTCAGTTCTGTAAGTATGGCTGAAATTGAAAAATATATTAAAAGAAATAAAAGTAAAATTGGTGATGTAGCACAATGGTATGCATCTTATTTCAATGAGATACGATCTACACAAGTGTTGATACCGGCTCAAAGAAAAACGGTAACCGAACCATTTATTTATATAGATGGAGAACCATTTGGTAAAGGCAAAACAGAAGGCAAGGGATCAAAATCTATTTTAGTAGGGCCGTGGGAATTTTATCATAAAAACGGTAAGCTTAAATCTAAAGGAACACTCAACGAAAAACAAGATAAAATCGGTGAGTGGGTTTTTTATTATGATAATGGACAAATGAAAGAAAAATCAGTATTTGTAGATGGAAAAGCAAATGGAAAAAGCCAATCATGGTTCGACAATGGTAGTATGTTGAGTGAAGAAATTTATAAAGATGGAGAAGAGGATGGCAAAGCAACTTACTATTTCTATAACGGATTGGTAAAACGAATTGTAAATTATAAAAATGGCAAAAAAGAAGGTGCTGAAATAGGATATACTGCATCGGGAAACCTGAGCTACAAAACAAGTTATAAAGACGATAAGGAAGATGGAGAAAGAATAGATTATTATAACAATGGAAACATGTCTACCAAGGCAACTTATGCCAAAGGCGATCCTATTGGAAATTTCAAAAAGTATTATCTTGATGGTGTGCTATACATGGAAGGAAGTGTAGCTGATGGCAAACGTTCAGGTACCTGGAAGGAATATTATAACAACGGAAAACTAAAAGCAGTTTATAACTATAATGCTAATGAAATAGAAGGGGAGTACAAGGAATATTATGACAATGGGAAAGTGATGTATCAAACCACCTATGTAAAAAATAAACTGGAAGGAAAATATGAAGATTTTGATTCCGATGGAAAACTATACAGCGAATCAATGTATGAGAAAGGCCGGTTGCGGGATATGAAATTCTTAGATAAGGACGGAAAAATTATTTCAAATAATACAAGCCGAAACGGTTCCGGAAACTTTACTTTTTTTGACCCCGAGGGCAATAAAACCAGCGAAGGATATTTTACAAAGGAAGGTATGCGAAATGGGAAATCAACTTTTTATTATCGCAACGGTAAAGTAAAATCTACTGCCGAATACAAAGAAGGACTGTTGCAGGGAGAAAAGATATCGTATTACGTTAATGGAGCATTGGCGGCAAAAAATATGTACAAAGATGATGAACAAGACGGCTATCAGATAACGTATTATATAAATGGCAAAAAGAAACATGAAGGTGAGTTGCAAAATGGTTATAGGGTTGGGCTTCATATAGATTATGACATACTTGGCAATGTGTATTCAAAAACTGATTATAAAAAGGGAGAAATTGACGGTTACCTTGAGTTTTACCACCCATCGGGCAAAATGGATCAGGAAAAGAGATTTAGCGATGGATGGATACAAAATGTCAGGCAATTTGATACTACAGGAAAAATAATTGCAGATGTTGATTTCCCGTCAGGGTCAGGTGCTTACACTTTTAAGAACTATGCCGGTACCAATTTTATTCAATCAGCTTACAAGCATTATAACCTGCACGGAGAATTTAAAATGACCTTTGTAAATGGTAATACAAGTCAGATTCATTATAATAAGTACGGTAATAAAGACAGCATTCAAAGGAAATTCTATATCAATGGAAAGACTGAATTTGAAGGCAAGTACAGGATGGATGAAAGAGACGGCAAATGGACGTATTATCATGAAAATGGTAAGTTACATTACGCTGAAACCTATAACCTTGGTAGGTTAAATGATACATTACAACTCTATAATGATGATGGAACTTTAGAAAGGGAACTGCCTTATACCGAAGGTGATTACAATGGCGATTATAAGATATATGGGGATGATAATCAACTGGCAGTGGTAATTAAGTATGAAAAAGGAGCTGTTAAAGGTTATACTTACGAAGATAAAACAGGTACATTGCTTCCGCTTATTCCATTCAAAAGCGGAACGGGTAAAGTGTTGGCTTATTATAAAAATGGCACTAAAAGTGCTGAAATAGAATTTGAGGAAGATGAGGTTAATGGTAAACGAAATGTCTATTTCACAAATGGTAAACCCTATTTTGAAGGTTTACGCATTGCAGGAGATGATAATGGGGTAAAAAAGACTTACTACAAAAACGGGCAGTTGAAAAAGGAGGAAAATTATTACTATGGAAATTTGCATGGTACTTTGAAAGAATGGTGGGATAATGGTAAACCAAAGTCAGAAGAATTTTATTATGACGGAGATCGTCACGGAGTTAAAAAAGTTTATGACAATACAGGAAAACTTATCCAGACACTTACATATTATTTTGGGGTATTACAATCAATAAAATAATTATTACAAATCGTATGAAATACTTTCTTATCTGGATGATTTTTAGTTTGGTCTGTTCAGTAAATACTATTGCTCAAACAGCAGAAGAAATTTCACAAAAATATCCTGGTGAAAATGCTGTAATGCTTTCTTCTACCCGAGATATTAGAATATTTATGAAAGATAATTTGCCGGTTGTTGAAACCAAAGAAGCCAAAGAAATATTGGCATTAACGGATAAAGCAAATGGTATTTACAATAAGTATAAAATCTTTTATGGATCGTTTGAAGAAGTAAGTGATTTGGAGGCTTATACAAAAGTGCCGGATGGTAACAGATTTAAGAAAATAAAAGTCACTGATATAAAAACACAATCATCCACTAGTAATAGTGTCTTTTATGATGATGCCAAAGAAATGGTTTTTGATTTTCCTTCATTGGTAAAAGGTGCTGTAGCTTCAGTTTCTCATACTGAATTATTGAAAGAAGCACACCTTATGATTCCTTATTATTTTGTAAGTTATTTACCTGTGATACATTCAAGATGTACGGTAACATTTCCCGAAGGGATGGAAGTAAAATACCTTATAAAAAATGATGAAAATAAAAGTGTGCAGGTAAATGAGTCAAAGCGTGGTCGCCAAACAGTATATGAATTTACCGCCGATTATCAAAAGCCCAAAGATGATTTCAGAGATGGGCCACCACGTTCTCATTTTGAACCGCATGTCATATTTCACATAGCTTCTTACATGAATGAAGAAGGAAAAAAAGTTGGCTTTTTAGCCAATGTTGATGATTTGTATAAATGGAACTACAACTTTCTTAAAGATATAAACACTACACCATCGCCGGTGATTAAACACCTTGCAGACAGCTTAACAAAAGGTGTTGCAACTGAAAAGGGAAAAGCAAAAAGTATTTATAACTGGGTACAGGAACATATAAAATATGTAGCTTTTGAAAATGGATTAGAAGGATTTGTACCAAGACAGGCAGCAGCAGTTTGTACAAAGAGATACGGCGATTGCAAAGACATGTCAAGTCTGCTTACGGCACTACTTAAAGATGCAGGTTTAAAAGCATATTTCACATGGATAGGTACAAGAGACATTCCCTATCAATACAACGAAGTGCCTCTGCCCATTACAGACAACCACATGATAAGCACTGTGCAAATAGGTGATGAGTGGATATTCTTAGATGGTACTGACCCCAATTGTATTTTTGGTATTCCAAGCAAAGGAATACAAGGTAAACAGGCAATGGTAAGTATAGGAGAACAGAACTATAAATTGATTACTGTACCGGTAATGCCGGCTGATAAGAACATTATAGTTGACAGTACTTTTATTACATTAAGTGACAAGGGCATAAAAGGTAGCAGCAGTGTTTATTACAATGGATATTTTGGAATAGATGCCTACAACCGCCTCTTGTATCGTGATGCCGTAGAAACTAAAGATTTTGTAAAGGCGCTGGTATCAAAAGGCAGCAATAAATTTATATTGGATGATTACTCGGTTAACAATGTAAGTACAAGTGAAAAAGTTATAAATTTCAAGAGTCAATTTCAGGTACCTGATTACGGTAAAAAAATTGCTGATGAATTTTACATTAACCTGAATCTTGATGCAGGTAAGTTTAATCTTACTTCTATCATTGATACTGCAAAACGTAAAATTGCGGTTGATAATGATTTTCGTTTCCAGTCAAAAAATTATACAATACTTGAAGTGCCAAAAGATTTTGAAGTAAGTTATTTGCCCGAAAGCTATCATTATAAAAATGAACTTTTTTCATTTAATCTAAACTACACAGTACAGGGTAATAAAATAATTGCTTCACAGGATTTTAAATCAGACTGTATGATGTTGCAGCCAAAAGATTTTTCAAAGTGGAACGATACGGTAAATGAAGTAGTAAAACAATATAAAAAACAATTGGTTTTAAAAAAGAAATAATTTAAACAAAATAGTATGAAGCGTACTCGCAGCTTAATTGCAATTCTTTTTTTCTCAACAATAATAAATGCTCAAACTTTCAATTTTAAGCAACAGGTAGCATGGTCACAAACTCCGGCAATACATGCTGCTTCCAAACAATTTACTGCATCAAGTGCTGTTGGAATTTTAGACGACAGAACAGTTGAATATAAAGTAGAAGGAAAGGAAATTTATCTCTATAACACTACGCATCGCATTTTTAGAATAAACGACAGTAAGGGTATCGAAATGTTCAATAAAATATACGTTCCGGTTTATAAGGGTGGGTCCATATTGGTATTAAAAGCCCGAACTATATTAGCCAATGGAAAAGTTGTAGATCTGCCCGAAGATAAAATAAAAGAAACCGAAGAAGATGGTAGAAAGTTTAAAATTTTTGCTATGGAAGGGGTGGAGAAGGGATCGGAGATTGAATACATTTATACCACTAAAAGAGAACCCACATTTTTTGGAAGTGAAGTTTTTCAAAACGGATCTACTCCCTACGAGAGTGTTCAGTTTACACTGTCTGTTCCCAAGCATCTCAAATTTGATGCAAAAGGATTTAATGGTTTTAAATTAAGCAGCGATAGCCTTATTGGTGATCAAAGAATAATTGTAGGGTACGATGAGAATGTGCATGACATAGACGATGAAAAATATGCAGAAAGAGATCCGTATTTAAAAAGGGTAGAGTATAAATTAAGCTACAATCTTTCTAATAGTGAGGACACACGTATTTATACATGGAAAGAATTTGGTAAAAGAATTTATGGAGTTTATACAGCTATAACTTCTAAAGAAGAAAAGCCTGTTGCTAATTTATTGGAAACGATTAATGTAGGAAGCTTAAAGAATGAAGAGGCTAAAATTGAGGCAATAGAGAATTACATAAAGTCAAACATCAACATTGACAAAAACCTTATTGGAGAAGATGCCGGTGCTTTAGATAAAATAATAAAGAGAAAAAGTGCAGACAACGAAGGCATAATAAGGCTGTTTGCCAACCTGTTTGAGAAAGCGGGTATCAACTATCAGATTGTGTTTGTTGGCAGAAGAGATGAAGCCCCGCTTGATGAAGATATTGAAAACTGGAATAGGGTAGATGAAACTGCATTTTACTTTCCTGGTACAAAGAAATATCTTTCTCCAACTTCTATAGAATATAGGTATCCTTACATACCCGCCTATTGGGCCGGTGGTCGGGGGTTATTTCTGAAAGGAACAACAATTGGTTCTTTCAAAAGTGCTATAAGTTCTTTTGGGGTAGTAGAAATGCTACCATATCAAAATCATTCACATGATATGGAGGTATCTGTAAAGTTTGCAAAAAATATGGATACCATATTATTGAATAGCAGACAAATCTTAACCGGTTATGGTGCAGTAGGTTACCGGCCTATTTATGCATTTTTACCAAAAGATAAACAAGACGAAGCCACATTAGAAATAATAAAGTCAGTAGCAAAAAGCACCGATATTAAAAACATAAAAGTTGAAAATGCAAAACTGACTGACCAATCGGATAATAAGCCGTTAATTATTTCAGCTGATGTTAAAAGTGCAGACCTTGTAGAAAGGGCGGGAGATAAAATATTGTTTAAAATTGGGGAGATAATTGGACCACAGGAACAAATGTACCAGGAAAAACCCCGTCAATTACCGGTAGAAATGCCTTATCCCCATACATTGAAAAGGAAAATAACCTTTGAAATACCTGTTGGGTATAGAGTAAAAAATCTTAATGACCTCAATATTTCCATTGTACACAAAGATGGCGAGGAGACTACTATGGGTTTTGTAAGTAATTACAAGCAGGTAGCTAAAGTTGTAACAATAGATATATACGAGAGCTACACGAAGACACACTTTCCCCTAAGCGAATTTGAGGAATTCAAAAAAATAATTAATGCATCTGCCGATTTTAATAAAATAACATTGGTTCTGGAGAAAGAGAAATAATCTTCCATAATCTACAATCCTTACTGCAATTCTCAAATGATAAGTGAAAGAATATTTTATTGTAAAATATTCTATGTAATTTTTTTATGCTAAATCAGGCATGAAAGTTGCCTATTACGCATTTCCCAAAGGGGTACATCTATAACATAATTGTTGTAATCATTATTGTCATAAAATTTTTGTGGCATTCATGATCTTGCCTTTATTATTTAGATTGTAAAAACGGGGTTTCGGTAAATATTCATTCTGAATTGATGTTAATAAACATTTAGTTCTTAATAAAAGTTCTAACAGTAAGTTTTTTTTAATTTGTTAAATGCTTTTTAATTCAAAAGTCCTGAATACCTTTGTTTCAATTAAAATCCAATTAAATCTGTAAAGAGCAATCAGCATGTGGTTGCAACTTTTTGTCACAACAGTCCATCCTATTATAGAAGCCGAAAAATCCAATATTCAGCGAAAAATTGCTTATCCATGTTTTGGTGGAAGTAAAATGGTTAAAAACTCCATTTTTTTCTGTTATAAACTGATTCAATAATTCTTTACAATATTTTTTATGAAGATTCTTTACAGGACCGTTTTATTTTTGTTACTAAGCTCTTTTGTATCCAAATCCTATGCAAAATTTGGCAGCTTAACTTTGGGCAACCAGGTATGGAATGATTACAATGGTGATGGGCATCGGGATTCATGGGAGCCTGGTATTCCAAATGCGCCTGTGTCACTCTATACTGATAATAATAATGATAACCTGCCTGATGGGCCGGTCTTAGTTATTGTTCAAACAGATCTTTATGGCAAATACTCCTTTACCGGGCTCAGTGCCGGACGTTACATAGTTTCAATGCCTTTGCTTCCGGGATATGCAGAAACGCCTAGTTATTCTACAGCTGCTACTAGCCCATTTCCCAATAATGACGTTGACAATGACAATAATCTTGTAAATAATGTAAATGGACAATTATTTACTAATAGCATTTATCTGTCTGATGGTACAGAGCCAACAAATGACGGAGATGATAATAACGGTAATCTTACTTTAGATCTGGCAGAATGTGGAAACTCATTTGTAGGGGATAGAATATGGGATGATTTAAACCGCAATGGTTTACAGGATGCAGGTGAACCCGGCATTAATGGAGCCACTGTCACCATAACATTTCAGGATGGTACAACCAACTCTGTACAAAGCTCAACTTATCTGGGCAATGCAGGATTTTATGTATTTAAAGGCCTTGGACCAGGAACTTACAAAATTACGTTTACCACCCCGGCAGGATACGCACCAACACTTTCTAATATTGGTACAAATGATAGTATAGATAGCGACCCAATCAATGGGGATGTATCAGTTGTTGTTGGAGCAAATGAATACAATTTTTCAGTAGATGCAGGATATTATCAGGCATTTTCAGGAAATTTAAATTTAGGGAATCAGGTTTGGAACGATTTTGATGGCGATGGTAGAAGGGATCCTAATGAACCAGGTATCGGAAATGTAACTGTAAGTATTTATACAGACAACAATTTTGATAACCTGCCCGATGGATCTGCTATTATGACAACCGTTACAGATCTATATGGTAAATATTTATTTACAAACCTGGTACCGGGACGTTACATTACTTCAATACCCTTATTGGCAGGCTATACACAAAGCCCAAATACTTCTACACAAGCTACCAGCCCTTTTCCTGATAATGATGTAGACAATGATAATAACATTGTAAATAAAATAGGTGATGTTTTCTACACTAATGCTATAACACTAGCCGAAGGCACAGAGTCAACAACTGATGGCGATGGTGCTAATGGAAATATGACCATGGATATGGCGGAATGTGGTATTGGTTTTATTGGTGATTTTGTTTGGAACGACATAAATAGAAATGGGATACAAGACATAGGGGAGCCCGGAATTAATGGTGCTACTGTCTCCATAACATTTGAAGATGGTACAATAGCAACCACACAAACACTTAATTACAATGGTCAGGATGGCTATTATGATTTCAAAAACCTTGGACCAGGTACTTACATTATAACATTCACCACACCTTCTACCTTTACACCCACTTTGGCTAACGCAGGTAGTGATGATACTAAAGATAGCGATCCGGTAAATGGTGTAGTATCTGTGACTCTTGCAGCTAACCAAAGCGATTTTACAATAGATGCAGGTTTTTATCAGTTACAGTCTGGCAACCTTAGTTTGGGTAATCAGGTATGGAATGACTTTGATGGAGATGGAAAAAGGGATCCTAATGAACCAGGCATTGGCAATATAACAGTAAGTTTATATACTGACAATGATGGCAATAACCTTCCTGATGGTGCAGCAATAGCTACCATAGTTACAGATTTGTTTGGTAAATATCTCTTTACAGGTCTTTCTGCTGGTCGCTATATTGCATCAATACCACTTTTGGCAGGTTATAGTCAAAGCCCAAATTCCAGTACACAAGCAACAAGCCCCAACCCAGATAATGACGTTGATAATGATAATAATATAGTTCACCTTGTAAATGGGGTGCTATATACTAATGCAATCACCCTAACAGATGGTGGTGAGCCAACTAATGATGGTGATGGTGCCGATGGCAACCTTACCTTTGATCTTGCAGAGTGTGGTAACTCCTTTATTGGTGATTTTGTCTGGAATGATTTAAACAGTAATGGTTTACAAGATGCAAGTGAACCCGGCATTAACGGTGCTGATGTTACCATCACTTTTGAAGATGGAACTACTGCAACCACTCAAACATTAAATTACAATGGCCAAGATGGATATTATGATTTTAAAAACCTTGGACCGGGAACTTATAAAATAACTTTTACAACTCCTGCGGGTTATGCACCAACCACAGCCAATGTTGGTACAAATGATAGTATTGATAGCGATCCTATAAATGGAGATGCTTTTGTAACTATCGCTGCAAATCAAAGCGATTTTACAATTGATGCAGGTTTTGTTTCAGGCACAGGCCTTCGTTTAGGTAATTTGGTTTGGAATGATATTAATTTAAATGGAATTAAGGATACAGATGAGCCGGGTATTTCTAACGCTACTGTTTCATTATACGAAGATAACAATGCTGATAACGTTCCTGATGGTGCGGCTATAGCTACAACTACAACAGTAAATGGCCTTTATGGATTTTCAAATCTTTTACCAGGAAAATATATAGTAGGTGTATTGATACCTGCGGGTTATGCTCCAGGCGCAAGCACAGGTACAAGTGCAAACCCTGATAATGATGTAGATAATGATAACAATGGAGTTAATTTATCTACAGGAGAATTAAAAAGTAACTTCATTACACTTGCTACAGGTGCAGAACCGGTAACAGATGGTGATGATAGCAACAGCAATCAAACACTTGACCTTGCCCTTGTAGGTAATGCGGTAATCGGAGATTTTGTTTTCAACGATTTAAATGCTAATGGCATTCAGGATGCAAATGAAGTAGGTATAGCAAATGCAACTGTAAAACTTGTATTTAGCGATGGTACTGTTCGCACAGCTTTTACAAACGCCATGGGTAAATATTCATTTACTAATCTTGGACCTGATAATTATTTGGTGCAATTTATTACACCAATTAACAATACTCCTTCACCAGCCAATCAGGGAGCAAATGATGCAAAAGACAGTGACCCTGTAAACGGAGAGGTAAGTGTAACATTAACAGCAGGACAAATAAATAACACAATTGATGCGGGTTTTTATAAATCTAAATGTATAGCTACAACCAGTTCTTGCGGGGTAGGATACCTTACAGTACACACAGGATTGGTATCTAACGGCGATTTTTCAACTGCAATTGTTTCTCCTGCAGCAGGAAATACATTTAGCGGTGATTATACCACACCTGGTATTGTTTACAATTTTGGTACAGGCACTTTTACTGCGCAATCTCAATATGAAGGTGATAATGTAAAACCTGCCAGTGAAAGAGGATTTTCTATCATTAACACTACAGGTGCATTTGTATCTGCAGATTCTGTTAACCAATTACCTTTCCCGGGTGATGTGGCAAACGGAATACCTGCTACAAATTATTTCATGTTCCATAATGGAAACGATCTTGGAGGAAACGCAGTTGTTTGGGAGCAGACAATAAATGGTTTGGTTCCTGGTAAAAATTACAGATTCAGGTTTTATGTGAGTAACATGGTAGAACCAACTGCAGGATTAGCAAATCCGGTTGTTGAGTTGATGGAAAATGGAAATGTTGTTGTTAGCACGGTTACAATTGATGAAGCAGGCTCTGCCAATGCAACTGCCCTTAATGGATGGAAGCGCATTGAATATAGCTTTGCCGCTACTGTATCATCTACAACATTTAAAATAGTCAATAGCAGTCAGGGTATTTATGGAAATAATCTTGGTCTTACAGCTATTGGAATTGAAGCATGTGAAAAGGATACTGACGGAGATTGTGTAGCTGATTTAGATGATATAGATGACGACAATGATGGTATTTTGGATGTAGTAGAAAATGGGGGTTATGACGCTTTACAGGATTGCGATAATGATGGAATCGCTAATTATAAAGATCAGACTCCGGGTTGTGCTACTCCTGCAGGAAATGATATATACGGACATCCATTTCAACCACTTGTTTGGATTGATTGCAACAATGATGGAATAAATGATTTCTTCGATTGGGATAGAGATGGCATTATCAATGAACTTGATCTTGATAGTGATAACGATGGCATCATTGATATTCAGGAAACAAGAGACAGCCGTGCTACAGATAATAACCACGACGGTATGGCCGATGGTATAGATGCTGACGGTGATGGCCTAATGTCAAGTGCAGATCGCGATGATAGCGATGCATCTATTGCAGCAAGTATTGGGCTTATACCACAGGATTTAGATAGAGATACTCATCCGAACTATCTTGATATGGATAGTGATGGAGATGGTATTGTTGATCATAGAGAAGCATTGGAATTGGATGCATATGCTGCAGGATATACAGGGCTGACAATGGGTATAAACGATGATGATAAAGATGGCGTTAGAACCGTGAATTATACATCTAACAATAATGATGCTGATAACTTCCGTGGGTTTGGAGCAAAAGGTATAATTGTAAATGATAACGACAATGATGGATTTCCTAACCCATATGATATAGATAGCGATAATGACGGTATTACGGATAATGTAGAAGGTCAGCCTACATGTTCTGAAGTGCAACCATTTGGAATTGATGATGATGGAGACGGATTGGATGATGCTTATGATACTGACAAAAATATCTGCTTCAGAAGATCACCGGGTATTACTCCATTTGATAAAGATGATGATGGAATTCCTGATTACAGAGATTTGGATACTGACAATGATGGTGCGCCGGATGTAAACGAAGGATCTGGTATCTATGGCAATTTTGTAAGTAATTATAATGATACAGACGAGGATGGGCTTATAGACCAGTTTGATATTTTCAATATTAAAACAGCAATTGATTCTTTGACACATAATGTAGCACATGGCAATATGGGACCAAATGGTAATTTTGATGGCCCAATACCTGCAGGTAGCAACGCACAGTTGCCACAGCAGGCACCGGGTACATGCCCATTTGCTGACAGGGATTGGAGAGATGTATCAATCTTGCCACTAAGCCTGATAGAATTCAAAGGAACTTTGACTTCAGGCAAAGTAACCAAGCTAAACTGGAAAGTAGCAAACGAGAGTAATATGAGCCACTATGTTGTAGAAAGAAGCATCAACGGACGTGAATTTGCAGCTATTGGACAAGTAAAAGCAAGAGGAAATAGCAACAACACTATCACTTATGCCTACGATGACAATGTAGCAGGTTTAGGGAACATTACAGTTTACTATCGTTTGAAAGAGGTAGAAAAAAGTGCCGATTTCAAAGTAAGCCACATACTTGCTTTCAAAATAACTGATAAGGCAACTACAAATCTTTCAATCTATCCAAACCCCGCTAAAAACTTCTTTGTACTAAAAGTAAATACAGTAAAAGATGCAAACGCAGCAATAAAATTAATGGATATGGCGGGAAGAAATATCATGAATCAAACTACCAAAATTAAAAACGGATCTAATGCGCTTACAATAGATATTCATCATTTACCTGCCGGTACTTATAATGTTCAGGTTGTTATAGATGGCGAAGTATCTAACCAAAGATTAATAGTTACTAATTAATCAGACACTAATTCATAAACTAAAAACAAGAAGGCTATCCGCAAGGGTGGCCTTCTTGTTTTGTAGTATCAACTCACGGCCCATACACAATGCCTGACTGGTGCTTTTCACCGAAAAAGCTTATTTAATTTGAATAGAGTAAGTATTTCATTTTTGCTTTACTTTTGAGATATAGCTAAGTGCTAGACGGTAATGGGTATTTACTATACTTCAATGATGTAGTGTATAGTAAGGGCATTAGACGAAAAATATTTTTTCATATTATTTTAGGGGTAGTAAGGCAGTTCGGTTAAATCGGAAGTCACCTCAACGTGGCCTATAAATGAAGAAAAGAATTGCACAAAGCTAGTAGCCGGTGTAGGCTGTATGGGGATTATTTTGGAAAAGGGGGGCGGGGAGGTTAATATAAATAAACAATACTATTATGTGGAATGACAAAGAAACGGACGTCGACTTACTTGGTCATGATAAGATTGCGCAGACAATATTGGAAATTATCAATGATAATCATCTGCGACCTTTAACCATCGGAGTTTATGGTGATTGGGGCGTTGGAAAATCTTCTATTTTATCACTATTGCAGGCAAAAGTTTTATTAGAAAAACAAGCTGGCGTTTCTAAAATTCATTGCATCCTTTTTAACGGATGGTTGTTTCAAGATTATGAGGATGCAAAAACTGCGCTGATGGAAACCGTGGTGACAGAGCTTGCAAGATTACAACCAAGAAACGAAAAAATTCAAAAACTAGCGAAGTCTCTATTTAAACGAATCAATTGGCTTAAAGTTGCTAAGGTCTCTGCTGCAGCAGCAATGACTTTTGTTACAGGATTACCCGCAACTAGTCTATTAGGTCAAATGGGAGGGTGGATCAATAAGGGAAAAGAATTGATAGGAGTCAATGGAGAAAATGAAAGTAAAACAGATGAAGACTCTTTTTTAAAAGAGGAGGAAGAATCCGTTACTCAACAAATTGAATCTTTCCGGAAAGAATTTAAGAAACTGATTCAAACTTCTAAAGTTGATCATATAATTATACTTGTAGATGATCTAGATCGTTGTTTACCTAAATCTGTTATTGAAATATTGGAAGCTATTCGATTATTTCTTTTTGTTGAAGGCACGACATTCGTGTTGTCTGCTGATGAAAAAATGATTGAGTATGCGGTTAGGGAACATTTTCCTAATCTCCCATCAGACTATCAGGAATACACTAAAAATTATTTGGAAAAGTTGATCCAGATACCAATCCGTATTCCTTTATTGAACAGAACGCAAACTGGAAATTATCTTAAACTACTGATGCTGCAACACCATTTAAAACATAATTATGATCAGCTGAAAAATGTTTATGAATATTACAATAAGAAGAAGAAAAGACCTTATGACACAGTGAACCTTTCGTACGAAATTATTTCAGAAGCAATTGGCTCTGATGCCACAGAGCTAAAAGAAACCCTGCTAGTTGCAGATCAATTAACACATACATTAGCATCTGGGCTTAAAGGAAATCCCAGAAACATTAAGAGGTTTATGAATACTCTCTTTCTGCGAATGAGGATAGCCCGCATTTATGGATTGGAAGATATAGTAAAGATGAACGTGCTTGCAAAACTCATGTTATTAGAAAGGTTCCAATCAAAGAAGTTTGACGACTTGGTAGAAGACGTTACTTCAACGGATAATGGGATATCCTCAACTATTGAAACAGATGAACAAAAGAAAGAAACTGAAAAGGGCGACGGTAAGGTATCTGAGAAGAAAACCGTAGATAAGCAAGACCTTGAATGGAGAGAGTGGTTATCCCTTGAACCTGTTTTAAATTCGGTAGACCTTCGACCTTACATTTTTATTTCAAAAGAAAAAGCTATTGGATTTGATGCAAGTTCTCTTTTCCCTGACAACCTGCAGACATTACTCGGGATGTTGAACAGCAATTCTGATATTGGGTTGCGTAGTGCAGAAAAGCAACTTGAAACAATTGCACCAAAGGATAGGATTTTGCTTTTTGACAAACTCGAAGCCGAAAGCAGGGCTGCAACAGACCTGAAAAATATTCCTGCTCCTATAAAGGGATTATTAAGAATTATTAAAGTAGATGATTCTCTTGAGCTAAGAATGATCAGTTTAATGGTTTCGTTTCCATCATCAGAATTAGGTCCTTGGGCGGTAGCAGAGTTGGGGGGATTAAAGAATGAACAGGCTAAAGAAAAATTGAAAGCACTTTTTGAAACCTGGGCAGGACAGGATTCGAATAAAACCTTACAATCATTAGCAAAAAATTTTAAAGTAAAATAAATATGGGAACATCAAGCTCGGGCGGTGGAGGAGGTGGTGGAAATCCACTTATACCTAGTTGGATTGATAATGGGAGTTTGCCTCCACCGCAAACATCGCCGCCGACGGACATGGATCAAACAGACCAAAGCGGTCCAGAAAACAATTCAGGTGATCCAGAAACACCAAGAGAAAGTGATGGAGCTCCGCAATTTAATGGAGATGGTGAGTCAGGATTTAATACTCCTGCAGGAGTACCCCAAACGGGCAGTAATAATCGTTACACAACTCCTAAGAAGCAGTTTAATAGATATTGTCGCAGTGGTGGAACAGATACAACTTCTTTAAAACAAGCATTAAGAAGTTATAGCCGAACTGCTGCGGGAAGTACCACTGCCCTAGCAAGGAGGATGCAGCCATCCGCATCACGGGTAGCAATATTCTACGAAACCATTAATACGATTCGTGGGCGAGGGGCTGCCACTGCTTTGACTGAATTTAAATTATCGGAATACGTAAATCAACCTTTACTCGATACCTTATCTGCAATAGGCGAATTAGTTTTTAGCGATACCGGTAAAGTCTATGAAGACACCCAGGATGATAGCATTACAAAAGTGGCCTATGCAAATACTGTTATGCGAATTTGTGAAGATTCTCCGGACATGGATTTAGATAATTTGAGCAATGAGCAGGTAGAAGTGATGATGGCGATTTTCATTGAAGAAACGATTGCTCAAAGAGTTATTAATGATATCGGAAATCAATTCACAGAAACGCTGGTGGATATTGAAGTATTAATAGATATTGAAAATGGCATTTATCAAATTGTAAAGGGAATGGTTCGTAATCAAATCATACCCGAAATAAGTGCGACAAAACGTGGCGACAAACAAAGTCTTGAACGAAACATTGAAAACATTTACCGCACTGCCTTTGATGCAATGGCAGGAACAAATGATTAATTATGGGAAAGCTTGCTTTAATTACAAAACTGGGGGAAGAAGATGCAGGAGTGAATGTGAGTGGACAAGAATATTTAAAATCTGCTAATCTTAAAATGTTCACAGCATCTTCAAGTGTAAGTGTTCATTCATTATTTTTAAGTCTTAAGAAATTAAAGCTTGAGCCGTCTGAAATTGCCATGGATCTTCTTGTTGTTGCTAGTTCCATGTATGCAGCTGATACCAGAATAGATAGAAAAACTTTCGGAGAAGATTCATGGACAAGGATAATAGACTTGTATATACCTGTTAGTGATCCTGATTGCTGGAATAATCAAGGTGTCCGTTTACAAAATATTTTTCGCTTTTTAACTGGTGATATCTGGACACTTCATTTTCGTCCTAGAACAAATATGCCCATCCTTTCACCTAGTGGTAATCGTAAGAAGTATAAAATGCCTTACGATACCGATACTGTTTGTTTGTTTTCAGGGGGAATGGATAGTTTTATTGGTGCGATTGATTTATTGGAAAGAGGTGTTAGACCGCTTTTAGTTGGGCATTCGAAAAGTGCAGATGTTGCGCCATACCAATCAAAGTGTGCTGCCGCTTTAAAATCTCATTATCATAATATTGCTCCTCAAAGGATACATGCTTTTTTAAGTATTCCCAAAGAGGATTTATTTGATAGCTTAGACAATACTGAAAGAGGTAGGTCTTTTCTCTTTTTAGCTTTGGGAGGACTTTGTGCATCTTCCTTAAATCAAACATCCAAGTTAGTGATTCCAGAAAATGGTATGATTAGTTTAAACTTGCCTTTAACACCTCTTCGTGTAGGATCTCATAGTACTCGTACAACGCATCCGTACTATTTAGGCATGATGCAAAAATTGTTTTCCCAATTAGGACTCGGGGTAACCTTACACAACCCTTATCAATTTAAAACTAAAGGAGAAATGCTTATGGATTGTGCCAATCCAAATTTGGTAGTAAGCACAGAAACGATGTCATGCAGCCATCCGGCAGCAGGACGTTATCAAGGTGGAGTGGGGAGTTCTAACAGGCATTGTGGATATTGTGTGCCCTGTATCATTCGGCAAGCATCTTTCCATATAGCTGGACAACCTGATTCATTTCCTTATAGAGTCGACCTTCATTCAGAGTCTCTTGACATTAAGTCCGCAAAAGGTGCTGATGTAGTCGCTTTTAAATACATGATTGAAAAAATAAAAAGACATCCATTGTATTTAACTGCTGCAATCAGAAGTACTGGTCCGTTAGGAACACCAGTTCAACCCTATATTGACGTTTATACTAGGGCATTGAATGAAGTTGATCAATTTTTAAATGGTGTTACTTTTACTGTATGATTTATTACATTGATGCCCATTGTCACCTTGATTTATTTAAAAATATTCAGCAAACCTGGATGGGGGAAGATAGTTTGCCAATAAAAACGATAAGCGTTACGAATGCTCCATTTATTTATGAACCGTGTAAAATTCTTTTTGCAAATTCAAAAAACATTAGAGTTGCCTTCGGCATGCATCCTGAATTAGTAGAGCAATATGGACCACAATTGAATTTATTTGAAGACTTGATTGATAGTACTAAATATATAGGAGAAATTGGTTTAGATGGATCTCCAAGGTTTAAAAAAAGTTGGAAATATCAAAAAGAAGTGTTTATTGAAATACTTAAACTTTGTAAAGAAAAGGACAAAAAAGTACTTACAATTCATTCTCGTAATGCTTCGAATGAAACAATACAATTAATATCCAAATACCTGGGTAATTCTAATTGCCGGATAATATTTCATTGGTTTAGTGGAGATCAAAACGATTTGAAAGTGGCTGTTCAAAATGGTTATTATTTTTCAATAAACCATAAAATGATCAATACTGAAAAAGGGAAACAAATAATCATGGCTATCCCTAATCACTTACTGCTGACTGAAACAGATGCTCCTTTCACTTTTGACAATAAAATTACATCGAGAATGGAAAGCTTAAGAATTACTGTTGAAGGAATTTCAGAAATAAAAAAAGAAGAGTTTTTAATAACTAAAGATATTATTTATAATAACTTCAAATCGCTACTGGAATCCGTGGAGTAGTATTTTTTGTGTTAAGTATTGTCAATCCTAACTAGTAAAATAGAATCAACCATAACCCAAAGCCTGCAACAAGCTAGGACATTAAAACAACGTATTTTTAAAAAGTAGTTTAAGTATAAACCTAATATAAGTATGGCAAAAGTAGCACCTATTATAACATCTCAAATTGTGCAGCTTTCAAAAAAAGAGCTGGAAAAGCTTGTACTAAAAGCTGCAGCAAAAGACAAAACATTTCATGATTATTTGCTGGTAAATTATTTCGAAAAGGAACATGGTGAACAGGATTTGTTTGAACAAGCCAAAGATGAACTTGAATTTTTATTCAGAAAAAAATACAAGGGCTTTGCAGAAGAACTTCAAATGGCCAATATGCTTGGTGCTTGTGCAAAAAGGATTACCGGTTTTTCTAAAACCTGTAAAAATAAAAACCTCGAAGCAGATCTTATTATCCATGTACTCAAAATCCCCTTTTCATTACCATCCAATATGTTTAGTACTTGTTTTACGGCTTATAATTACAAGGTTGTGCTCTTGCTTAAACGGTTAATCAATCTTGTTCAAACAAAAATGCATGAAGACTACCAAATACAGTATCGGAAAAACATCAATGAATATTTAACCACCCTACACAGCACATCTGATTACCTGGATTACGTAAATTCATTACCACAAAATATTTAGCTAACTAACTAATTGAATTTATTATGGAAATGGAATTAAAATCATTTGGTAAATGCTGCTTTTGTAAAGAAGAGTTGAGCCAAAAAGAAATAGGGAAACACCTCGCCAAACATTTAGCAGATCTGGAAAAAGGATCTATTGGAAAAAGTACAAAACCATATTACCATGTTATTGTAGAAGCCGAAGAAATGTTTTTGCATTTGTTGGCAGATGGGACTGCTAAAATGAAACTGATTGATAATTTTTTAAAAGATATCTGGTTAGAATGCTGTGGGCACCTAAGCAACTTTGGCCATAAAAATTTTAAGGTTTCAATGTCAGACAGTATTGCTGAAGTATTTGTTCCAAAAATTAAAATCTACCACGATTATGACTATGGCAGTACTACCCGTGTTGAGCTTAAAGCTGGTAAGTCTTATTCTATTCATTTAAAAGAGCCATTGATATTACTCTCGAGGAATGAGCCACTTAAATTAATGTGTGCTACTTGTAAAAAGCAACCTGCAGTCAGCATTTGCACAGTTTGCATGTATCAGGAGGATGCTTTCTTCTGTGAGAAATGCGCGGCAAAGCACAAAGATATGTGTTCTGATTTTCAAGATTATGCAAATATGCCTGTCGTTAATTCGCCACGTATGGGTGTTTGCGGATATGAAGGAGGTGCCATTGACAAGGAAAGGGATGGGGTATATAAAAAATGATCTACAGAAACTTTGTTACAAACCGCTACATTGTAATAATACAAAGCCCGACAAAATAAAGTGGGTATAGATTCATCAAGTGGATAGGATGGTTTTTAACAGGTGAAATTTCAATTGTCAACGTATTTCTGGTCGTTCATTATGATTAATATAGAACGTGTTCCAAAATGTAGCATATTGAGTATCTTACATTCCAACTTTTCTTTTTAAGTTTACAAGGCTAAAATTAAATTTTTGCCATGCGCATTTTACTTTTATACCCCGAAATGCCGGATACTTTTTATGCTATGAAGCATTTTATGGAGGTGGTTAATAAAAAGGCTGCCTATCCTCCTTTGGGATTACTTACTGTTGCTTCGCTATTGCCAAAAAACTGGGATAAGAAATTGGTAGACTTGAATGTAACAAGCCTGAACGACAGTGATTTGCAATGGGCTGACTATGTTTTTCTTTCTGCTATGAATGTGCAGGAAATGTCTGTGAGAGAAATTATGCTAAGATGCAAAAGGGTAGGAACTAAGATTGTGGCTGGCGGTTCACTTTTTACCCATGAATACCAACGCTTCCCCGGCATTGATCATTTTGTTCTTAATGAAGCTGAAATTACATTGCTTCCATTTTTGAAAGACCTTGAAGAAGGTTATCCAAAACATTTATATCAATCAGCTGAATTTGCAGATGTTGCTGCATCACCACTGCCATCTTTTGAGTTGGTGGACATGAGTAAATACCTGTACGCTATAGTACAATACTCAAGAGGCTGCCCGTATATGTGCGACTTCTGCGATGTTACAGCTTTATTTGGCAGAAGGCCACGAACAAAAAACGCCGACCAGATTATAGCAGAGTTGGAAGAAATCAATAAGAACAAAGACATGCAGCTCATTCTTTTTGCAGATGATAATCTCATAGGTAATAAAAGAATTTTAAAAGATGAATTGCTGCCTGCACTTATAGAATGGCGTCGTAAAAATAATCCGCAGTTTTTCTTTGCAACACAACTTACCGTAAACCTTGCTGACGATGAACAACTTATGCAGCTTATGATTGATGCGGGTTTCAGGCATATTTTCATTGGGATAGAAACACCATCTGCTGAAAGCCTTAAAGTATCTCACAAAAATCAAAACCTGAAGCGGGATATGATGGACAACATCAACCTTATTCATCAAAAAGGGTTTATTATTTCCGCAGGATTTATTGTCGGTTTCGACTCTGATGATGAAACTATATTTGATCGTCAGGTGCAGTTTATACAACAAAGCGGAATACCGCTTCCTATCGTTAATATTTTGAAAGCACCACCGGGTACCGATCTTTACAAGAGAATTAAAATGGAAAACCGTTTGTCAAAGCCTTTTGCATTTGCCGAAGGCGATACCAATATAATTCCGGTAATGGGTGAAACTGAATTGTACAAAGGTTTTTTGCATGTGATTGACAATATTTACCGACCTGAAAAATCTTACCAACGCATTATTCATTTCTTTCAGCAATATAAATTTCCTGTTACTAGTGTACCAATACGAACCATTTACCGATGGGGGCATTTTAGAATGTTGGGTGTTGTGTTGTATAAACTTGGTGTAAAAGACAGTAACCGAAAATACTTTTGGAAACTGATGATTTGGTGTTTTTTACATAATCGTAAAATGTTGGACAAATCTGTATTTTATGGCATAATGATTTTCCAAATGCATCAAACATATCTCAATATAAACAGTCAGGTTACTGTGCACTTAAAGGAGGAACAAAATTTACAGAGAGCTTTGGCGTCATAATTTTTTTTCTTTTCTGGCAACCTTTACTTTGGTAAAATAAAAAATATTGAATATCAATAATTTATGGTAAATAATGGTGTGTGTTTTCCCGTTTTTGAGTAAAACCCTATCTTCGCCGCCATCATGAAAAAAATTGAGGACTACAGAAGGTTACTAAGTGTAACAAAAGAGGCAACACTTAAAGAATTAAAAAGCGTTTACAGAAATTTGATCAAAGATTGTCATCCGGATACTTTTGAGCATGGAAGCGATGAGCAAATTGCTGCTGAAAACAAAAGCAAAAAAATTATTGAAGCCTACCATTTTTTGGTAAGTATTGCACCTGAAACTTTGGCCGAAACTTTAGATCAATACACAGAAACCATCAATCAAGCGGGAATTGATGATTTTCAATATAAGAATGAAATACTTCGTGTAGATTTTTCTGATGGTAGCAGCTATGAATATTTCAATGTACCCAAAGCTATTTATGTAAAGTTGGTAAATGCTCCATCGCTTTCCAGATTTGCACGCCGGCACATTTGTACTTCATTTACTTACAGAAGTGTCAATAAATTGGTTGCTGCATAAGGTTGAATGCATGCTGTAAAAGTTAATTGTTTTCCCAATTAACCAACTAATGAATTAACCAATTGACTTATTGACCATTGACTTAATGACTCTATTACAGCCCAAGTACATCTTTCATTGTAAAGACGCCTTGTTTGCCTTTAATAAATTCAGCAGCCATTACCGCACCTGATGCAAATCCGTTTCGGTTGTGGGCGGTGTGTATGATTTCTATTTCGTCTATCGGGCTGGTATATTTTACTTTATGAGTACCCGGTGCAGGGTCTGTTCTTTCGCTGATAATTTGTAGTTCATCTATAGTTTGTGCATGATGATTTACCCAGGTTTTCTTTCTTTGTAAATGTGATAAAACCTGATTAGCCAGTGTTATTGCTGTTCCACTTGGTGCATCTTTTTTCTCTGTATGATGTACCTCGGTCAGTTGTACATCGTATCCATCATAATGATTCATAAGTTTAGCTAAGTAATTATTTAGCTCAAAAAAAAGATTTACGCCAATGCTGAAATTGCTTGCATAAATCAATCCGCCATGCTTGCTGTTACAAAATGAAATTGTTTCATCCCATTTGTTTAACCAACCTGTAGAGCCACAAACAACAGGTACGCCAGCCAGAAAACAAAGTTTAAGATTGGAAGCAGCACTTTCGGGCCCTGTAAATTCTATTGCTACATCGGCATTTTGCAGGTGCTCGATAGTCAGTTCATTGGTATTATCAATAGAAATCTTCAGTACAATTTCATGTCCTTTTTGCAGGGCAATTACTTCTATTGCCTTACCCATTTTTCCATAACCAATGAGTGCTATTTTCATTAAGTAAAATTAGGGAGTTTGTTTGGGAGTTAGGAGTTTTCAAATGAACAATGAACAATGAACAATAATGAACAAAACCAACCAATAAACTAATAAACCAATTAACTAATTAACAAATAACCCAATTAACCTACTGTTCCGCCAGCCACTTCATATACCTAACAGTTTTAAAACGGTTTTTATTTTTAGCCATATCAATAACCATGTCTTTTCGTGGTAAATTTTTCCACTCAAATACGGGTCCGTATTTGTCTTCTGTAATTTGAAACTGATCCAGGGCTGTAAGTGTAAAGGCATGAAGAATACACATTCGTCTGATGGTGTTTTTTTTGTACTTTTCTTTAGTTTGGCAGTTTCTCACCATTGCATGTAAAACTTTACACTCCCCAATAAAAAATTCTCTTACCTGTTCTATATCTGTGGCTTTGTTGAAATAAGTGTAAATGCCGTTTTGCGTATCAAAATACATGTCAAAACTATCATTGGTCAACTGACCTACAATAGCTGATTGATAAATAAAATCAAGTTCCTGTTTTGTCCAATCCTCATCTACCAATGAAGCAAACATGAGCGATGTGTTGCCATTTTTTTCTCTGCACAGGTGCACAATTTCATTCAATTTTATATCAGGGTCTAATTGTCTTCCCGATTTAGCCTGCCATTCCAGTGCTATTTTTAATTGGTTTAAATATTTGTCACTTAAAGTCCAGAATGATTTTAGTTCATTATTGAGTGCTATTAATAGTTTGGCTTTGGTACTTAGGTTGGCTCTGTTTATATCAGCAGATAACAACATAAATATTTCATTACGGGTCCAATTGTCTTCATCTATCAGATCGTCGCAAAGTGTGGCCATTGCGCCAACGAGAGTAAGGCGTTTGGTTTCTTCTTTGCTAAGACTGCGGCCTTTTACACTTACATACATTTGTGCACAGGCCAATACAGTGTACATAGGGTAGTAGAAAAGCACTTTCTTTTTTTCCGAAGGAGAAAGTTCATAACCCAATGCCACACAATGTTTATGAACCATGGGTTTTAACCAACTGTTTATGAAAGCAAGTTGACGGTAACCATCATAAGTGAGACCCAATCCATATCGTAATGTTTGCAGGGTGTTCATGGTAATCAAATATAAACATTCAAGCCAGCATCTTTTTAAAGCGTATCTAACGAATATAGAAGTTGTATAATTGAGTGAATAATGGCTTAACTATGGGATTAGTAACAAATCTATCGTAATGCCGTTGAAATTATTTGCTTCAGTGCCTTTTTTGTAAGACATACCAACACTCATATATCTTCTTATATTTTTAACAGTATAGCCAAATGTTATGCCTGCATCGAAAATTGGTCCTAATACCACACCATTGAAAAGTGGGTATTTAATTCTATCAATTGAGATTTTTTCATACCCATATCCAATTCCAAAATATCCACCAAAATTTTTTGTATTATCTGATGTTGATTTACATCCGATATTATAGTTAATGATGACGGGTAAAGTATATGAAAAATAATTAGAATTATCATAGCCAGCACCTGAATATAAGCCCACTCCGAATGGTGTTTCCACGCTAAAAGAGGAGTTATCTTTTTCTAACATATAAAATTTGGGAGAAAAAATTATAGCGTTTCCAACAAAAAGCAAAGACTGATCTTTTTCAGAATAAATATATCTCGAAGTACCTGTTATGAAAGATGTCTTAAGTCCAGCGGAAAATGTTAGATGTTGTGAAAAACAATTGGTTGCTATCAAAAATAAAAACTGAAATAGTAAAGATAATTTTAGGGTGAAAAACATACAGTTAATTTTTGCGTATTCTTTTTTACTTAAACAACATCCTGAAATAAAATGCAGGCCTGTACAATATCTTTTTCTTTTTTTCAACCTCGGCCAATGCTTCTATCAGAAATTTTTGAAGGTATTTACTTTGCCGCGCCTTCTTTATTACAAAATTGAACAAACGTGGATAACGCACAACGTTTTGTAATGTTCTGCTTATTTTAAATTCATTCCACATTCTTCTATATATTTCCTTGTCGTAAGCTTTGTTATATGCTGCTGAAAAATTTTGTTCTTTAGAGCAGGCTATCAAGTGGTCGGCTGCCACACGTCCACTGCGTATAGCATTTGCAATGCCTTCGCCGGAAAATGGATCTATCAGTGCTGCTGCATCGCCGGTAAGTAAAAAACGTTCACCGCTAAGGTTTCTTTTCTTTGAACCGAGTGGTAATCCATAACCTTTAATTGTTTCCAATGCTTTTGCATCTTTGAAACGATCTACCAAATGCGGATGGGTCTGCAGCAGTTTTGTCAATGTTTCTTTTAGGTTGACTTTCTTTTTAGAAACAGTAGACGACAACATACCTATTCCCACATTTGCTTTGTTATCTGCCAAAGGAAAAATCCATAAATAGCCGGGAAGAATATCTTTAAAAAAATGTAGTTCAATAAAATTTTCTTCGTGAAACGATGCTACATTTTCATAATAAACCCGTAGCCCGGCACTATAGTGATTTTTTTCAACTTTTATATCGCCCAAAAATTTTGAAACAGTAGAATGTGCACCATCTGCACCCACTACAATTGCTGATTCAAATAAGCCTGTAGTTGTTTGAATGATGGTTTTGTTGTCCTTAACTTCTACACCACTTACGGTACAGTTTTCATAAACTGAAACGTTTTTAGTTTGTTTCGCTTCGCTAAAAAGAAGGTTGTCAAAACTCATTCTTGTACTTATGTAGCCATGACTTTTGCTGCCTTTATAAATAAACGGAATATCAATGTGATTATGATCAGGTGAAAATATTTTGACACCATACGAGGCAATTTTATCCTGCATTTTACTAAACGCCGCAGCCAGGTTTTCAGATAGCATGGGCAATTGATTAACCACATCTACGCTCAAGGCATCGCCACATGTTTTATCCCGTGGAAAGGAAGCCTTATCAAGCAAAGCAACTTTAAGGCCGCTGTTGGCAAGTTTAATGGCACACGAACTACCCGCAGGTCCTGCACCAACAATAACTACATCAAAAACTTTTTCAGACATGTAAACAAGATATAAAGCTCAAATATAAGTCGGTTTTTGTCATTGCAACATGAGTACAAGTTTTCATTCTTGCAAAGAGGGAACATTTTTTCGTTCCTGCAAGGATATACGGCCTGAGATTGTTGGGAGGCGCTATTACGTCATTGCGAGGAGGCACGACGAAGCAATCTGCATCCTAACTTAAGGGAAGGAATTGCATCATAAGAACTTACCAGCAAATGATTTTGAGATTCAGTTGTAAAATTAATTGCAGCAGATTGCTTCGTCGTCCTCGCAATGACGGTATTAGGTTTTTTGTACTTAAGAGAATTTACAATTTACGTCATAGCATGGAGGCACTGTTTTCGTCATTGCGAGGAGGCACGACGAAGCAATCTGCATCCTAACTTAAGGGAAGGAATTGCATCATAAGAACTTACCAGCAAATGATTTTGAGATTCAGTTGTAAAATTAATTGCAGCAGATTGCTTCGTCCTCCTACGTCGTCCTCGCAATGACGGTAGTGGATATTTTTTTGTTCTTGCTAAGAGGTACAATTTACGTTATTGCGTGGAGGCACAGTTTCGTCATTGCGAGGAGGAACGACGAAGCAGTCTGCTTTTTTAGGAAGCAATCTTGTTTAGTTTTGGGTATTTCATAATTGGTTTATAACTTTTTTTGTCAGCAGATTGCTTCGTCCTCCTATGTCATCCTCGCAATGACGAGGTCGCTTTTTACTATGTTAGTCCTAGTCTACCATTTACTTATAACTTCCCACAAATCTTTCCATTCCGGATTATGCTCCTCTATTAATTTGATTTTTTTGGCTCGGCTTCCTCCTTTTATTCGTTTTTCTTCCGCAATAGCCTCCTCTATTGTAAGAAAGTTTTGGAAGTAAACAAGCTTGTGAACATTATAGGCTGCTGTAAAACTATTTTCATACCTTGAATCCCGATGTTCACTAATTCTCTTAACAAGGTCAGATGTTACTCCAGTATAAAGCACTTGATTGTGAATGTTAGTTAGAATATAAACCGATCCACCTCTTTGCATGGTTAATTTATTTAGTTAAAATGACTCTTTTTTTATCAGCAGATTGCTTCGTCCTCCTCTGTTGTCCTCGCAATGACGGTAGTCCTTACTAGGAGGTACAGTTTCCGTCATTGCGAGGAGGTACGACGAAGCAATCTGCATTCTAACTTAAAAGTACGAAATGTGTCATAAGAAAATACAGAAAATCTTTCAATATTTACTTTTAGTTTTTTATTTCAGAAGATTGCTTCGTCCTCCTATGTCGTCCTCGCAATGACGGTAATGGGTTTTTGTATTTACGAGAAGGTACAATTTACGTCATTGCGAGGAAGTACAGTTGTCGTCATTGCGTGAAGGCACGACGAAGCAATCTGCATCAAACATAAAAGTACGAAATGTGTCAAGAGAACTTACAGCAAATGATTTTGGGTTCCGTTGAAAAATTAATTGCAGCAGATTGCTTCGTCCTCCTACGTCGTCCTCGCAATGAC
>JANMMU010000140.1:0-12520 GCA_031373555.1 Segetibacter sp. | reverse complement strand
ATGCTGAAGGGTTAGTCTTATGCTACTAAAACTGCTGATAATTTCCTTATCAGCAAGTCCTTCATCAAGATTATCTATCAATTTAGCCAATTGTTGATTTGCCCAAAGGTTGTATGCTGCAAATTGTACAAGTAGTTCTTTCAAGTTTGTATATTTTTGATTTGTTGATTCAAATATAATGCGAAGTTATTGAAGCAAGATTGAAAGCCTTCAACTAATAAACTCAACCAAATGAATAATATCATTATTAGAAAAGCAGTAAGAGAAGATTGCCCCCGAATATTAGAGTTAGTAAAAGAATTGGCAGTGTATGAAAAGGCACCCGATGAAGTAACAGTTACGCCGGAACACTTTACGGAAAGCGGTTTTGGCAGCAACCCTGTTTGGTGGGCTTTTGTTGCAGAATTGGATGGAGTTATTCAGGGTTTTGCTTTGTACTATATCCGTTTCAGCACATGGAAAGGTCAGCGACTGTACCTTGAAGATTTAATAGTAACCGAAGCCCTTCGGGGAAAAGGAATTGGGCTTCAAATGTTTGAAAAATTGGTAGAGGCAGCAAAAGAAAAGAACCTGTCGGCTATAGTTTGGCAAGTACTTGAATGGAACGAGCCTGCTATTAATTTCTACAAAAAACTCAACGCAAAGTTTGATGCAGAGTGGGTGAATTGTAGTGTGGAGGTGTGATGGGCTTTGAGGAGATGAAAACTTCAACCGTAAATTCTTTATAGAAAAAATTCCTGAAACCTACACTGAAAGGCTTCCTCTTTTACTAATTGTCATCATGCAATACATCTCTCATTTGAAAAATTTACTGATTGCTTTTGTGCTGCTGCTTGCAGGATGTTCGGGCAGGCAAGAACACGGCAGAAAAATCAACCGTAGTTTTTACTATTGGAAATCAGTTTTTAAAATATCAAAAGCAGAAGCGCTATTGCTGGACAGCCTGAATGTGAATACACTGTACGTGAAATTTTTTGATGTTGATTGGAACGAAAGTATGCAGCAGCCAGTCCCACTAGCCAAGTTGCGACATAGCCAGCCGAACGGATATTCCAGCCATTTGATGGTGATCCCCGTTGTATTTATCACAAACGAGTGCATCAAAAAAATAGATTCAGCACAGGTGGAGATGCTGGCAACGAAAATTGTAAAATTAACCGGAGAAATTTATGCCGACAACAAATTTGACACCAGCAAAAGAAGCCTGCAAATTGATTGCGACTGGACAGCCTCCACCAGGGACAAGTATTTTCTATTGCTTCAAACAATAAAAGCGGTTGGGCATTTCCCCATTTCTGTAACCATCCGGTTGCACCAGGTAAAATATAGAAGTAAAAGCGGCATACCCCCCGCAGACCGTGGTTTGCTCATGTGCTATAACATTGGAAACCTTAAAAACCCTTCAACCAACAACTCCATTTTAGAGGCAAAGGAGCTGGGAAAGTACATTGCCAACCTGAACAATTACCCATTGAAACTGGATGTGGCATTGCCGCTTTTTCAATGGATGATTTTGTTTAGGAACAAACAGTACAAGGGTTTGATAGAAGGGCTTCCCGACAGTTCCTTAACAAACACTTTTGCCCACACAAATGGAAACCGCTATCAATTGCTAAAAGATACCTTGCTCATGGGCTACGATTTGAAACTGGGCGATGAATTAAGGATGGAGGTAAGCAGTTACAACGAAATAATGAAGACAACAGGGGCACTTGGCAAAAAACTAAACACAGATTCATTATCCGTTTCACTTTTTCACTTTGATTCATTAGTTTTAAGTAAATATTCATTTAATGAAATTCAAAGTATTTATAGCAGCCTGCATTAGTGCTGCCTGCATTGCTATACCCAATAACATTATTGGCTGCGGACCTGATGAAGATCCTTATGATTACTACACCACATTCTTTCATCCCAAATTAGCAGATACCCGGGCTTATGAGCCGTTTTATTACTCCGGGATTAAGTTTCTGTACGATGAAAATGAGCCAAAAGAAACTACAGATGTTTTGGCATCAGAATGGGCTGCTTATTGCGGAAAACATATTTACAAAGTAGATGCAAAAGAGCTGGTTTTTAAATATTCCGGTAACGAAGTTGAAAATATAAAACTCATTGCAAAAAAGAAAGGAAAGGACTTTCTGCCCAAAGCTGCTAGAAACAATTCAATGGCGCAATACCTTATAAAAAACAGGGATTATGAAGCATTGGATTATATCATTTTCGCGAAAAAAATAGAGCCTTTTGTGATGGGAAATGATAACAGATGGGAACCAATTGTAAGAGAAGGGATGAAAATGAAAGAACTCATAAATATTTGTAATCAGAAATATAATAGTTGTACAAAGAATTTTTTAAAGTTAAGATATGCATATCAATTGGTACGCCTTGAATTCTACAACAACAACGATAAGGATGCCTTTAAACACTATGAAAAATATATAATCCCCAATCCTGCAAAAAGCATTTTAAAGAATTTGTCACTTTCGCTGAAAGCTGGAGCTTTATTTAGAATGAAAAAATATGAAGAGGCCGCATATTTGTACAGCAAAGCATTCTTTGCTTCTGATGCAAAAAAGGTTTCCAATTATCTGAGTTTTAAATGGAGTACAAGTGAGCAAAAAAATAAAAAAGCATACCTCCGTCTTTGTAAAACCAACGAAGAAAGAGCCGGTATGTTGGCAATGTTTGCATTAAGCAATAAAAATGAAGCCATTAAAACACTCAAAGAGATTTATCACCTTTATCCTTCATCAAAAGTATTGGAGGTATTGGCGGTGCGGGAAATAAATAAACTGGAAGAAAGTTATCTCACACCCATGTTGGAAAGAGAAAAAGGTGGCTTATCTCTTTATTACAACAGAAGTACTCCTCACCTTTCTAAAAATGGCCAAATAGCCGCATCCAAACTAGCAACAAAAATGATTGCCTTTTTTTGCGCAGCAAGTAAAAATAAAAAGATAAAAAATCCGTCCATATTTGCTCTGGCTGCAGCTTACACATCCTTCATAGTCAAAGATTACGACCAGGCCAAAGCATACATTGTAGCAGCCGAAAACCTCCACCCATCAGCTCGGATAGCAGAACAATGCAGGCTTACGAGATTATTAGTCAAAATAAATGAACGAAAAGAAATGGATGCGGTACTTGAAGAATATATTTTACCAGATGTCAAGTGGCTCGAGAATATGGCTAAAAAAGACAAAAAGGTGAAGGATCATTACTATAACGATAGCTATTGGAAAAATTTCTACCGAAACCTGATGAGTGAGGTTGTTGCACAACGCTATCACCAACAGGGAGATATGGCCAAAGAGGCTCTTGCTTATGGAATGGCTGAAATGAGAATGATGTATCCGGAATATGATTATTATAGTAATAGCATTGATTTCTTAAGAAATAAAGTAACCCAAAAAGATGTGGTGAGACTGTATACACTTTTAACCAAAAAAAACCCTTCAAACTTTGAAAAATATTTATTCAGACGCAATCCAATCAATCAAACCCGGGTCATTGATTTTATGGGCACAGCTTACCTTAGGGAGTATGATTATACCAATGCAATTGCCTGGTTTAAGAAAACCAGGCATAAAGAATCTTTAGCTATTTATACCAATCCTTTCATAGAATTATTGAACGACAGAGAAGAGCAATTGCCATCAGAAGTTAAATTTAAAACCACCAAGATTGCTTTTGCACAGGAGATGCAAAGGCTAATGGCCGCGGTTAAAAACAGTAAAACCAACCAGTCAAAAAACTATTACAAATTAGCCACCGGGTTGTACAATATGAGTTACTATGGCCATGCCTGGAAACTGGTACAATACTTTAGACCAAGTACTGAAGGATATGATTTCCCCGAAGATGCCAGCAGGTTTGAAAAGGAATATTATGGTTGTTTCAATGCCCATAATTATTTTGCGAAAGCCATGAATGCTTCAACTGATAAAAACTTTAAAGCCCGTTGCCTTTTTATGATGGCAAAGTGTAGCCAGAAACAATTGCGCCAACCCAATTATTATGCCTACAAAAATGATGATGATCGCCGAAGGAAAGATGAGGCCGCATTTTTCGACAAGTTTCACTATAATAAATACTTCCCAACATTTGTGAAAGAATACCGGAACACACCATTTTACAAAGAAGCCTACAATAGCTGTAGTTACCTGCGGGATTTTGTAAACAGAAAGTAGGATTATTTACTATTGAATGTTGAAATTGATAATTTACTATCATTATTAATTAAATTGTTAACAATTTGTTTCTGAACATTTTCTGTATGAAAGCTGTTATATTTTGCAACGAAAATTGTGATCATACAATCAACATTCATTTATTTCTCATTTAAACATAGCAACATGGTATTTGAAAAGAAAAGTCATCTTGTACTTTTCCTAATTGGACTTTTATTCTCCCAAACCAATTTATTAGCTCAAAACAGGTTTACAATTAGCGGCATTATCAAAAGCAAAAAAACCGGCGAAACAATTATTGGTGCCTCATTACGGGTATTAGAAACCAATACCGGTGCTACTTCTAACGAATACGGATTCTATTCACTCTCTTTGGTTAAAGGCATTTATAGTATAGAAGTAACCTCCATAGGTAAAATGAGTGACACTTTAAAAATTGATGTTACAAATAACATAAGTCAAAACATTTTTTTATCTGATGAATCCAAAGAGTTGGCAACAGTAGTTGTTCGGTCCACACGAAATATTGGTCGCAGTATTGCCGGAACACAAACCGGAGTAGAAAAACTAAGTGTAAGCGATATCAAAAACATCCCTGTTTTGTTAGGGGAAAAAGATGTGCTTAAAACAATTCAATTATTGCCCGGTATAAAATCAGCCGGCGATGGCAATGCGGGGTTTTTTGTTCGCGGTGGCACAAGTGATCAAAACCAGATATTGCTCGACGAAGCCAATGTTTACAATGCTTCGCATTTGCTTGGCTTCTTCTCAACTTTTAATAGTGATGCCATTAAAGACATTACGGTATACAAAGGTGGGATGCCAGCACAATATGGTGGTCGGCTTTCTTCAGTATTGGACATTAAGATGAATGATGGTAATAATCAGAACTACAATGTTAGTGGCGGTGTGGGTTTAATATCAGCCAAACTAAATGTGGAAGGACCTATTCAAAAAGGTGTTTCATCTTTTTTGGTCACAGGTAGAAGAACCTATGTTGACATGTTTTTAAAAGGATCAAAAGACACTTCTATCAAAAACAGCAGGCTTTATTTTTATGACCTGAACATGAAACTGAATTATGAACTCGGTAAGCGAGACAAATTGTACCTAAGCGGATATTTTGGACGTGATATACTTGGGTTTGGAAAACAGTTCAGCATTGGATGGGGCAACGGAACGGGTACGCTAAGATGGAACCACATCTTTAACGGAAGATTGTTTGCAAACACCTCACTCATCTATAGCAATTACGACTACAAAATACAAATCACCAGTGGTGCAAATGATTTCAACATCTTCTCTCAAATAAGAGACTGGAACCTGAAGCAGGATTATCAGTACAGTATTAATTCAAAAAACAACTTCCGTTTTGGGTGGAGTAGTACTTACCATGTAGTTAGGCCCGGGGAGATAACAGGCTCTGAAACAAGTAGTGTAACAACACAAAAACAACAGGAAAGATATTCGCTTGAAAGTGGTTTGTATGCCAGTAATACTTACAAAGCCAATGCTAAATTATCAGTGACATACGGTGCAAGACTTACCGCTTTTAATGTGTTGGGTAAAGGCGATTTTTACAATATTGACAATGATGGGAAGGTTTTAGACACAACAAGTTATGCCAGTGGCAAAGTAGTAAAGACTTACCTGAATGTGGAACCAAGAATTGCGATAGGGTACCAGTTTAACAATACCAGTTCTGTGAAAGGAAGCTTTGTACGCAATGTGCAAAACATGCACCTTATTAGCAACAGCACAAGCAGCAACCCTACAGACAAATGGGTAAGCAGCAGCAATCTTATTAAGCCAGAAATAAGCGACCAATATTCAATTGGCTACTATAAGAATCTCTACAACAACTCTGTAGAACTTACTGTAGAAAGTTATTATAAGCAAATGCAAAATATTACCGACTACCGTGATGGTGCTGATGTTTTTACGAACAACGCTATTGAAACTGCATTACTTTATGGAAAAGGAAGGGCTTATGGCGTAGAAATGATGCTGAAAAAGAAAACAGGAAAATTCACCGGTTGGGCAAGTTATACCCTTTCAAAAACAGAACGGTTCATCAATGGCATAAACAAAAACCAATGGTACAATGCCCGTCAGGACCGTACACATGACATTGCATTGGTGGGTATGTATCAACTGAATAATAAATGGAACCTAAGTGCCAATTGGATTTTCTACACCGGTGATGCTATTACTTTCCCTAACGGGAAATATAGTGTTGGTGGTCAAACGGTCTATTACTACACAAACAGAAATGGTTATAGGATGCCGTCTTATCACCGGCTTGATTTGGGCGCCACTGTGCAGCTAAAGAACAAGAAAAAATATTCTTCTGAACTTGCTTTTAGTTTGTACAATGCTTATGGCAGAGAGAATGCCTACACCATTACTTTCCGCGACAACAAAGATGATCCTACTAAAACCGAAGCACTCAGAACCGCACTCTTTCGTTGGATTCCTTCCATTTCTTTCAATTTTAAAATAAAATAATCATGATCAGAAATATATTTCGACTTGGTGCTTTACTGATGCTGATTATAACAATAGCATCTTGTGAAAAGGTGATAAAACTGGACCTACAAGCGGCCAACAGACAGGTAGTTATAGAAGGAACATTAGCAAATACACAAACTCCGGTTGTACGCATTTCGATGTCAAAAACATTTGAAGAGAGCAACGACTTTGTTGGCCTTACAGGTGCTACAGTTGCTATAAAAGTGAACAATGGAAATACTTACGGCTTAACTCCAACAGCAGCCGGAGTGTATGAAACAAATGCATTTACAGGTATGCCTGATAGCAGCTACAGTTTGACGATAACAGTTAATGGACAGACTTTTACATCCACCAGCATTATGCCAAAATCTGTTACACTTGATACCATAACTATCAATGAAGTCGGTTTTGGAAATAACAAAAACAAAACCGTTTATCCTTCTTACAAAGACCCTTTTGGTAAAGGAAATAGTTACCGTTTGATTAATTATATCAATGGCAAACAGGAAAAATTTATTTATGTTCAAAACGATGAACTGACTGATGGAAGAACTGTAACAAGACCACTCATAAACCGCGATAACAATATAAAATCAGGCGATCTTGTAACCACTCAACTGCTTTGCATAGACCAACCCGTTTACACTTATTGGTTTAGTCTTAGCGAATCGTCAACCGGTGAAAATCAGAGTGCCACACCAGCCAATCCGGTGAGTAATATTGAAGGTGGGGCATTGGGCTATTTTAGCGCTTATGCTGTTAGTCAAAAAACGATTGTGGTTCCATAACCATCTATTTTTAAACAAAATTAAAATGCCCCATCAATTAATTTGATGGGGCATTTTATTATAAAAAAGCTTTTAAATTTTAGCTACAACCCATACTGTTGCCACAATTCAGGCATTTGTAACATGTACCGCTTCTTAGGGTAATGTGTCCGCAAACATTGCAGGCAGGTGCATCGCTTTGCATGTTTTTAGCGGCAGCATTTACAGCATCTATGCCGGCATCCATTTTTACAGCATGCATAGTCCTAACCTTTTGAGGCTGTACTACTGTGGGTGTAGATGGAGTAACCCGAACACTGCTTAACTCATTTTTTTCAGCTTTAACATCGTCAGTATCATCGCCAAGATTACCTACTTCAGGCTTGTCTAATACATGAACCAAATCAGTGCGACCCATATATTCATAAGCAAGGCAACGGAAAATGAAGTCAACAATAGATGATGTCATCTTAATGTTTGGATGATCTACCATACCGGCAGGTTCAAATTTGGTGAACACAAATTTTTCTACAAATTCTTCTAATGGCACACCATACTGTAAGCCAACTGAAACAGCAATGGCAAAACAGTTCATCAGACTGCGTAGTGTAGAACCTTCTTTTGCAAGGTCTATGAATATTTCTCCAAGGGTATTGTCGTTGTACTCACCGGTACGTAAGAAAATAACCTGACCACCAATCTTGGCTTTTTGCGTAAACCCAAGACGTTTTGCAGGCAAAGATTTTCTTTGTACAATATTACTCAGTTTACGCTTCAGTACTGTATCAGGAGAATCCTGCATACGCTTGGTTACTTCTTCCAACAACTCTTCTACTGTAAGTTTACTAAGGTCAACAATATTTGTTTCGCTGTTTGTTGCTTGATTTTCTGCTGTAACTGCACTTTCTTCTCCTGCAGTTTCATCGGTTTTCTTTTTCTTATCGCTTTTGTTGCTAAGTGGTTGAGACAACTTAGAACCATCTCTGTACAGTGCATTAGATTTTAGACCAAGCTGCCAGCTAAGCAAATAGCAATCTGCTATTTCTTCAACAGTAGCTTCATTGGGCAGGTTGATGGTTTTAGAGATTGCACCGCTGATAAAAGGTTGTGTAGCCCCCATCATACGTATGTGACCATGCGGATGTATAAAACGTTGTCCTTTTTTACCACATTTATTTGCACAATCAAATACTGATAAGTGTTCCGGTTTCAACAATGGTGCACCTTCTACGGTCATGGTGCCACAGATGTAATCGTTTGCTTTATCTATTTGTTCATCGGCGAAACCTAATTCTTCTAACAGGTTAAAGTTCCAGTCGCTGTATTGTTCTTCTGTAAAGCCCAGTCTTTCCAAACATGCATCACCAAGTGTAAAACGATTGAAAACAAAGCCTATTTCAAAGGCAGATTTTACTGCATCGCTTAGTTTTTTAATTTCATCGGCTATAAAGCCTTTCTCACTAAGTGTTTGTGGATTGATGAAAGGAGCACCGTCAAATGTACCAGAACCTACAGCATACTTAACAATAGCATCAGCTTCTTTCTCGCTGTACCCAAGATTTTTTAACGCTAATGGAACTGATTGATTTATTATTTTGAAATAACCACCACCGCTTAACTTCTTAAACTTTACCAATGCAAAGTCAGGTTCAACACCAGTTGTATCGCAATCCATAACAAGACCAATAGTACCTGTTGGTGCTATAACTGTAGTTTGTGCATTGCGATAGCCATATTTTTCGCCCATTTCTACTGCTTCATCCCATGCTTTGCATGCGGCAGTCAGCATATAATCAGGGCAAAATTTAGCTTTTATACCTTGTGGTTTAATGCTTAATTTCTCATAGCTATCAGCATCATAAGCTGCTAACCTGTGGTTGCGCATTACACGCATCATGTCTTCCTTGTTTTCAGGGTATTTGCTAAAAGTGCCAAGGAACTTAGCCATTTCAGCACTTGTTCTGTATGCTACACCGGTCATGATTGCAGAAATAGCGCCTGCAATTCCTAACGCCTCTTCGCTGTCATAAGCTATACCGCTAACCATAAGTACACTGCCAAGATTTGCAAAGCCTAATCCAAGCGTTCTGTAGTCATAACTAAGTTGTGCTACTTCTTTGCTTGGAAACTGTGCCATCAATACAGAAATTTCCAACACGACAGTCCATAAACGGCATGTGTATTCAAATCCTTCTACATCCAGCTTTCCTGTTTCATCATCGTAAAACTTACGAAGGTTTACAGAGGCAAGGTTACAAGCTGTATTGTCAAGGAACATATATTCAGAGCAAGGGTTAGAAGCCCTGATTTCGCCACCTTTGGGGCAAGTATGCCACTCGTTGATGGTAGTGTTGTATTGGGTACCCGGATCGGCACATCTCCATGCTGCATAATTTATTTTATTCCACAATTCCTTTGAAGGAATTCTTTTCATTACCCTGCCATCAGTTCTTGCTTTTAATTCCCAATCTTCGCCTTTGGCCAGTTTTTCAAAAAACTCATTTGGGATACGTACAGAGTTGTTAGAGTTCTGACCACTAACAGTTCTGTAAGCTTCACCTTCGTAATCACTTGCATATCCTGCGGCTATCAGTGCGCCTACTTTCTTCTCCTCTTCTACTTTCCAGTCTATAAAATCAACAATTTCCGGATGATCTAAATCCAGACAAACCATTTTGGCGGCACGCCTTGTTGTTCCACCGCTTTTAATAGCACCTGCTGACCGGTCTCCTATTTTCAGAAAACTCATTAATCCGCTTGAAGTTCCACCGCCGCTTAATTTCACATTTTCGCCGCGAAAATTGGAGAAATTTGTACCCACACCTGAACCATATTTAAAAATCCTTGCTTCACGTACCCATAAATCCATAATGCCGCCTTCATTTACCAAATCATCTTCTACACTAAGAATGAAACATGCATGTGGTTGCGGTCTTTCGTAGGCTGAACTTGATTTTTTTAACTTGCTATCATTCTGATCTACATAGTAATGCCCCTGTGGCTTACCTGTAATACCATAACTTTCGTGCAATCCGGTATTGAACCATTGTGGGCTGTTTGGTACACATGCCTGATTAAGGATGGAATACACCAATTCTTCGTAAAAGATAAGCGCATCCATTTTACTGTTGAAGTAGTTGTACTTCTCACCCCACACTCTCCAACAATTGGCCATACGATGCGCTACCTGCTTTGCAGATGTTTCGCGGCCCACGCTACCATCAGGTTGTGGTACACCGGCCTTGCGGAAATATTTTTGGGCAATGATGTCTGTAGCAATCTGACTCCATTGAGCCGGGACTTCTACATTATTCATTTCAAACACCACCTCTCCGGATGGATTACGTATAATACTGGTTCTATAGTCGTACGTAAACATATCGAAGGGATGTACTCCTTCTTTTGTAAAACGACGCTGGAACTGAAGTCCCTTGTTGGTTTTGGGTGTGGCCATGTGCAATGTATTTATATATTTTGGGTAATTTTTTTAAATCGCTAATAAATCCGACCCGAAATGAAAGCGGGATTACGAAAATATTTTTTCCTAAGGAGAAAGTGTAAGTATTAATATCAACAGTCTGTGGAAAAACTTTATTGTAACATCCCCAGATATTGGCAGGACTGCATTAGAGAAAGTTATTACCAAAAAATAATTTTTTGGGGATAATTTTTTACTTGAAAATTGAAAATATTATTATTTAATAGAGTTCAATAAAATTGGCATTATTCTTATGAAATTCCTTATATTACGGCATAAAAAGTGCAATATTTTCTGCCAATAAAAGCCTGTCTAATTAGCATAAATCTAATATAAGCAGCGAAGGTTTGAAAATATACGTCTTTTTACAAAAAATTTTCAGCATTTTTGCAAGACACGACAACCAGTTGCATGAAGAATACGCTTTACCAGCATTTTATAAAGAATAAACAGCAGGGCAAAAAATCTCTGGCGGTACTAATTGACCCGGATAAGGTTGACAGTCATAAGATTGAGCAATTGGTTTCAATTTCAATAGAGTCCAAAGTTGATTATTTTCTGGTAGGAGGTAGTTTGATTATATCAAGTAACCTGGATGACTGCATACAACAAATTAAATCTTTATGCTATATACCTGTAATTCTTTTCCCCGGCAGCCCTGCACAGGTGAGCAAATATGCTGATGCATTGCTTTATCTTTCTTTGGTTAGCGGCAGAAATGCTGAATTATTAATTGGTCAACACGTAGTAAGTGCCCCTTTTGTTAAAAAAAGCGGCCTTGAAATAATGCCTACCGGGTATATGTTGGTGGATGGAGGTGCTCCTACTACTGTTTCTTATATATCAAACGCTACTCCTCTTCCTTCTGATAAAAATGAAATAGCCCTATGTACAGCTATGGCAAGCGAAATGCTTGGTATGAAGTTGATATATATGGATGCCGGCAGCGGTGCCAAAAGGCCCATTACAGAAAGTATGATTGAAATGGTTTCTGCCAATATTGAGGTGCCTCTGATTGTTGGTGGTGGTATCACTGACCCTGAAAAGGCTTACCTGAACTGCAAAGCCGGTGCAGATGTAATTGTTATTGGAAATTCAATTGAAAAAAATCCTGGGTTAATTAAGGAAATGGCGACTGCAGTGCATAGTGCAATGGTTACTGTGTAAATATTTTTGAGAACGCAGATTGTTATGATTGTGAGGATTTAAGCAGATTTTTTTTTAATAATAATGGTCATGTAAAGGATTTAAAAAAATCATACTCATCATGGCCATCTTCTAAATCAGCGTTCCAATCTTTACCAAAGGAAATTAGAACGCAGATTTTTATGATTGTGAGGATTTACACAGATTTTTTTTCAAAAAATAATGGTCATATAAAGGATTTAAAAAATCATACTAATCATAATCATCTTCAAAATCTGCGTTCCAATAATTACCGAGTGGAAATTAGAACGCAGATTTTTATGATAGTGAGGATTTACACAGATTTTTTTTCAAAAAATAAAGGTCATGTAAAGGATTCAAAAAATCATACTAATCATAATCATCTTCAAAATCTGCGTTCC
>JANMMU010000059.1:0-17009 GCA_031373555.1 Segetibacter sp. | reverse complement strand
CCCCTCTCCAAGTTGGAGAGGGGCCGGGGGTGAGGTTCTATCGCCTCAAAATGATGGACAAAGACGGCAAATTTGAATATAGCCCAATAAGAATGATAAACAACAATGCAGATGATCAAATTAGCATTTATCCAAATCCTGCAAGGGATATGGTTACTGTCACACACCCATCAACCAATAGTATTGCCCAACTATTGCTAACCGATATTACAGGTAGAATATTGAGAAGAACAACAGTAACATCCGAAGCGGTGCAAACTAATATGAACATAAAAGGATTGCCTGCCGGCAAATACAACCTTACGTGGAGCAATGGTTTAATCAACCATACACAGGCTTTGGTAATTGATTAAAGATTAATTTAGTTCCAACATAAAGCCGTCCCGTAAATTTGATTTACGGGACAGCTTTTTATAAATTTATTGAAAAGTGAATTTACAGATCTGCCGTAGAATTGTCTAATCTCAATTATCAGTTGAGAGCTCATCTCTCCACAAATATTAATAATAGACAACGTTGTTGTTTTTTGAGATATTTACACTTTAATATTAAAGAACGAAATTGAAGTGAATACTTACTCAACAACACATAGGAAATGATTGGTAAGCTATCTGCAATTATAATTTGCTTACTATACTTTTCGACTATAGCCCATAGCCAGGCTGATACATCTTTTTGGTTTGCCGCACCTGAACTTTTAAATTCTTTTGCAGGCAGTTCACAGGAAGACAGACCAATTGTCCTGAACATTAGCAGTTACGATCAAGCAGCTACTGTTACTGTATCTCAACCCGCAAGTGGAGGAATGCCTACCCAAACATTTACAATAAACCCCAACACCAACTATTCAATTGACCTCACCAATTGGATTGATAACATAGAATGTAAACCCGCCAATGCGATTCTAAACAATGGTTTAAAAATTTCATCAACTGCTAAAATTTCAGTCTATTATGAAGTAAATGCAAACGGTACAAACCCTGATCTATTTTCACTCAAAGGAAAAAACGCCTTAGGAACAAATTTCTGGATATCTTCTCAAACAATATTTAGCAACAGATCCGGTTGTTATTCATCGTTCAATATTGTAGCTACTGAAAACAATACAACCGTAACTATTAATCCGTCTAATAATATTGTTGGCCATACTGCAGGTTCACCATTTACTATAACGCTCAACAAAGGACAAACCTATGCTGCAACAGCTATAAGCGAAGCTGCATCCTTGCATTTGCAAGGATCGCATGTTACCAGCAACAAACCAATTGCCATAACTTTGAGCGATGATGAAATATCAGTTGGTCCTTCCTTTGGTGGTTGCCAGGATTTGGGTGGAGACCAAACAGTACCAACAAACATTATTGGAAACGAATACATTGCTATAAAAGGTGAGCTGAATGCACCTTTTGACAAAGTATATCTAATGGCAGTGAGTAATGGCACTATTATCAATCAGGATGGCAACTACCTTACAACAATGAATGCCGGCCAAAGTTTTGAAGCTTCTATCGCCGCCAGCAGTTCATATTTTCAGAGCAGTAACCAATTTTATGCTTATCATCTTTCGGGCATTGGTTGCGAAGTAGGAACAGCTATTTTACCTAAAATAAACTGTACCGGCAGCTCCGGCATTTCATTTAGACTTACTTCAAATGAAAATTTGTATGTAACAATACTTGTAAAAAACGGTGGGCAAAATAATTTTCTTGTCAATGGGTCTTCGGGCATAATAAAGGCATCAGATTTTTTTTCAGTTCCGGGTACAAGCAACAATTGGTATGCTGCTAAAGTATCGCTTAATTATGGTGTAGGTAGCCTTATCAGGGTTACCAATACAAGTCACTTGTTTCATCTTGGACTATTGCAGGGAGGCACTTCATCAGGTACAGGATTTGGATATTTCAGTGACTTTGCTGTAATTAAAGCAGAAGCGAAAAGCAATGGTACTTTACTATGCAATGGCTCTTCATTACAACTATTTACTGATACACTTGCAGGTGCCATCTACAGTTGGAAAGGCCCTAATGGTTTTGCTGCATCAACACCTGTGACTTCTATTGCTAATGTTACCTCAATAAATACTGGACAATACATTTTAACTGCAACCTTTCCTAGTTGTTCTACAAGTAGTGATACATTGAGCATAACCATTAACAACAAAACATTCAGATCAATAAATGCAAGTATTTGCAAAGGCGATACACTTTGGAATCATTATACCAATGGAGTTTACACAGATACATTTACCGGAGTCAATGGATGTGACAGTATAAGAACATTAACCCTTTCTGTAAAACCACTTGGCCTAAGCAACATGATTAAAACAATTTGTCAAGGAAGTGCCTTAATGGGATATAGCAGTAGCGGTATATACATAGACACATTTGCAAATAGTTCTGCAAATGGCTGCGACAGCATAAGAACTATAACACTTTCTGTAATTGATTCTTTAATAAAAATAGATACATCCATTTGCGAAGGCAACAGGATTTTTTTGAATGGAAGTTATCAAACTACATCGGGCATGTACGTTGAAAACAATATTATTAATAATTGCCCGGTTGAAACAACAACAAAACTTACTGTTTATCCACTACCCAAACCCTACCTTGGGCCTGATATAAATATTTGTGAAGGCATAGATACCCGCAATTTTTATCCCGGCAATTTTAAAAGATATCTGTGGCAGAATAGTTCTACTGCATCAAACTTAGCGGTATTGAACATAGGTATTTTTTGGGTTAGAGTGATTGACACAAATGGTTGCGCCGCAAGTGACAGCGTTGTTGTTTCTAAAGGTATTTGTCCTACATTTTCTATTCCCAATGCCTTTTCACCAAACGGGGATGGGACAGGCGATACATGGAATATGAAAGGACTAAAAACTACTGACAACATTAATGTGGAGATATACAACAGATATGGAATTTTGATTTACAAAAATCTTAGAAGCTATAAACCATGGGACGGTACTATCCATGGAAACCCTGCACCAATAGGTGTTTATTATTACATTGTAACCCTGGCTGCTACCGGCAAAACTTTTAGGGGAACACTCACATTACTTCGATAGAAAATTTATTGTATTCCTTAAAAAACATGAATGTCTTATTTGGTTATAAATGTAACTAAAGTAACTATTAACATTCTTAAAAGAATGTTTACTTCACTTGTCTTTCAAAAAGAGAGGCCGTTGCAAACCTAAACCTTGAGCTTCCTGTAAAATGGAAGCTCTATTTTTATAAATAATTCCAGCCATAAATTTTAACGGCCTTACTTCTACTTTGTTTACTTAGCTTTTTTTATAACAATCTCTTTCGTATCCCCGGTAAAAGGTATTTTAATTGTAAGCAAATTAGGATTCTCACTCCAACTCACATCAGTTGATAACCTACCATTTATTAATACTGAAGAGGGAGATTTTTGCAACCCGGGAATCACAAAATTAATGAGTCTTGACTTCGGTTTGCCGGCAAAATTACCACCGTTGCTTCTAATGGTTATTTTTGTTTCCTTGTCCCATCCGGCTGTTTCAAAAGTTATAAGTTCAAAGAGATTTTTCTCTATTGACTTATTGGTATTTCCGTCATCATCGTAGAGTGTATAGTCAGAATATTTTTCCGAAGGATAATAGGTGACTGTGATGTCTGATGTGTTGTACTTCACTGTATTGGCTAACCATGTGTTATTGGTAACAATAAAACTACCTTCTTTCACAAATACGGGAATTGTTTCAATGTCGGCATCATATTTAAACCATGAACCGCCTGGAGTTATAGTGTAAGTTGAATAATTATACCATTTCCCTTGCGGTAAATACACATTTCTGTTGGTTGCACCTTTTTCTGTAATAGGTGCTATAAGCATATCGCTACCCCACATATATTCATCCTGTACATTACGTGCAGTAGTATCATTTGGAAAATAATAATAAAGCGGACTTATCAGCGGCTTTCCTGTACTTGATTGCTGATAAGCAAGGGTATAATTATGTGGAAGCAAAGCATATCTATTGTCAACAATGCGCTTAGCAATTGATTTATAGGGTTCAGGATGTAAGGCCGGCTCACTGGGAAAATTATTTAGGCCCGGATCAACAGTGGCAATTTCTGTACCATGTGGCCTGAAGATAGGCGTGTACTGTGCAAACTGTAACCAGCGTATATACAACTCTTCGTCCTTATCAGCATTAGAGAATCCACCTGCATCGCTATGTACGTAAGGTACACCACTCATACTCATGCCGAGTATTATAGGCATTTGTGCCTGAAATCCACTCCAGTTACGGCCTACATCGCCTGTCCATGGAATAATGCCATAACGTTGTGTACCTGCAAAGCCACTACGGTTGAGCGTAAACAATCGTTTATCAGGATACTCAAGTGCATATTTTTCGTACAACATTTTTGTCCAGTAATGCCCATAGAGGTTATGTACTTCGTCTGCTTTAAACATTCTTTTAAATCCAAGGTCCTTGAGGTTATGATAAATTGCTGAAGGATGCTTTTCCGGTTCGCCCAAATCGCCCCACCAATTATCAACCCCAATATTCATTTGTGCTTTGTATTTGCTCCAAAACCAATCACGACTGTCCTTTCTAAAAATATCTATCAAACCAGCTTTCCCAAAATAAAAATCATTTATCACGTAAGGTTTACCTGCGCTATCTACAGCATTGTATTTTGCAGATGTCTTATAATTCAATGAAGAATCGATAAAAAAAGGTTCAGTAATAAGGATGGTTTTGATTCCTTCTTTTTTTAAACCTGCAATCATTTTTGCGGGATTGGGCCACGCCTTTTTATTGATCCACTGCAGGTTGCCCAATGTTTGCTGTACTGTATTACCAAACCAAAAAAGGTCAATGATTACTGCATCAAAAGGGATTTTTGCATCCAGCATTTGTTGTTTTATTTCTGTCAATTGCGACTCACTTACATAACCGAACCGGCTCATAAAGTTGCCCATTACATAGCGTGGTGGCATAGGTTGAGTACCTGTGAGAGAATGATATGCAGCAAGAATTTCTTCATTTGAATTACCTTCGATCAGATAAAAGTTTAGTTCATCACTTAAAGCTCCATATTCAAGTATGTTAATGTTGGTTTTGCCAATATCTAAATATCCTTTTGACGGGTTGTCGAAAAATAATGCATAGTTATTTGAGGAAGTAATAAAGGGAACACAATAGTTAAGATTATCCGCACCCATTCCATATCCATACCATGGTCCATTGTACAAATTAAGTTTGTAGCCTCTTCTATCTAATGGCAAAGCCCTTTCGCCAGAACCATATATTTTTTCCCCCTGCCCCAGCAGAAAACGAAAGCCTTTAAACTCGCCATCAGTCATAGTTTCGGCAATCACCGCATTTCCATTTTTACCAAAATAAAAAGTATCGCCTCTTGCAGTAAGTTTTATTGTACCCAATGAAACAACATAATCTGCATTGGTTGCCGATGCAACTTTGACCGCCGATTTTACAGGTTTAGCCATTACAGCATCACTTATAGCTTCATTTGATTTATAACTATTGGGAAGCATAGTTACTTTAATCACACTACGCCCAAAAGGAGTTAAAGTAAATTTTGCATTATTTTTTTCAATTGAGATGCTTCCATCCGAATTAACAACGGGCATCTGAGCACACAAAGAGAACGTTATAGCACTATAAAAAGCAAGCAATATCAACAGTTTCATAGAAATAATTTAAAAAGGAAAACTACGTAAAATATGGGATAAGATAATTGAACTATTTATAAGCCTCCTGACTATGCGACTTCGTTTTTGCCAGCCAATACCATTCTAATGTCCCCATAAGTAATATCATCAGCCAGATTTTCTTTCACCATTTTGAGACTCGCAGTTCCGAATTTTTCAACGGCATTCCTAATAGCAGTCTGCTTTTTATGATCCACAAACTCATTTAGCACAATTTCACCTGTAGAAATAAAAAAACACAAATGGTCTTCTATGGTCCATCGGCCAAGCTTTCTTTCTTCCATGATTTCGGCTATTGACAAACCTTCTTTGTACATTTTGAATGTGAGACTTTTGGTGTCAGACAAGCTTTCCTTTTTGGGTTTCCTTTCTCTTTTTGGTTGCTTGAGTGAAATTCGGCTTTCAAGTTTTGCTTCACTGCAATAATCCTGGATAAGCGTTAAAAATTGTTCGCCATATTGTTCAATTTTAAATGCTCCAAATCCGGAAATTTTTGTCAGGTCTTCCTTACGCAAAGGGAGATAAGTAGCAAGATCAAGTAAGGTACTGTCACTGAATATGATGTATGACGGTACATTTTGTTCCCGTGCCAACTTATTACGTAAATCCTTCAGCTTTTCAAACAAGTCTTTCTCATAAGGATGTTGTTGATAAATCAAAGGTTCTTTGGCAATAACAATATTTACAGGTGCTGATAAATAAACCTTTTCACTATCATACAAAACTCCCCTACTCTTTTCTGTCAACTGCACTATTGGGTATTGTCCTTCACTCATTTTCAGATAATCATATTCAACAAGCTCCTTAGTGTAATGAGTCCACTCTTCTTTTGACTTATCTTTTCCGATGCCATATACTTTCAATGACTTGTGTTCATTTTTTATTTTTACATTATTGCTACCTCTAAGAATATCTACTACATAGTTTATTCCAAATCGCTGATTGAGCCTTGCAACAGTACTCAGTATTTTTTGAGCAATTACGGTATAGTCCTTCAATTCAGGCTTGTTGAGACAAGTGTCGCAACTTCCGCAATAATCAGGAGCATCTTCGCCAAAATAGTTGAGAATGTATTTTCGCCTGCAGGTTTTTATCTCACAAAAACGGCTCATCTTATCAAGCTTTTGAAGCATGATTTTACTCTGTGCTTCATTGCCTTCTACGTTAGCAAAGCTTTTCAGTTTAATTACATCGCCTGCACTATAAAAAAGTATTGCCTCACTATGTAATCCATCCCTGCCAGCCCTTCCGGTTTCCTGGTAATATCCTTCAATATTTTTGGGGAGATCTGCATGAATAACAAATCTTACGTTACTCTTGTTGATACCCATGCCAAAAGCTATAGTTGCAACAATAATTTTTATCTCATCTTTTTGAAATTTGCTTTGCCGTTCTTCACGAATATTTTTTTCCAAACCTGCATGATAGGCTGCTGCATTAAAGCCATCATCTCTTAAATCCTCTGCAAGCCGCTCTGTTGCTGCACGGCTTAAGCAATAAATAATACCGGTATCATTTTTATGATCTTCCAAATAAGTAACTATATCAATGTAATAATTCCTTTTGGGTTTTACATAATACCAAATATTAGGACGGTTAAAACTATTCTCGTACAACTTAAAATCGTTGAGACCGAGTTTGTCTATAATATCTTTTTGAGTAAGCTCATCTGCTGTTGCAGTCAACGCTATTACCGGCACTGTAGGAAAGCTCTCAATCAACTTTCCTAAAATCAAATATTCAGGTCTGAAATCGTGACCCCATTGAGAGATACAATGTGCCTCGTCAATTGCAAACAGCGACACTTCAATCTCTTGAAGAAACTGTATAAATTTAGTTTCGCTACCCATTAATCTTTCGGGAGCCAAATATAATAACTTCAGTTCTTTAGCCTTTAACTGTTGAAAGATATATGCCTGTTCGGCATTGCTTTGTGAGCTGTTTAGAAATGCTGCTTTTACCCCACTCGCTACCAACGCATCTACCTGATCTTTCATTAGTGAAATAAGTGGGCTCACCACAATTGTCAAACCCGGCAGACACAATGCAGGAACCTGATAGCAAAGGCTTTTGCCGCCACCCGTTGGCATTAGTACTACAGAGTGCTTTCCTGCAATTACATGTTCTATAATCTCCTGTTGGTTGTGGCGGAAACTATCATAACCAAAAACTTTCTTGAGAATGGTTGCAGGGTCGGTATACGTTGACATTTGCTGAAATTATGTCGCTAAAATACTTTCATTTAGCTGAAACTATTTGTAAAAGAACCAGCAGTAAAAAAATTAAAACCTTACAAGAAAATAATACAATCCTTGCTTTACTAAAATGTACAATCAATTGAAAAATACAAACTGGTGTTAATAAGGAATTGGTTTGTTCATCGCAACATCCCAACCAAAAGATAAATTATTAACCCAGTTTTTAAAGCCATACTTTGTAGGCTTAATAGAAATTTGCTCTTCAAACATACTGCTGCTATTGCTTGCACCTAATTGATAAGAAGTAACAATACACTCGGTTAACTTGACTGAATAATAAGGTGTAGCAGCACTTTTTTTGTAAAATAAAATTTCAATAACAAATGAACCGCTTCCTGATTGAAGACCGAGCGGTACACCTTTTGCAAATGCTGTGGAATTAATATCCATAGTTTTGACCAATAAAACTTCCTGAAAATTAGCAGCTCCTCCACTATTAGTAATACCATTCTGCACCGCTAAACAATTAAATGTTCCATTGGTGTAACCTGTTGGCCCACCTGTAATTGTATAGGTTATAGAATCTAAATCCAGACTTGCAGTAGTTCTGGAAAGAGCATTCCAGTTGGTACCATTATGAAAATTTGGTGACTTGGTAGCAAGGTTATAAATCATTAAGCCTGCAGATGGGTCAGCAACAGCAGAAGTATCATTGACACGTGGCAGCAATAAACCTTTGTTTGGGCTCGTAATATCTAATGCAGCATTTTTGTTTGGGGTTGCAGTTCCAATTCCTATTTGTGCATGGCAAAAACTTACCATTAAGGCAAATAAAAAGAATAGTATTAGTTTCATAAAAATTAGTTTAGTAGGCTAATTTATGAAAAATTTTAAAGTTGTGATGAAAAAATTTTTTGCAGAAATATTACAGCTGTTTTTCAGTATTCTACCAAAAAATAATGCACCGGAATAATTAGTCATGCCTTCATCTGATACTAACATCACGATTCTTTCCACCTTCAGTGGGCTTCAGCGTTTTTTACACCAATAATCTCCGCTGCAATACTTACCGCAATCTCTTCCGGTGTTTGGCTGCGAATATCTATCCCGATTGGAGCATGTATTTTCTGTAAAATTTCACGACTAATTCCCCCTCCCTCATAGTTAGCAAACATTTTCTCAATTTTCTTTTTGCTGCCGAGTAGTCCGAAGTATTTAAACGGCTTATCCAACAAGGCTCTTACAGCAATATCGTCTGTTCGATAACCAAATGTCATCACAACTACATAATTATTTTCATCGCTTTGCAAAAGTTGTTGTAGTTGTGTGTAGTCTTCAACAATTATTTTTCGTTGCGCATAATTATTTTCCTCAAATGTTTTTAAACCGGGTCTATGGTCATATAAATGAATATAGAAATTGAGCATAGACATAATCCTGCTAAGTGCCAATGAACAATGTCCTCCGCCAATAATATGAAGGTGGTTGATATAGCCAATTCTTTCGCGGTAGCGCCAATCATTTTCTGATGTAAAAGTGTATTCAACTAAATTTTCGTGTTTGGCTTCGCTAAATGAAACGCCGGTCGGCGACAGTTCCAACAATGCGCTTTTGTCTTGCTCAAGACATTCAATGATTTGATTTATGACACCCGATTCATAAAGTTGAATTTTATAAATGAAAACCGTTTGCTCACCAGAGCAGATCATACCGCTTTGGTTTTTTGTGGCAGATTTATCATGTAGTTGTTTCCTGACCGATGCTTCGTCTTCATTGTATTGAAGCTTGTCTTTTGCCATTTCTACCAACTTATGTTCCATGATGCCGCCACCAATGGAACCCTGCATATTTCCCTGTGCATCTACTGCCATAAAAAAACCTTGTCTGCCAGGACTGCTTCCATTACTTTCTAAAACATACAAGAGCATTACAGGAATATTTTCCTGAAGGCTATCTTGTATGAGTTGCCAGATTTTAAGTTGTTTTTGCATTTTTTTCATTCACACAACGGGACAAAGAAGACAAAGAGAAAAAGATTTCCTTACTATAAATTCATTGCTTTTATTATAATGATCACTGTTCGTTGTTCACTGATCGCTGGTTCGTTGTTCATTGTTCACTGATCACTGTTCGTTGTTCACTATTAACTGTTCGTTGTTCACTATCTTTAGAATACAAAGCCGTCAATGTTTTTTCAGGTGTCATTGGTGCATCAAAAGGAATTTCTGCACTCGGGTTGAAAGCTTTAATTGCATTCCGAATAGCGAAGAATGCTCCAATGCCGTACATTAATGGCGGTTCGCCAACAGCCTTCGAGTTAAAGATCGCAATGTTATCATTTTCAGTTTTAAGAAAATCAACTTCGATTAGTTTGGGAACTGAATATATATCGGGTACCTTATAAGTTGACAATGCATTAGAACGCAATTTTCCATTCTTATCATAAACTATCTCCTCTAAAGTCATCCAACCAATACCTTGTACCAATCCACCTTCTATTTGTCCGCGGTCAATTGCAGGATTCATGGAAGACCCAAAGTCATGTACAATTTTTACAGCATCAAAAGTATAAATGCCCCGCAAGCAATCAACGGTAACCTCGGTAATTGCAGTTCCATATACGTGGTATGCAAAAGGATGTCCTTTTTCAGTTGCCTTGTTATAATGTACATCCGGAGTTATGTAATGCGCATGTTCAGACAGATTTACTCTTTTCCAATAGGCATTATTAACCAGTTTATCCCATGTCAGTTGAGTTTGTTCGCCGTTTGCATAAACAAATTCGTCTTTGAATGTTACTAAAGAAATATCAACTGCCAGTTCATCTGCTGCTACCTGTTTCAACCTTTCAGCTATTGCTGTGCATGCCATCAACACAGCCTTTCCATTAAGATCGGCCGTAGCACTTGCAGCCGAAGGAGAACTATTAGCAATACGGCTTGTGTTGGTAGTATGTAACTTTATTTTTGCCGCAGGCAAAGAAAATACAGCAGCAGCAACCTGAAGCATTTTTGTATTCACGCCTTGTCCCATTTCAATAGCACCGGTACTTACACTTACACTTCCATCTGTATAAATATGTACTAAAGCCCTTGCCTGATTCATAGCAGTATTTGTAAATGAAATACCAAAACATACCGGCATAAAGGAGATGCCTTTTTTATATATAGAATTCACTGCGTTGAACCCCTCGACTTCCCTTTTAATAGTCTCTATATTGTATAGTGCTTCAGCTTTATTCCAACAAGCAGCAGCTTCACTTACAGCCTTTTGTCCATAAGGAAATTGGTCTCCGGTTTTGTTAAGATTTTTCTTTTGAATTACCGACGCATCCAACCCCAATTGATCTGCGACCTTTGCTATTGCAGATTCAATTACAAACATTGCCTGCGGACCACCAAATCCCCTGAAAGCTGTGTTGGGAGGCAGATTAGTTCGGCAACTATAAGCAGTCGCCTTTACATTGGGAATGAAATAGGTGTTTGTGCAATGAAACAAAGTCCGCTCCATAATAGCAGGTGAAAGATCGGCAGCAGCTCCTGCATTTTGATAATAGCTTGCTTCAAAAGCAATGATTTGCAGGTCTTCATCCAGCCCAATTTTAAAGTCTGTGGAGTAAGGATGCCGCTTACCTGTCATAGCCATATCATCTATGCGGCTTAGTACATACTTTACAGGCTTATTTAGTTTGCAAACAGCCAAAGCACACATAGCTGCCCATGCATTTGCCTGATCTTCTTTACCACCAAATCCGCCGCCAAGGCGGGTTACATCCACCTCTATGCGGTGCATAGGTATGCCTGTAGTACGGCTTGCGGCAAACTGTGTAGCCCGTGGGCTTTGAGTAGATGAATAGATTTTTATACAATCGTTTTCCTGTGGAATAGCATAGGCACCTTGCGTTTCAATATATAAATGTTCCTGCCCATTTGAATCGGCTTTACCTTTGACAATATGAGTACAATCATCCCATGCACTATCAATATTTCCTAATGAAAAAGTTCTCGGCGGAACAATTAATTCGTTGGCAGCATATGCCTCCCGTGGGTCGGTAATAACATGCAAGGGTTCAATGTCAATCTTTATTTTCTTTATTGCAGCCCGGGCTTCTTCATCCGATTTAGCAACTACAAAAGCAATGGGCATACCACAGAAGTCAACAATATCTTCTGCAAATAATGGTTCATCGGGAATGATCCCACCAATCTGGTTTTCGCCGGTTATGTCTTTGTATGTAAAAATATGCACTACTCCCGGCATAGATTGGGCGTCAGAAAAGTCAACATTTTTGATTTGCCCATGTGCTACAGGCGAACCATAAGACACACCAAACAAAGTACCTTGTTGCAATGGAATGTCATCTACATATATGGATTGACCACGTGTATGCGTTCGTGAATCTATGTTTTTCATTAGCTAATTTAAACCAAACATTTAATATGGTTAGAATTAAGTTAAAAGGGAAAGGCATGCTCTTGGGAGGGTTGGCTTCTGTGCAGTGGGTTTGTGTGCCTGCCCATGTGCCTGACTTGCAGCGTCGGCTTGTTAGAGTGCTCATTTCGGTGTTGTTGTCAGTATGTTGTTAAAAATACAAGACTTTGTCAGCCGAACCTCTGTTGGATATTAGCCGTCTTTTAAGGTTGAAAATTTAATTGTCTGTTTACTGTTTAATTTAAATATGGCTAAAACTATTAAAATAACAAGTATAGTAAACAGGATAATTGATGAACCGATTGTACCAAAATTAAGACCACCTTTTTCTATTGGCTTAGTAAGCAAATCTCCAAAAGTTGCTCCAAATGGACGAGTTAAAACAAAGGCTAACCAAAACAGTATAACACGGGAAATATTTGTAAAGTTATAAGCAAGTACAATTATAATTAGTAAACTACCAATCAAAATTGCACCTCCAATAAAACCAAGCCCTGAATTGTCTGCTAAAAAATCGCCTAAGGCTGTACCTAATGTGTTGGAAAACAGAATTGCTGTCCAATAAAATATTTCACCACGCAAGGATTTGATGTTGGTTACAGACAACGACTTTTCTGTTTTTTGCCAAATTACAAGTGTTGTAATTAATAAGGCCACTAAAATTAATGAGCCAAAAGCGTATCCTAAACCGAGGGTTCTATCCATAAAATCTGACATGGTAGTACCTGCCGTGCTTGTGGCAAGAATAACTGCCCAATAAATTACAGGATGATATTTTTTACTAAAAAGCTGGACCGAAAGTGTACTAAAAAAGAAAAGTAAAAGTATTATTGAACTAACTGCATAACCAATATTTAAAGTCATTGATAATAAATCGCCAGCTGTTTCGCCCAATGTGGTTGCACAAATTTTCATTATCCAAAAGGCAATAGTAATTTGTGGAAGCTTATTCATTGTATTTTTATATTAGTGATCAAGTGAAATGAATTTTCTAAAACTTGTAACTATATCCCAATCTAAAAACCTGTGTTTCGTAATAATCTGTGCTGTTTAATTTAAAGCCATTGCCGCTGATTTCCTTTTTTAATTTCAGGGTATTAAAAATATCGCTTGCATTAAGAAACAGTTCACCTTTACTTTTTTGAATTTGTTTTTTGATACCCATATCTACCGAAAATCTTGTACCTACTTTGCCTTGTGGTATAATATCGGGGGCTAAATAAATGCTGGTGATTTGTATGTCTGTTTGTTTGGGTAAATGAAAAATGCCATTCAATTTTATATTGCCTGATGTAAACTGTTCTTTTGTCGCTGTGTAAATGGATGGTACAGGATATTTATTTTGAACAGTAAAAGCATCAATAATATTACGATAGATATTTACATTGGTATTGAATGAAAATACTTTTGAAAAGTCCTGTTGTAAAACCATTTCAATACCTGTATTACTGCTATGCCCTGCATTTTGAAATACGGTATAAATCAAAGTGCTTGGTGGAACTTGCGTTGCAATTCTGGTAATAGTCCCTTCTGTGCTGCGATGATAAAGTGCGGAATAAAAATAACCTTTTTTTAGTGTGGTTTTATAACCTAACTCATAAGAATTTGTAAACTGTGGACGAAGTGCAGGATTACCAACTTTAATAATTTCGGCATCATCATATTTTGGAAAAATTCGAATATCCACTTCATTTGGTCTGTCAACCCTTCTATTATAAAACAACGAAATTTTATTCTGGTCGTTTATTTTATAAGCCAACCTTACATTAGGAAAAGGCTGTGTATAATTGTAACCATCGCTTTTATAAGTGTTGTGGTTTGGGTTTACTTTGTATTGCAAATCCACATACTCTACCCTTAATCCAATTTCGGCTTCTATCTTTTTACTTTCATAAACATAGTTACCATAAACTGCAGGAATAATTTCTGTGTAAGTAGCTGCTCCACCTGCATTGGTATCTAAAGGTGAATTTAAGCCCGGCTTAAATTGCATATTGGTGGGTATATCCCGATAGCGAAATTTTACACCTCCTTCAATTCGCCCATACTTTAAAGGCTTTACATAGTCAATATTAAAATCGGCAACGTGTTCATCTGATAGCAACTTGAAAGAGTCCAAACCTGTGTAGGTGGACAAAGTGTTTACGAAATTATATTTTTCATCTTCTCTGTGAAATGTATAATTGAAACCAATATTTAATAAATGCCCTGCCTGTTTAAATTTGTGCTGATAAGCTACTGATGCTACCGCAGTAGTCTTTAATTCATCTTCCAAAAACTGCCAAAGCCGAAGTCTGTTAGAATAATCCTTATTAAAAAAAGGTTGGTCGCCACGGTCAATTATTTTTTCAATGCCAAACAATCCTGAAACGGTTAGCATATCTTGATTGTTAATACTCCAATCAATACCTGCTTTGGTAGTAACAAAATGTGTGTTCCTGTTTCTTTTTGTTTGCTGGTTAATGATTGCACCATCAACAAAAGTTCTGTTTACAAATTCATTTTTGTTGAGTGTTTCGGTGTACAACCAATCTGCCTGTAAAAAAGCGTTCACTTTATTTTTACGATAATTTAAAGAAAGGGAAGGATTGATTTTTGGTGTTGACTGATATTGTGGACGGATAGTGGGCAGGTTTTCTTTTTTTTGCCACAATGCTCCTACACCTGTTGTAAAACCTACTTTGCCATTAAAGCCCTGCTGCTTATTTTTTTTGTAGATAATATTAATAATACCTGCGTTGCCGTTGGCATCATATTTAGCTGATGGATTATTTATGATTTCAATTCTTTCAATGGCTGATGCAGGGATATTGTCTAAACCTGTTTGGCTGCCAAAGCCTGTTAAAGCCGTTTGTTTACCATCAATTAAAATGGCTACTTTATCGCTGCCTCTTAGTTCCACTTTTCCATCCTGGCTGGTAGTTACGCCTGGTAAATTTTTTAAAGTCTGTAAAACCGAGCCACCACTTTGACTTATGTTTGAAGCAACTGAATAAGTTTTTTTATCCATTTTATTACTTACATCATCTTGCTTTGAGTTAACAACAACCTCCTGTAACTGTTTTGCATCTTGCTGTAACTCTATTGTGCCGAGGTCTAAGAAAGAGCTTAGTGTACCAACTAAAACTGGTTGTGATTTTGATGCAAAGCCTGTATAAGAAAATTGCAAAAGATAATTACCGGATTTTATATTGGTTAATGTAAACCTTCCTTCTTCATTACTTACTGTGCCTGTAACAAAAGCACTGTCTTTTTCTGTTTTCAATACTATGTTTACAAAAGGCAAAGCGGTTTTATCCGCTTTGCCTTTCATCATGCCTGATACTGTTACTGACGAAGTTTGCGCCTGTAACATTGAAATCGTAAGTACAAGTAATGAAAATATTAAACTGAATTTCATCCGCATTGCTTTACCCTTTTAATTCTTTAATAAATTTTCCGTTGCTGTCAAAAATTAAATCCATTCCTTTAATTTCTACTTCGTAGGTTACTATTCCTTTTGCATCGGTAATTTTAGCTCCTTCTTTTGCTTGCTTACCTGCATAATGCGTTTTTACATAATCCAAAACACCTTTTGGTAACTGGGCCAATTCAATTTCAACTTCGGTTTCAATAATGTTGCCTTGTGCATCCATTAAAACAGAATTATCTGTTTTATTAAGGTCAAAACTTGCTTCGTACTTTTCACCTTCTTTGTCCCACTTTACTTCTTTAGCTGTTGGGTACTTTTTTTGAAAAGTAGATTTTACATTGGCAGGTACATTTTTTTCCTGCATTTTTTGTGCGAAGGTGAGTGTTGCAAAAAGCATTACTACCATTGTTACTGCTGTCTTTTTCATTGTTATTATTTTTAGTGAATTAAAAATGATAGAGCAAAGCTGCAACATGATTTAGAAGAAAGATTGAATTTTAGAATAGAATGGAAAAAGAATGAAGATTATTTTCATAATTGTATGCAACCGTCCAATTATTAATGTCAGCGATTTTCTTAATGATGGATAAACCTAAACCTGTGCCTTGTTCGGAAGGATTTGATTTTGAAAATCGTTTGAATAACTTATCTGTGTTTAAAGGGCTGGGTTGTCCGCTGTTTGAAAATACAAGTTTGTTTTCCTGCATTGCAATGCTTATTTGTCCACCTTCTATATTATGCTTTATTGCGTTTAAAAAAAGGTTGCTTATGAGTACCTCGGCTAATACAGGATTTGATTTTATTTCAAAATCTTTTTGAAGTTCCATTTTTATTATCAACGACTTTGCTTTTGCCTGTTCGGTAAAAAAGTCAAGATTCTTTTGGATATAATTAGTTAATGAAATGGTTTTTTTGTCGCTGTAACTATCATTCTCGATTTTAGAAAGCAATAACAGGTTTTTATTTAAACGATTTAAACGAGCAACATTTTCATTTAATGAACCTAAAATTTCTGACTGCTCTTGGGTAACATCAGAATGCTGGATAAGCGTATCAATTTTTGCCTGAAAAACTGCCAACAGGGTTTGTAATTCGTGTGCTGCGTTTTCTATAAATTCTTTTTGGCTTTTGTAAATAATTGTATTCTTCTCGATAAGTTTTTGTATGCTGGTATTTAAACGGTTAAATTCTTCTATATCTGTTTCGGCAAAATCGGGCTGTTTGGTTTTGTCAATTTCAAAACTTTC
>JANMMU010000006.1:0-22598 GCA_031373555.1 Segetibacter sp. | reverse complement strand
CTGGCAGTCCTACTGCTACCAGCAATGCGATTACGCTTGCCATTACTCCTAACGCATGGACAGGAGCCTTATCTACAGATTTCAGCAATCCGGGCAACTGGTGTGCGGGTGTTGTACCTGTAGGTGCAGCCAGCATATCTATACCATCTGTTGCGACCAATATGCCTAAGCTGACAAATTATATCACGATCAACAACCTGACATTAAATCCGGGAGCAACGTTTGACCTCAATGGCTATCGCCTTGTGATCAACGGAGCAGTATCAGGATCAGGTTATATTAAAGGCAGCGTTTCTTCTATTCTTTATTTTGCAGGCACCGGCTCTTTAGGTACATTGAATATGGATCCTACAGCCAACAACCTGAAAGTATTGCAGTTCTTTGGTAGTACAGGTACACTTACCCTTGGCAATGCGTTAAACATTTACGATTCAGTAGATGTGGATGCAGGAACCCTTACCACAGGCGGGTTCCTTACATTAAAATCTACCCAGTCAGGTACTGCCCGTATAGGCGAGATTACTACCGGTAGTATTTCGGGCAATGTAACGGTAGAGCGTTGGTTACGCAATGTAAGCCGTCGTACGTTCAGGTTGCTTTCTGTACCTACCCAGGGTAGCCAGAGCATCAAGCAGGGATGGATGGAAAACCAGGCACCATTGGCCAACGGCAATCCGGGCTATGGTACGCTACTTACCAGCACCTTTGGTGTAGCGCAGGGCTACGATGCTACCACTACCGATAATTCACTATTGGTATGGAACCCAGGTACAGCATCCTTTGATTATGCAGGTCCAACCAGTACACCATTGGCAACTACTGCCGGCTATTATCTTTACCTCCGTGGCGACAGGTCTGTATTGCCAAGCGGCAGCACTACCACCACTACTACATTACGCAGTACGGGTAGTATTTATCAGGGTACACAGGCTGTAGTAAATGCAGCAGGAGGCCAGAACACTGTAGTAGGTAATATATATGCATCGGCAATAGATTTCCTTGAGCTACAGAACAGCAATATAACCGCCTTCAAGGTATGGGATCCTGTAATGGCCGCTTCCGGTACCACAACCGGGGCGGGAGCCTACCAGACCTTTAGTGCAGCCAATAGCTGGATACCTGTACCCGGTGGTGGTAGCTATGGTACAGCAGCCAACACCCGTATAGAAAGCGGTCAGGCATTCATAGTCAGTCCGGCCAGTGCAGGTACTATTACCTTTACAGAAGCAGCCAAGGCAGCCGGCAGCCGCCAGTTGGTAAGAGAAGCAAACACAATTCAACGCTTCAAGGCCAACCTGTACCAGGTAAATGGATCCAACAGTGTGTTGGCCGATGGAAATGTAACAGTGTTTGACAACAGTTACGCCAGCGGTCTTGACAATTACGATGTAATCAAGATGAACAATGCGGGAGAGAATATTGCGATCAGCAACAGCGGACAGTTATTGGTAATAGATGCCCGTCCTGAAGTGGTAGAAAGCGATGTGATTAACTATGCTATTTCCAACATGAAGGCACAGCGTTACAGACTTGAGTTTGTAACCGAGAACATTAATCCTGCACTTACCGCATATCTTGAGGACAGTTACCTGAAGACCAGTACAGCTATAGCGCTCAACAGTACACAGACCGTACAGTTTGAGGTAACCGGCGATGCGGCTTCTTATGCAGCCAACCGTTTCAGGGTAGTGTTTAAGAACAGCAGCACCTTACCTGTAACCTTTACCACAGTACGGGGCAATGAGCGTAACCGCAAGGTAAATGTAGAGTGGAGCGTAGCCAACGAGAAGAACATCCGCAGCTATGGCATAGAATATTCTACAGACGGCCGCACTTTCCGCAGTGTGGGTAAAGTAGCAGCCACCTCCAACGGAGCAGTAAGCGCAGAATATAGCTGGCTGCATGAAAATCCTGCCGGTGGCAGTAATTACTACCGCATCCGCAGCGAATCAGCAGATGGTGAGTTGAAGTACAGTTCTATTGTTAAGGTAGTTATAGGGGAAGTGAAACCATCTTTTGTGGTAGCACCTAATCCTGTAACCGATGGCAATATAACGGTACAGTTCATCAACCAGTCAGAAGGCAATTATGCTATAAGGCTGTTAAACGGAGCGGGTCAGGTTGTGTATAGTAAATCAATCGGACATACCGGCGGCAACAGCAGCAACCGAATCATTTTAGGTAGCGGTTTAGCCAGCGGTTTGTATAAGATAGAAATATTGCAACCTAACAAAGAACGTTACGTACAGAACCTTGTAATCAGTAACGGAGGAAAATAATAAATCATCATTACGATGGCTGGCTAAATGCCAGCCATCGTTTTTTAGATGAATGCCTATACTCAAGAATACCACGAGTTTTTATCTGACAAATTAATAAATATTATAAAAAAAATTTGTTATTCAGGGGTGGTTTTTAGAAGGTTCTTTAGTGAAAATTATTTTTTCATTCAATCAGCGAAAAAGGTTTTCAGTAGGTCTTATATACAATTCAATATGAACTGATCTTTTCATCTCTAAGTTTAAGCCAGGGTATATTGGGGGTTCTTGAATAGTTGGAGGTTTCAATATTCTTGATTATAAGTTTTTAATGACATTTTATCCAAATTTGCACACATCAAAATCAGATGTGTGTATTTATAAAAAATTGCTTGTACGAATATTTTAAATTAAATAATGACCGGTTATGAAAAAACTCTTTACACTTCTTTGTTTTCTTTATGTTTTAATGCCTATTTTTTCAAAAGGGCAGACCGTAGTAATTAATACCGGAACAGCTGGTACACCGGCATATAATGCCGGACCAATATACAGGTCTTCAGCAGGAAGTGGTTATGATGCATCCCGTTATTCTTACTTATATACACAAACTGAATTGGCAGCAGCAGGCATTCTGCCAAACTCAAGTATTACTTCTTTGGGGTGGATAAAAAACAATTCAGCCACAACAACAGGCGGAGGAATTTTCAGGATATTTATGAAAAATTCATCAGCAACAAGCTTTAGCAATGCAACCGAAACATGGGCTAATCTAAATAGCTCAGCAACAATGGTTTATGAAAATCTAAATCAGGATATACCTGCAACTGCAGCACCTGACTATATCACATTTACATTTACTACCCCTTATTTATACACTGGAGGTTCATTGGAAATATCAACAGAATGGGATATCAATCAGGTAACCGGTAGCCCCACAACGGGTACATTTGATTGGTTGTGGTCAACAGTTGTAGATAGGGTATATGGTACAGGTAATACTACTTTAGCCCCTATTACTTCACTTTCTTCAACTACCAATTCAATTAGTGCAATTGATGACAGACGCCCCTTTTTGCAAATAACATATGTACCTTCCGGGCCATGTACCAATCCGCCTATACCAGGGGTTGTAACATCAACTCAAAATCCGGTTTGTTTAAGCACTGACTTTACACTTAACCTTACCGGTGGTACTACCGGAACAGGCCAAACTTATCAGTGGCAATCCTCTCCGGATAGTACCAACTGGACCGATATTTCCGGAGCTACAAGCTCATTTCTTGTAAGAAATCATATGGCTTCCACTTATTATCGTGCGGTAGTTACCTGTGGAGGTTCTTCTGTTAACTCTGCGGGTTTGTTGGTTGTTTCACCGGCAGCGGTTTCCGGGGCATATACTATCAATAGTGCACAAGTGACTGGCGGTACTAATTTTCAGACTTTTGCAGACGCTATAAACTTTATAAAATGTGGTATAAGTGGCCCGGTAATTTTTAATGTAGCTGTTAACAGCGGGCCATACAATGAACAAGTTGTATTTCCTCATATAAATTCAGCTTCTGCCACTAATACTATTACAATTAATGGTAATGGTAATACGGTAAGTTTTGCAAGCTCAAATACAGATGCAAGAGCTGTTATCAAATTTGATGGGGGTGATTATGTAACCATCAAAGATTTATTAATTGATGCAACAGGCGGAGGAACACCCGGTACTTATGGCTGGGGAATACACATGACTAATCAATCAAACAATGACAGTGTTGTAAATTGTACTGTTACCACAGATATAACTGCCACTACCCTAAATTATTGTGGTATAGTAATCAGCGGTACAAATACTTCACCAACATCCGTTGGTAATAATGCCAACAATACCGTTATAATGGGAAATACAATAACCGGCGGTTACTATTCTATTAGTAATTATGGCAATAGTGTTGTACCCTTTACAGACAACAATCAGTTTATTAATAATAATGTAACTGAATTTTACTTATATGGTATATATACTTTAGGGTCAACAAACACGGTTATTTCAGGTAATAATATACAACGCCCAACCAGAGCTGTAGTAGGCGCTGGTTATGGTATATATGTTACTACAAACACCTCGGGTGCATTGGTAGAAAAAAATCGTATAAAAAATCTATTTGATGCGATAAATACTGCCACAACTGCAGCGTATGGTATTTATATTTCGGGTGACGGATCTCCTGCTTCGCCTAATAAAATAATAAATAACATTGTATCAGATATTAATCACGAAGGGACAATTTATGGTATTTATAATTCGGGTGCTGCAAATATGCTTGCTTATCATAATACTATATCTTTAGACAATGCTTCAGCAACTGCGGGTGCAACTTATGGCTTTTATCAGGTTACATCAGATACAGGGATTATGTTTCAAAACAACATTATCTCTATAACAAGGGGTGGCACCGGTAATAAGTTCGGTATCTATATGAGTACACCAACTACACCTTTAATTAGTAATTACAACAACATATATTTAAACAGTGCCGGTAGTGGAACACAAGCTTTTGGTTTTAACAATAGCAATAGAGCCACACTTTCAGATTGGCAAACAGCTACAGGATTTGATCTCAACAGTTTATCAATAGATCCTGTTTATACCGCATTAGGCTCTGATTATATTCCTACCGCAAACCCCCTTAACAACAGAGGTACACCGGTAGGTGTATTAACAGATATTGTTGGTGCAGTAAGGAGTAGCACAAATCCCGACCTGGGTGCTTATGAATTTACAGTTGCAGGTTGTACATCGCCACCCATAGCAGGTGACGCAGTTTCTATAAGCCCTTCGGTATGTTTTAACTTTCCACTTGCATTGCAACTTAGCAATAACTCTACTGGATTGGGCCAAACATATCAATGGGAGAGTGCAACAAGTGCCGCAGGCCCATGGTCAGCTGTTGGCGGAGTTATTAGTAACCCTGATACAACTTTTCCTGCTACAGCAACAATGTATTACAGGGCTGCTGTAACATGTGGGGCTTCTACTGCTTACTCAACTCCTGTTCTTATTACTGTGAATCCTCCTGTTTCGGGGGTATATACAATTAATAGTGGCGCAGCTACCGGAGGCACAAACTTTCAAAATTTTGCTGATGCCATAAATTCCATAAAGTGTGGTGTGAGTGGACCCGTGACATTTAATGTAACTCCAGGAAGTGGCCCATATAATGAGCAGATAGTTATACCAATAATAGCAGGTACTTCTGGTACAAATACTGTTACATTTAATGGTAACGGAAACACCGTTAATTTTGCCAGTGCCGATGCTAATGCAAAAGCAGTTATAAAGCTTGACGGATCAGATTTTGTCACCATTAATAATTTTGTAATAGAGGCAATTGGCGGAACTTATGGATGGGGTATTTTACTATCAAATCAGGCCAATAATGACAGTATTGTCAATTGTACTATCACTGTTGACGGTACCCAAACAACAACTTTTTTTGCGGGAATTGTCATTAGCGCAGCGTCATCTTCTCCTACATTGGCCGGGAATAATGCTAATAATACTGTTATAATGGGCAATACGATCAATAATGGTTATTATAGTATCGTAAATTATGGAAATTCGATTGCGCCATTCACTGACAATAATAAAATTATCAACAATACCTTAAATGATTTCTATTTCTATGGCATATACAATTATGGGTCAATAAATGCCATTATAAAGAATAATACTATTCAAAGATTGACAAGAACAACAGTTGGTACCGGGTATGGGATATACATAACAACTTATAGTCAGGGGGCTGAGGTTGAAAACAATAAGATACAGCATCTTTTTGGCGGTGCCACTACCTCTACCAGTACTGCTGCAGGTATTTATGTAAGTTCTGATGGTATTGCATCAAAACCAACAAGGATTGTCAATAATATCATTTCAGATATGAATCATGAGGGACCTATTTATGGATTGTATTTTAGCGGAGCCTCACAAATGTTAGCTTACCACAACACGGTATCACTTGACAACACAACAGCAACTGCGGGTACTACATATGGCATTTACCAGGTGACCGTAGATACAGGAGTGGTAGTAATAAATAATATTATTACAGTTACCAGAGGTGGTTCGGGTACAAAATATGGCTATTATATGGGTACCTCAGCTATTCCTGTGGTAAGCAATTATAATGATATCTATGTAAACAGCTTAGGAACTGGGACACAAGGCTTCGGTTATCAGAATGGTGGAACCAAAGCCACACTTGCTGATTGGCAGACGGCTTCTGGACTTGATATGAATAGCTTGTCTATAGATCCTGTTTATACTGCATTGGGAACTGATTATAAGCCAACAGCGGTTTCTTTAAATAACAGGGGCACACCAGTGGGTGTCTTGCTGGATATTACCGGGGCAGTAAGAAGTACAACTACACCAGATATGGGTGCCATAGAGTTTACTGTGGCAGGATGCACTTCGCCGCCAACTCCCGGCGATGCAACTTCTCCATCCTCATCAGTATGTTTCAATGCACCACTCACCTTGCAACTTACAAACAATTCGGCAGGTATTGGACAAACATATCAATGGGAGAGTTCAACAACTTCTTCTGGACCATGGTCGCCAGTGGGGGGGGCTATTAGTAATCCGGATACTACCTTCCCATCAACTGCTACTTTGTATTATAGGGCAGCTGTTACTTGTGGGGTTGCAACCACATATTCTACACCTTTTTTAATAAATGTGAATCAACCTATATCAGGCGCATTTACAATTAATAGTGCTAACCCAACCGGAGGAACAAATTTCCAGACTTTTGCTGATGCTATAAATTCAGTAAAATGCGGAGTAAATGGCCCTGTTACATTTAATGTGGCAGCAGGTAGCGGCCCTTATAACGAACAGCTTGTCATTCCGGCTATAGCAGGAACATCAGCTGCCAATACTGTTGTCTTTAATGGTAACGGTGCAACTGTAAATTTTGCAAGTGCAGATGTAAATGCAAAAGCTGTTTTCAAACTGAGTGGTGCCGACTATGTAACTATAAAAAACTTTATTATAGATGCAACCGGAGGGACTAACGGTTGGGGTATACATCTTACCAATCAGGCTAATAACGATAGTATAGTTAATTGCACTATAACAACTGACGCTACCTCTACCTCTACCAGTTTTTGCGGCATTGTAATTAGTGCATCTAATACTTCACCTACAAGCCTTGGCAACAATGCTAATAATGTTGTTATACAAGGCAACATAGTTAACGGCGGGTACTACGGAATAACAAATTATGGAACAAACATCGATCCCTTTATTAGCAACAATAAATTTATCAATAATGCAATTAATGATTTTTATTACTCTGCTGTTTATAATTATGGCTCTACAGGTACTATAATATCTGGTAATACCATTCAAAGACCAACTCGATCTACTGTCGGCATTACATATGGAATTTACCTTGGGGCAAACAATTCAGGGGCTTTAATAGAAAAAAACAGGGTTCAAAGATTGTTTGATGCGGCTACTACTTCTACAAGTGCAGTATATGGTATTTATGTAAATGGTGATGGTACTTTGGTTAACGCCAATTTAATTGTAAACAATGTTATTTCAGACATTACCCATGAGGGAACTATTTATGGTATTTACAATGCCGGCGGAGCCTATATGAGAGCGTACCATAATACTATATCTTTAGATTATGCTGCTTCCACAGCCGGAACTACTTATGGTTTCTACCAGGTTACGGCTGATACAGGAATAATTTTTAAAAACAACCTTGTTACCATTTCACGTGGTGGCAGTGGCACCAAGTATGGTATATATATGAGTACAAGTACTACACCGCTCATAAGCAACTACAATGATATCTATCTTAACAGTGCAGGCAGTGGCACCCAGGCATATGGTTATTTTAATGGTACAGCAAATGCAACACTTTCAGATTGGCAAACAGCCAGTGGTTTTGATTTGAATAGCCTTTCTGTAGATCCGGTTTACACAGCACCTGGTTCAGGTGATTATAAGCCAACCGCTACGGCATTAGACAATTATGGAACCCCTGTTGGCATATTAACAGATATAATGGATTCTTTACGTAGTACTACTGTCCCAGACATGGGTGCTTATGAATTTAGTACCGTAATGCCTGTTCGCCTGGTAGACTTATCAGCTGTACGTATTGGCAAAGATGCATTGATAAGCTGGACAACAAGCGGAGAAATAAACTTTAGTCATTTTGAAGTTGAAAGATCTGCTAATGGTGTATCTTTTGAAAAAACAGGTACAGTACGAGCCGGCATAAATTCGGGTAACCTTAAATCATACCGGTTTAACGATGTAGGCGTACTTAACCAGTCTGCCAAAATATATTATCGCCTCAAAATGGTAAATAAAGATGGCAGTGCCGAATACAGCAAAACTGTAATAGTGAAACTGATAAAAGATGCTGAAATAGTGACGGTTTACCCTAACCCAATCGTAAGCGAATTGTTTGTAAGGGTTAATCTTGGCAAAGCAGAAACAGTAACTTTAAAACTATCTGACAGAGTTGGAAGATTGATTAATAAGACAAGTCAAACACTATCTACGGGCACAAGCCTCATAAGCCTTCCTGTTAGCGATATGCTTGCCCAAGGGATATACATAGTTACAGTTGAAATTAATGGAGAGAAGTTTAACTATAAAGTTGTTAAATAATTTATCCGATAATTTTGCAGGAAACAAAAGCCGCCATAAATTATGGCGGCTTTTGTTTTTTTTAAAAGTTTTTTGATTGGATGATACCAACAATATCTCTAATGTTGAAGAAGAATAGTTTTTGTGACTATGTGGATAAGGCCAACACCCGACTTGTACGTTTTCTGACTTGTTCCTTTTAGTGCGGTGGCAGTAACTTTAGGATAATATCCCTTCATTTTTGGGTGGATTCTGCTTTCACAGATACGTTTTTTTGGGTCATTTCTTATTAATAGTGGCAATGATGCTGAAAACTTTTTAACCTGATTGCACAATTGGGCTACTGCAATTATAGCGCTGCATTAAGGACTTATTTCAAGATTTTTACTTCAGCATCCACCTAAAGAATAACTGTAAATTTAGTGGCGCCTTGTTCTCATTTGTAGCTTTAATCGGATTGGTTAAAGGTTTTGAAATAGATGTACCAACCTGATAATGTTTAAAATTATATGCAAGACTTAACTTACCGGTTGCAAAACTGCGGCGAATGTATTGCCAGTCATTATCTGTTTTTATAACACCATATAAACTGTCTTTAATAACCTCCGTTTTGTTCTTTACAATTGTTTCTTTGAAAATAGCTGTATTCGTCCAGGTATTACCCAAAGTAAATCCAACAGACCAATTTCTCGAAAACTGGTAAGCATACTGTAAGGCAGCTTCTACACCTATTATTTTATTTACAGTGTAAGTTTGTGCCAATTGCGTTGGCAATGTAGGTTGGTTAATGGTAGATGCTGATACAGCATTAATCATGAAATTTCCGGATTGAACGGTTCTTTGCCCGCTAAAATAATATTGGTTGTAGGGGTTTAGCGATAAATAAAGCGTGGATTTACGACTCAATTCTTTACTTACCCAAAGCGTTGGAATCAACGTTATTAAGGGTCTTTTTTTGGCATTGCCTTCAACAAATACTGTATTGTTGTTAAAAGGTACAAAAGCATTCCATTCTAACCCAAAATGCAGAGGTTGGCGACGTCTGGCACCAGCTGTTTTATTATAGGTATTTTTAGTTTTGCTGTTTTCAATTGCTGTTTCTGAATTGGATATAATTGAATCTGTGTTTTCTTTTTTTGACAAATCGAATCTAAGATTATCGTTAACAGCGAGAGGTGTTTTAGTAGGTATGTTTTTGGATTCATTAAATTGATTTATGTCTTTAGTTTCATCTTTTGAAATTGCAGTTGGGTTATTTTGTTTACTATTTGATAACGGGGTTTGGTTGTTCTTTTTATTTATTGCAAGGCTATTGTTAGCTAAATTTATTGATGGAAGAATTTGTTTGGCTTTTTGTTTTTCAATTTTCCTTTTCAGGGATTGAGCTGTTATTGATTTAGGGGCAACTGACTTATTTGCTCCGCTATTTTTTTCAATAACAGCCAACGCTGTGCCCGGGTATTTTTTCTGATCAGAAATTGTAGATTTATCATCAGTGGTTTTGCTGTTAGTAAAATTTTCGGATTGTACTTTTTCTTTAGCGAGTACAGTAGCAGCATTTTTGTTTTCAGCTAAAGGGGTTTGTAAATCTTCTTCAGACTTTCCTATTGCTTTGCTATTATATTCTACCGGCTTAGCAGAATTTACCAACGTCTCATTTTTACCAACATTAGAATTGTATAGCTTGTATATGCCACAGCTTCCTATAAGTAGCAATAATAGTAAAATGCCATATTTTTTATTATTGCCCTTTTTATCTTGGCTATTATCCTGTACAGGCATCTCTGCATCTAACAGCTGTTTCATTTGCCCCCATGCTTTTATGGCTGGGGTACCTGGTTTAGAATGTTTATTATCCATGTCCTAAAAATTGAAAAATTATTTAACCCGCATTTGCAATGCGGTCACTATTATTTTTAAAAAGTGATTGAATCTTTTTTCTGCCTTCACTCAAGTGCCATTTTACGGTTCCTTCTTTCATTTCTAATGATGCTGCTATTTCTCTTATACTATATCCTTCTATATAAAACAAACTACAAATTGCTCTGGTTGTATGTGACAACTTCCCCAGATATACATAAATTTCTTCCTCCTCCTTCTTCATAAACGGGTTGCTCATAACATCTACTGAAAGGTCTGACGTCAGTTCTTCTGTTACTATTGTAGATTTTTTGTTGCGTACCATTGTCAATGTTTCATTTCTTACAATAGTGTACATCCACGTGAGTAATGCAGACTTCTTAGCATCAAACATTGCAATATTTTTAAAAATCCTTAGCATGCCATTGTTTAGTGCTGATATTACTTCCTGTTCATCGTCAAAAAAGCGGCGGCACAAAGCATATAAGGCCGGGTAATACTGCATATACAGTTTTTCCTGGCTCTTTCTGCTGTTTTGTTTACAACCCTCTACTATGAGTGCCTGGTCTGTCAAATGGTTAATTAGTTTTTAGATCTTTTGGTTTTGTAAAATTCTTCTCTGGTCACTCATTTTTTTGATGCTTCATACATCAATCATTCTACTGTACAACAAGCGGTGATATGTTCACAACACTTTCATCTGGCCATGTAAATGTGTATATACCTCCGCTGCTTACATTTAAACTGCCGGTAAATGTTTTATTCCCAAAGTTGATGGTGAAATTATGAGAACCTACAGATATGCTTGCAAAGCTATTGCTGCACGTAGCCACCGAAAAGGGCGAACATGGCTGCGAAGCAATAGCAACTCCTAAATAATCAATTGAATAATTGTTGGTTGATGAAAATGGGAATGAAAGTATCTTATCTGTTGGGCAGTGATAAGGGTTGGTTGTACTCGCTTCCATAACCAATTGCTTTACGCCGGCTATAGTAATGATAGATGGTCTGATCCTTAACTTTTCTCCAAGGATAAATGGTACAGTATCATGTTCGGAATTACTTGTTGCAGGATCATTTACCCAAACAGACCTGCTTTGCTTGTGTACCCCATCAATAGCTGTTACAGTATAAATTCCTGAACCTGGAAAAGTAATTGTAGCGGTTTTATTAGTTGTATCCTTGTCAATAGTGGGTGTTCCCTGCGATACTTTCCAAGCAATTTGGCTAAACCTGCCTGTTGAATTGTGTATATAAAATACTACCGGCTCATTCTGTTCTATATTGACTTGTTTGGAGGCCGACAAATTGAAATCGGTGCCATAATCGGTGTAATCTGTGTTATTGACTAAAACCGTATATATTGCCGATACAGTGCCTGCTGTTGCTGTTACCTTATATGTACCTGCCATGCTAAAACTAATTGTAGCCATATTGCCAACTGCACTAATGGTAGTATTTGCAGTTGGTGACACACTCCAAATAACCTTTGTAGTAGTGTTGTTACTATTGTTAAAAGTCAACAAAACCGGTTCGTTTTTTTTGATATCCGAAATTGTTTCTTCGTAAACCACATTACTTGCTGGTACCGTATCCGTTTTTTTACATGCAAAAATACCCAACAGCAAAAAACAGGGTAGCATGTATTTCAAAATCTTGTTCATAATTAACGCTCTTTTTTTATCTGCTTTCAAAATCAATTTCACTTATTTATTACTCATTTCCCGGGAGAAAACGACTGGCATTTCGCCAGTCGTTACTTATCCGAAACCCCAAGGAACAAAAACCTATTTTACTAACAATAGCTCACTTTTTTTATCACCATTTGTATTAATAACCTGTAAAATGTATAGCCCTTTTGGTATGGAGCTAATACTTAACTCAACTGTTCTTTCATTCATTGCATCCTTACTTAGTATTATTCTTCCGGTGTTATCTGCAATCTTTATCTTACTCATATTATTTCCTTCTACTGTTACAACATTATGCGCAGGATTTGGATAAGCAGTATAACCACCTGAAGTGTTGAAGCTTACTGCCTGAACAGGAGAGTAGGTCTTCTTTCCATCTTTATCCCATATTTCCAGGCGATAATACAAAGTCTTTCCGGTTACTTTAAGGGAAGATATGAGTATGGCATCATCGCTATATTGATAAATATTTCTTTGGTTGCTACCTTTACCATTTACTTTCCCTATGTTTTCAAAATCCTTACCATTAAAACTGCGCTGTATATTGAAGTGTGAAATATTAACTTCATTAGCAGTTGCCCATTCATTCAATACACGTTTATTGTTCTGCATTTTTGCTGTAAAGCTGAGAAGGTTAAGCGGAAGCACGGTAGCTTTAATGTGGGTCTGACAGGTATTGGTCACAAAAGGGGTATTGAAATCAAAATAAATACTTGCATTATTAGAGATGCTATCTCCTAATGCAACTAAACTATCTGGCTTTATCCTGAAATGAATAAAACCTTTGCTGCCGTTTTGATTTGTACCACTATCCGGTAAATTGATATTTTTAAATTCAAAAGTTATGTAAGTACTATATAGGGTGGTAGTGCATGAGTGGCTGACTGAGAACAACTGCAAAAAGGTGGTTCTCAACTTGGGGCTAAGGCTATCAACAATTACAATATTGAAAGCGGTATCATTACCCGTATTTTGAAAGTGGATTATGTAATCTATAAAACCACCTGCAGCTATCTGCGCCGGGGTAATTACCGGGGTTCCCTGCTTACTGTTGGGGTCATAACTGCCGGATATAGAAGAAGTAGTAGTATCATAGCTACTGACCGCTAAGGCTTTGGCTACGGCATCTGCTTTTAATGTATCGCCAATAATAGCATTTGATTTTAAATGAAAATAAGCGGTGAATGCTTGCACCTGCGCCGGTTTCATACCAGCAACAGATAATATAAGCGTGGTTGGATTAGAAATAACATCTGTAACAGATGCTGAATCGTACACTAATCTAGAAGTGTCATACTTCATTTGTATTTCTGTGTTAAGTACAGTAGTGCCTACATTTTCGCACTTTACAGCATAAGCAAATGCAAATCCCGGTCTTCCCTTTTGCTGAACGGGTACTACATGTATAGACAGGCTATCCTTAATCCCGGTGGGTTGTAGGGCAAAGGTGTCATACACAATATTGCTATAGCTACTAAATAAGTGAATATTGCTAAATGGTACAGGGCTATAAAAAGGGGGTATTTCTACATCTGTTCTGTAACTGCCAATAGTGTCTGCACTAATATTATAGTAGCCTTTGTTATTGGTAATGGCAAAATCGCCATTGTTGAGTTTTACTTTTATATTTTGTTTTGGCACATCGCCAATATCAAAAATGCTGTTACCGTTATTATCATTATATACAAGCCCAAATATTTGTGGAAAAGAATGGCATTGGTTTACATTGTTAGAAGCTACACACACATCAGGATTTGCTGGCGTAAACAGACAAGCTGAAGGTTTATTGGGTACACAAGCTATTCCTGTGCCCGTGTAATCTAAGTTGTTGAGTAATTTGGGTAAATAAGGCAGGCATATTAAATTGGCATTTCCACTTACATACAAATCGCCAAGTGAATCTGGTAAGTTTACGAGGCTGGTAATTTGATTAGTAGAACAGTTAAGGACTCTTAGCGGTCGTGGTAAGGCAGGCAAATTAGTTATGAAATTGTTTCCTGTATAAAAATATTTCAATAAAGATGGTAAAGCAGGGAGCGCCAATAGCCTGTTTTGAGAGCAATCTAAATAATTCAACGATGCAGGTAAAAGCGGTAAAGTGTCAATTTTGTTTGAATGACATTCTATAGTCTCCAACAAAGCTGGTAAAGCTGACAAAGAATCAAGCAGGTTATTGCTACAATAAAGACTTTGCAATTTATTGGGTAAGGCAGGTAAAGATGTAAGGGCATTATTATAGCAGCTTAAAGATTTCAAAGAATCTGACAAAATTGGAAGGGTGGGTAACTGGTTATATTCGCAACTAAGATCCATTAGTTTTTGAGGTAGGGCGGGCAAAGAAGTTAGCTTGTTTTCCTGGCATTTTAGCACAGTAAGCTTATTTGGCAGGGCGGGGAGATTTTGTAAGAAATTTTTTGCACAATACAAATAGATTAATGAAGCCGGCAGTGTGGGTAACGATACCAGAGAATCTTCTGTACAGGTAAGTTCAGTTAAAGTAGCGGGCAACGCAGGCAATACCGTTATTTTATTGGTTGCGCAAACTAACTGCTCAAGGGTATTGGGTAGTGTTGGCAATGATCTTAAAGAAGTATTGCTACAGCTAAGGCTGATTAATTGATTAGGAAGGCTGTCAATAATTGTAATTGGGTTGTTATTAACCACTAAATATTTAAGGGTATTTGGTAGCGAATTAACACGGGTTATCTGGTTATTGTAAATGGATAGTAAAATAACACTTGAACGTAAGTTTGGAATGCTTGTAAACTGATTGTTATCGCAATATATGCTATTTAACATTGGAGGTAATTCTGGAAAGGCCGTTAACTTGTTACCGCTGCACAACAGGCTGGTAATGCTCTTAAAATATTTTACTCCTGTAATGTCTTTTATATTGGCATTAATGATCACAAGTTGATTTAAGGTAATAATTTGAAAATAGGACGTGTCCATTTGGCCGGAAACATTAAATGCACCAGGCCACTTACTCCTTAAGCTATTTCTGAAATTGCTATCAGGAAGGTTCACATACTGCGCCTTTGCACTTCCCAAAGCCAAAAACAAAAATGTAATTATGGTGATTAATTTCAATTTCATGATTCAATATTTTCTGTTACTTTTTTAAATTTTCTCACTCCCATTCAGTTATACAACATCCCTTTACAAAAAGGTTAGGTTTTGTAAAAATATTTTCAGAAATTATTTTTCGCTATATGACAAAGGCATGGCCAGTCGTATTTCCAACTGACGTTTGCAATTTTTTATATCTATTGTATAACCTACTTTTCTCCAAGAATTTCAAATCAATATTATTTATTTAATAAGGTATTAATGATTTAAAAAGATCAGACTACATTTTTAGATTTTTTTTATTCACATCTCTTCCTTATTCCAACTTTTCCCGGCGTTATTTTATAAAGTTGATGATTTAACGGTAATACATTGCGGATTTTTGCAATTAATAAAGAAAAATATGCTACTAAATTCACTTTCATACTTTAATGTTATAAAATTACTTGAATAATATTTTAAAATAACAGAAAACGGCTTTCATAAAATTCATTCGATTAAAGAATATTTTTGCGAAACAGTTTTTTTTTCAATTTTATTATTCTCTAAGGTTATACAACATGAGGTTAGCAAAAGGTTGGTTTTTTTAAAAATATTTATTTTTTCTGTTTTTTGCCTATAAAAAAAGACGGTCTGGAAGCATCCAACCGTCTTTTTTTATAAATACATAATGAATTTATTCCACTATCAGCATTTCGCTTTGTGTATTTCCTCCTGTGGTAGTCACCGTTAGCAGGTAAATCCCTTTAGGCAAATGACCAACGACTAATTCTATTAAATTTTCATTTTCCGGAACCTTAGTCAAAACCGTTCTCCCTGTATTGTCGGCCAATGTGATGGTTTTGAGGTGTTCGCCGGTAATAGTTACAACATTATGGGCAGGATTTGGATAAATGTTTAATGTTGAGTGTTTAATGTTTATTGAGCGGATGGGGCTGTAGGTAAATGAACCGTCGCGGTCTATGAGTTTGAGGCGGTAGTACAGTGAGTTGTGAGTAGGAAGTTGTGAGTTTTGGTTACTGACTACTGCCAATTCACTACTCACATTGTCTGTGTAACTGTATTCCTTTTTGTTGGCGGCTTTTACTGCCCCTATACCGGTAAAGTCTTTGGCGTTGGGGCTGCGTTCTATTTGGTAGCGGTCAAAGTTTTGTTCGGCTTCTACATGCCAGTTTAGCAAAGCATTGCTTTCTTTTAGTTGGGCGGTGAAGGTGAGGAGGTGGACGGGAAGCAAAATGCCGGTGGCATCAGTTATTTTAAAGCTACAAATGCTGGGGCCGGGGCTAAAAATATCCGGACCAAGCCACCGTCCTGCATCCATCACCAGCGTTAGGGGACTGCCGGGTGTAGCATTACTAATATTGAATTGATAAGTATTGCCGGGAAAAGAATTGAGGGGATCAATAGGAGGAGAAGATGCAAGCAAATTGGTAAAGCTACAATCATCATATAAATATGCATACAACTGTCCATTGCCCAAACAACTCTTCGCCTCTACCTTAAACGATACATTGTTGCTGGTAGGAATCAGCGTATAATATACGGGATTGATAAAAGGTGCGCCGGGAAATATCCATGAGGGCTGCATAAAATCTACGTTACGAAGATTACAACCAGTAAAAGGAATATGGGTTATTGTATCAGCTGCACCGCACGAAAAGCTATCAACTATGTGTGTAAACCATCGAATTTTAAAACCGTAATTGGAAATATTGATGTAGTAAGTATCACCCCCAAATGCGCTGTCATATAAGGCAGGTGCATTCGCATAGCGACAATTGCCGGTGCCACCTCCATAAAACCAGAACAATTGGTTTTGCCCTACAACAGATGCCGTAGCACATGTGGCTCCCTTGATCACCCCAACCCCCATAGTGACAGATGAGAAAGTGGAGCAATTGGGAGATATGGGCATGTCTATCATAAACCCTTCAATACCTTTTCCGGTAGGTGCGGTGAATTTGAACCAACCGCCACCGCCATTCCATACCCACCCCGAATCTAAATTTGCTCCATAGGGAAACAATGTATCCGGCACATTCATAGCAATGGCCGAATCGCATGTGTTTCCAGACTGAGTGAATGCTTTTAATGAAAATAAGGAAAAAACCATCATTAAGATATTGATCCTTTTCATAAGTCATCAGTTTAGTTCATAGCAAAAAATGAAGTTATAACAAACAAGGTTCATTTAGCGAAGCGAATATTATTTTTAGCATCTTCAACTTTTCATAGCAACCTTGCTTGAATGTTTATTCTATTATCAGTTTTTCGCTTTGTGTGTTGCCATTGGTTGTTGTCACCGTTAGTAAATAAAGCCCTTTAGGCAAATGACCCACAGAGATTTCTATGGTGTTATCATTCATCGCACCCTTAGTTAACATCATTCTCCCTGCATTATCTACAAGAGTGATGGTTTTTAGTTTGTCTCCGGTGATAGTTACAATATTATGGGCAGGGTTGGGAAAGATGTTTAATGTTGAGTGTTTAATGTTTATCTGGCGGATGGGGCTGTAGGTAAATGAACCATCGCGATCTATGAGTTTGAGGCGGTAGTATAGTGAGTTGTGAGTAGAGAGTTGTGAGTTTTGGTTACTCACTACTGCCAATTCACTACTCACATTGTCTGTGTAGCTGTATTCCTTTTTGTTGGCGGCTTTTACCGCTCCTATTGGGGTAAAGTCTTTGCCGTTGGGGCTGCGTTCTATTTGGTAACGGTCAAAGTTTTGTTCGGCTTCTACCTGCCAGTTGAGAACGGCGCTGTTGTCTTTTAATTGGGCAGTGAAGGTGAGGAGGTGGACGGGGAAAGCAGCACTGTCGGGGGTGTAGCGCCAGAGGTCATTCAACTTTTTGATAATTGTATTACCGACTGGCTGCCCATATCCTCCGTATAGCCAGAGGCTATTTTTTTTGTCACACCAAGCTGCTCCAATCGATCTGCTTCCAGGATTAGTTATTGTAGATGAAACACCTTTTGTTCCATACGTTCCCCACAAATTAGTATGTACACTATCTCCATTTAACCAAGTCCATTCGTTAGTTGTTGGGTCATATTTCCAAAGATCATTCAGGTAAGCATATTTTATAGTGGAGCTGCTATACCCCACTCCTCCAAATAGCCACATTTTACCATTATGATCTGTAAAGTTATATGGTTGAAATCTGCCTCCTGGTTTAGTAAGTGATGAAGGCATATTCAGAATTCCATAAATCCCCGGGGACTTTTTTATACTATCGCCATTTATCCATGTCCATTGAAGAGTTGAAATATCAAACTTCCACAAATCATTTAGCCAATCTGATTGACCATTTATATCGAATCCACGCCCCCCTAACATCCATAAATTTCCGGCAGTATCTACCCAGCTTGCAACACCCGAACGGGCACTTGGTAAAGAAGTATCCGATGAAATTCCTTTTGTTCCATAATTGGTCTTAGTAATCGTAACACTATCTCCTTTCATCCATGTCCATTCATTGGTAAGTGTATTATATTTCCAAACATCGTTAAAGTTGGTCGTATATTTTTGCCCTATCCCGTCACCACCAAAAAGCCATGGATTACCTACATTGTCTGCCCAAATTGTATGGAATCTTCTACCGCCTGGCTTATTAAGAATAGAAGGAACTCTTAAAATACCATATGCAGCAAAAGGACTAAGAAGAGTATCTCCTGACACCCACGTCCATTCATTAGTAGAAGGGTTGTATTTCCATAAATCATTTAAGTATCCAAAATTGGTTGATGTTGTCATACCATCACCACCAAACAACCATAAATTATTAAATTTATCGACACAAGTAGCAGCATATTCTCGACCTCCGGGGTAATTAGCAATATCTGCAATGTCTAAATTCCCATAATGCCCCATGGAATTAGTTAAATTTGTTCCTTTAATCCATGTCCACTCGTTTATAACGACATTGTATTTCCATAAATCATTCAGATAATTTCCAGTAGAGTCTATTCCTCCAAACAACCAAAAATTGCCCGATATATCTGTCCATGAGGCGCATCCTATCCGACCACATGGATTATTAGAAGGAGAAGAAATACCTTGAACTCCATATTCCTTTTTATTATTAGCAATACTATCCCCCTTCATCCAAGTCCACTGCCCACTCTGCCCAAACCCCATTTGCCAAAGGCAAACAACAAAAACAAGAAGTAAAACCTTTTTCATAAACCCTCCATTTTAGTTCATTACAAAAATTGAAGGTATAACAAACAAGGTTCATTTAGCGAAGCGTAACAGATTAAATGATTTTAACCTTTTAACATTTTCAAATCCATAAACCATAGATGCACCCATTTAAAGCTAGTCTTTAATGGAGCTTGTATTTTAAAACAACATATTTAGGAAAAGTAGAATAGTAGCACCAATCTTAAGACGTGCGACGCCAATCAAGCCCCACAATGAACCAATGCCCGATCACAAAAACCTATTTATAACGAATCGGAAAAATTCTCTTCCCCTTTTCTGCGAAAATAAAATGCCAACCCTTACCTTTGCCGCAAATTTTAGGACTTAAATAATCAATATATGTCGAAAGTTGGTAAGGTAAAACAAGTTATCGGCGCCGTAGTGGACGTGCAGTTTGAAGGTACTCTGCCGGAAATTTATAACTCATTAGAGCTGAAACGCGAAAACGGGGACATCCTTGTATTGGAAGTGCAGCAGCACCTTGGTGAGGACAGCGTACGTACCATTGCGATGGACGGTACCGAGGGTCTTGTAAGGGGTATGGAGGTAATTGATACCGACAGACCAATCAGTATGCCTGTAGGTGAGGGTATCAACGGCCGTTTGTTTAATGTAACAGGCGATGCAATTGATGGTCTTCCGCAAGTGAGCAAAGTTGGTGGCCGCCCTATTCATAGCAAGCCCCCTTTGTTTGAAAACCTTAGTACCTCTTCCGAAATATTATTTACCGGTATTAAAGTTATTGACTTGATTGAGCCTTACTCCAAAGGAGGTAAAATTGGTCTTTTTGGCGGTGCCGGTGTGGGTAAAACAGTATTGATTCAGGAGTTGATTAATAATATTGCCATTGGTTATGGTGGTTTGTCAGTATTTGCCGGTGTGGGCGAAAGAACACGTGAAGGTAATGACCTGATGAGAGAGATGATTGAAGCTGGTATTATGAAATACGGCGAAAAATTCAAGCACAGCATGGAAGAAGGCGGCTGGGATTTGGATGCTGTAAACCTGGAAGAACTTAAAGAATCTAAAGCAACATTTGTATTTGGTCAAATGAACGAACCACCGGGTGCAAGGGCACGTGTGGCTTTGAGCGGATTGACCATTGCTGAATATTTTCGTGACGGTGACGGACAAGGCAAAGGAAAAGACATCCTTTTCTTTGTGGATAACATCTTCCGTTTTACACAGGCGGGTTCTGAAGTATCGGCCCTGTTGGGTCGTATGCCATCGGCGGTGGGTTACCAACCAACATTGGCTACAGAAATGGGATTGATGCAGGAAAGAATTACTTCTACTAAAAACGGTTCAATTACATCGGTTCAGGCGGTTTACGTACCTGCAGATGACTTGACCGATCCGGCTCCGGCTACAACATTTGCCCACCTTGATGCAACCACGGTATTGAGCCGTAAAATTGCGGATTTGGGTATCTACCCTGCGGTTGACCCGTTGGATAGTACCTCAAGAATATTGACGCCGCAGATTGTAGGGGATGTACATTATGACTGTGCCAACCGTGTTAAATTGATTTTACAACGTTATAAAGAGCTACAGGATATCATTGCCATTCTTGGTTTGGATGAGTTGAGCGATGAAGATAAACTGGTTGTAAGCCGTGCCCGTAAAGTGCAGCGTTTCCTTAGTCAGCCTTTCTTTGTAGCTGAACAATTTACCGGTCTGAAAGGTGTATTTGTTGATATCCTGGATACCATTCGTGGATTTAACAGCATTATGGATGGCGAAGTGGATGAATACCCTGAAGCAGCATTTAACCTTGTAGGTACTTTGGAAGATGCAGTAGAGAAAGGAAAGAAAATGATGGAAGCGGCGAAGGCCTAGGGGGGTACTTAGATTTTAGATGATAGATATTAGATTTTAGACCAGAGAATGAAAGTTCACAAGTTCAAAGAACTAATTGTATGGAAAAAGTCAATAGACCTTTCGATACTTTGTTATAAGTTGACAAGCACATTCCCTAAGGATGAAAAGTTTGGAATCATTAGCCAAATTCAGAGGGCGGTAGTTTCAATACCCTCTAATATTGCAGAAGGTTGCGGAAGGGGTTTTGATAAAGATTTGCAACGCTTTTTGGGAATAGCTATGGGTTCGTGTTATGAGTTGGAAACTCAAATGATCCTTGCATTTAAATTTGGGTATTTATCATCAGAAAATTTGAATGAATTTGAAACTTTAGCAAATGAAGTACAAAGAATGCTTCACGGCTTTTATAAAAGCTTGAAAGTCGAGTAAAGCAGTCTAATATCTAACATCTTGCTACTAACATCTTAATTATGACTTTAGAAATACTTACACCAGAAAAAAGATTGTACAGCGGCGATGTTTATGGCGTTCAGTTGCCGGGTATAGATGGTAAATTTGAAGTGTTGAACAAACACGCTCCTTTGGTTAGTGCCTTGGGCAAGGGGAATATTAAAGTGCTTAAAGACAAAACCAATACGACCAACTTCTCTATAGAAAGTGGCTTTGTAGAAGTGCTTAACAACAAAGCAACAGTACTTGTTGAAGGTGCTACAGAAGTATAATTTTTATTGAAATCTTATTTATAAAGCTCTGCTGAAAGGCAGGGCTTTTTTTGTGCCTGAATGGAAGTAATAAAGCCTAAATCATTGCGTTACATTATTCATTATGCACTGTTCATTTCTCCCTCTAACATCTAGTATCTAACATCTAGTATCTAGTATCTAACATCTAGTGTCTAACATCTAGTATCTAACATCTAGTATCTAACATCTAGTATCTAGTATCTAACATCTAGTATCTAACATCTAGTATCTAACATCTAGAATAAAAAATATATAAAGTATCATCTACAATCAAAAAT
>JANMMU010000011.1:0-29823 GCA_031373555.1 Segetibacter sp. | reverse complement strand
AGAACACCCACAGCGGTTAAAGCATTAACAGCGGGGAATTTTTTTCTTGCGATTTAGTGATGAAATATAACACACCAAACAACAAAAGTAGTAAGCATATAAGGTGACTTAACCTGTTTTGAATTTTTTTTATTTTTTGTTTGGTTTTATTTTCTGTTAGTACAATGATAGGGTAAGGGTAATGAAAAAGGAAAAGGAGTTTGTCTCTCTTGCTTTTAAAGACAAAGAATAAAACAACTTTTGCAAGGCACGCAATAATGACAAGTACAATTATAGTAGTTATAAAATCTTCCATGTTCTTTGTCCACAATTTTTTTGCTAAATTACTTTAATTTTTTTGCGCCTTTGCAGGATGTTCACACCTGGCGTAAGTGTTCCTGTGGCTGGCTCCAGTTTTGCGAAGCTAACTTCAATCTAAATGAAAAGCAGGATTACATCCGGTAATAAATTAGGGTGTTTACTATTTGCAATCATTTTCTATAATTTTTAAGCCGTTGCAGCTGTTTCCCGAAAAACGCATTGGCGTCAACTTAAAGAGCCTGAAAGGCTTTCACCTGAATAGCCACGGGTGCAACTCGTGGAATAAAATAACGAGTTTTATTTTCAACCCCAACGGGGTTGCACAATACAAGGCGTACAATTAATGCAACCCCGTTGGGGTTGTAAGAGGATAATGCTGCAACCTACTACCGTGGGGTTCACCCACGGCAATTGAAATGTTACCCCTCCGGGGTAAAAGAAACACCTATAAAACCCTTACTAAAATGGATGTTTTGTACCCCAGCTCTCCATAGAATAGTAAAGACCTATTAAAGCTCTCCGTAGCTTGCAGCTACAGAGGTAAATGAAAATCCAGACTTTGTCTGGCATACAAGGCTCGAATGCTTAAAATACTGTACAAATGCCCCGGCCGGCGAAAGTGTTCCGGTAGCATGTATGAGTTGGAGCAAAACGTAACTTCAATTTTCCCATAAAACATAAGACTTCCGACTCAAGTACGGGACACGTCTGTCCGGTAGAGAATGAGGTTGTTTACTATCTTTGAACATACTAAAAATTTGCCGGTCACAACCTGTCCCGACCGAATTGTCGGGAGACCTACAACCATTTTGTATTTCAGTGTCCTACGGAACACTGAAACAAGAGGGGAGTTTAATAAACACAGGCAGAGAAAAACGGCTTGTTACAAAATATGTTTGTTTATGAATTATGAATTGAAAATATTGTCTGCGGATTTGCTTGAAGAATATAAAAAGCAAGTGCCGAAGGATATTGAAACGGCTTTTGATGCTTTGCACGATGCAGAAATTTCAACCGATGGTTTTAGTTTTTACACTTCGGTTTCAGCCATTGCATCATCACGAATTGAAGGCGAACGAATGGAAGTTGACAGTTACCTTAAACACAAAATGCTGAACATAAAATATCAGCCCGACCTTGTTCAGAAACCAAACGATTTATACAACGCCTATTTGTTTGCACAGAAAAACACATTGACCAAAACCAATTTCTTAAAGGCACATACATTACTTGCAAAACACTTGTTGCCAAAGGCACAACAAGGTGTAATGCGAACAGGTAACATGGTGGTGATGGAACATAACACAGGACGAATACAATACGAAGCTGCAATGGTAGCCGATGTAAAAAAACATTTTGAATTATTATGGAAAGACATTGCTACATTGAAAAAAGAAAAACTCACACATCAGGAAGTGTTTTATTTCGCTTCATTTATTCATATCTTATTTGTAAATATTCATCCGTTTGAAGATGGAAACGGCAGAGCAGGAAGATTGTTAGAGAAATGGTTTATTGCCGAAATGCTTGGAAGCAAAGCATGGTTTCTGCAAAGCGAATTAAACTACTACAAGAATGTAAATGACTATTACAAAAATCTAAATGGTTTGGGAATGTTTTATGAGCAATTGGATTACAGCAAAGCACTTCCCTTTTTACTAATGCTTCCAAGTTGTCTGAACTATGATTCAAAAAATGATTAAAGTCTCGAACTATGATGCTAAATGATTCAATGAACACTATGATTGATAAACAAAAATAAAATGGAAGAAAATAAAAATCCTAGAAAACAGTTTACACAATCAGATGGATACTACCGTGAATTGAGTTTGGTCCACCCTCCTAGCGTAAGTGTTCCTGATTTGTTTGCCCTCTAGCGCAAGTGTTCCAGGTGCTTGTTTGGTCGAAGCGTAACTTAAATACAACATAAGAAGCAGGTCTCCGACCAGTAAACTACGGAGTGTATGCTCTCTTCAATCAAGTATACAACAACCCCCCACTAGAGTAAGTGTTAATCAAAGAGAAGCCTGTTGTTGTGCGTTCGTAATTCTTCACGTCAATTCTTTTAGTTTTTTTGAAAGGTAATATGTTACTGCAATTGTCCAAATTGTCCAAGCCAGGTAAAAAAAACGCTGAATTAGTCCTTCATATTCATAGCCAAACGGTTTTATAAACCTAAGAAAAATAAGTGTCGAAATAATAAAACTAAGTAAGGAAATATTACTTACTTCTTTAAATACTTTATTTCTTTTCCATAACAGATAAGCCAATAAAAACCCGAAAATTATTAAAAAGGGCAATGGTCCTGTCAAACTATGAAACTCATTTCCTAATGTAAATATAGCTGCCCATATCATTGTAATCGGCATACTAAATGACAAAATTGCTGGAATTACAGATAACTTAAATTTCTGTGAAGCTCTATAAAAGCCAATTGAAAATAATATACAGAAAAGTGCAAGAATTATTAAGGCAGAAGAAGTGAAAATTTCTGATTTTGTCCCAATTGCACCTAACTCACTAATAACATTTTTAAAGTGATTGTAGTTTCCGTGAATAGCTCCACTTAAAAATGTCATACACCAAAAAAGCAAGGGTGCAGCATAGCCAAAGTATAAAAATCTCTTGGTATTAATCCTGCTTTTATAGAGATAAAGCAAAATAAAAACCATTGTAAGCCCAAGTAATAATGGGATTACAATTTTTGTTTGCATAAATATTGGGTTAGAAAGAGTTGCAATTTGAATATAACAATGTGTTTTTCCATTCAGTAATATTATGAAGTTATGCTTACTGTTGGGCTCTACCCTAAAAGATATTGAATCAATGTCTGTGATAAAAGTTACTTTTTTTGTTTCATACAACCATTTGCTGCCAATGGAAAATATGTCAGGCTTTTTAGTGGGGTCTAATGTCCACCCGCCCTTTGCGAAGTAATCATCATCAACTCGAATGTCAACATTGAGTGAGTTCGCTTTAATTGTCGGCAAATTTTCTTGAGCAAAAATCTCTTGGTTGAGGAAAAGTAAGAGAAATAAATAGAAGGTTTTTTGCATTTTTCTTGTCATTGTAAGTGATGAATTTTTTTGTCATTCTTTGACAAGGCAAAAATATATTCACAAAATAGTAAAGTAAAAAGTCTGCTACGCCATTTTTACGACATTCTTACGACAAGTATTGACTTACAGTATGTTAGGGACTCTTTCCAGGAAAGGTAATTGCTGATTAATGTTGATTGCAAACCGAATAATAAAGTAAACATTTAAAATAGCAGAAACAAAATATACTGGGACGAACAGAGGAATACTAACTCCATTCAAAAGAGGGAATAAAAGTAATAGAATGATGGGTATGATTAAAGCCATTAGCAGTGTACACAAAGTCCATAATATTTGAAAGCTTATAATCTTACTTCCAATTCCTTTAACTTTTTCATCATCTCTGTTTTTCCAATAAATGTAAGCTGGGAAAACTATGTTAGCCAATGGAATTAATAGAATTGCAATTGCACTAAGGTTCAATATTTTCAACTTATTGGTATTATTAGAAACTGGCAAAGGGTTTTGTGCAGTTGAATTTATCAAGTCAGATGAATTTATATTTAAAGCTTTCGCCAAAGCATTTAAAGTATATCCGCTTCCTACCGATTTGCCTTCTTCAATTCTTTGTATTGTTCTTATTGAAATTCCCGAAGTCTCTGCAAGTTTTTCTTGGGATAGGCAATTAATGCGTCTGTAGTTTTTTAACTTTTCGCCGGTTGTAATTTCCTGTACATGGCTCATTTTGTAAAGTTAAACAATGTTGTAAAAAGATTATCTAAAGTCAACCTTCTAAAATTTACACGGTCTCCAATATCATGACGCACAACACTTTAAACCTAACACTTAACACTTAACACTTAAACTCTAAACCCTAAACTCTAAACCCCAAACTCCAATCTTCAATCCTCCAATTAAAAAAACCTTAAAAAATTAAGCAAACATGCAAAGTTTTTTAAAATCCCGTTTTAGAAAGCAATCTAATTATTTAATAAAAATTTCTTCATCATGAAAAAGATTAATCCTACCCGTTACAATTGTTCCATGCAAACATTATATGCAATTGGGTATTCTTTAATTGACAAGTGCGTTCTTCACCTGTCCACCTTTGGGGAGTTTAGCCCAGGCTACAATGCAGAATACTTTACACTGTTACAAACAGAGATAAGTAATGCACAGAATATGCCCGGACAAAACAACCGTACAGGCAGGCGACTTGTTGTAAAATCCGATTTGGAAACAGCCAAAAACAATGGCCTCAAAAAATGGCGTACACTCAAAAGCGCTATTAAAAAAACATGGACAGACAAGGCAACCCAGGAAGGTATGATCCAAAATGCGGGTGGCAATCTCTTTGCCAAGGCATCCAACAACGGCAATTGGGCTATAGCTTTGGAAATGCTCAAAAACGGTCAGGCATTCTTACAGAACAATAACGATGCCCTCATGGCAAGCAACTCAATAGACGGCGCCTTTAAGGCTCATTACTTTGAAAAAATGGACCTCTATAATACTACTTGGACAGACTATCGCAACGCCGGTAGCACCAACGAAATAGAGAGCAGCGAAAAACGTGAGGCCAACAATAATTTGTACGACAAGATCACTCAGATCTGTGCAGATGCACAAATCATTTTCTTAAAAGACCCTACCATGCAAAAGCAATTTGCATTTACCCAATTGGTAAAGCAGGCAGGCGTGGGTCGCACAGCAGGCATGGTCATCACATTCACATACGGCCTAGACAATTTACCAATACCCGATGTAGATGCAGTAAGCACCGACCTTAAATATGCAGCACTAAGCGATGCAAAAGGCATCCTCAAAATCAACCGCATGACCGAAGGTGAACATACCTTCACCTGCAGTGCACAAGGTTTTGAAGACATGCAGGTAACAGTAACGTTGTCAGCAGGTATAAAGAGCCGTTTTAAATTTACTTTGCAAAAACAAGTCAATATGCTTAAAGACGATATAGCTAAAGCAGCATAACACTTTTGTTTATTATTGATTGTTATTTTTCATCAACTCCCCACAGGGAAGTTTTTTGTTGCATTACCACTGTGATTTTAAATTATGCCAATGTTTTTAAAATCTTACAGTGGTTTCTACTTGTGGCATAAACCAAATAGTCCAATTGGAATTATCAAACAAAAAAAAGCCGTTGCAGTTATTACGCTGCAACGGCCTTTAATCTTTAATACTCACTAAAACAATTAGTGAATAAATCAGTTAATATTATCTCGCCTTAACTACTTTCATCATTTTTACATCATTGCCTTGTCTTACTTCTACCATGTAAATACCCGGGGCAAATTCATTACCAAAACGTAGGGTCTGATCTGCTCTTACCTTGGTTTGGTATATGTTTTTACCATTGATATCCATCACTCTTACCCATACAGATTCAGTCAGGCTGCGACCTTTTGCAACCAAAGTAAACTGGTTAGGGCTTGGATTAGGAGTTAAAGACAATTCAAGTTGATTGGATGAATTGTTGACGATTGCCTTGCCCGCAGCTATTTGCCTGTCAGGGTTGCAAGGATTGATGGATTGTTCAATTATAATAGCCAAAGAACCCCCTAAACAACCATTGGCATCTTTAATGTACGCCCTGTAACTACCCGGTCTAAGATTGGTAAAATTAGAAGTAGTGCTATAACTGCCAGCGGTTCCTAATCTAAAGGTATAAGGTCCTGTGCCGCCTGAACCACTAAGGCTTATAGTACCATCATTGGCAGCAAAACATGTAAGGTCTGTTTTGGTAATGCTTAATACAGGTTTGGTAGGCTGTGTTACAGTAGCAGAAATATTACCTGTGCAACCATTTGCATCTTTAATATAAATTCTATAAGTACCAGCCCTTAAACTAGAGAAAACATTAGAAGGACCATATAAACCCGAGGTGCCAAACCTGTAAGTATAAGGACCAGTGCCTGTTGTAGGCGTTACAGTGATGGAACCTGTGTATGTTGAGTTACAGCTTGCATTTACTATTGAAGCAGTACCTGTAACTGCTGCAGGTTGCATAATTATAATTTGGTCAGATACACCTGCACAGCCATTAGCATCTAATATAGATACCCTGTAGCTACCTGCTCTAAGGCCATTAAATGTATTGGAAGGACCATAAGCACCGCTTGTACCTAAACGGTAGGTAAAAGGAGAAACACCATACGTAGGTGTAACCGTAATAGAACCATTGGTTCCACCACTGCAACCAGTAACATCGGTCTTACTTGTGGTAGATGTTACAGATAAAATAGTCAGGTGTAGTTCTGCCATACTATCGCATCCGGCAGCATTTGTTGTATGATACATATAGTCGCCGGAAACTAAGTACTCCGTTCCGTTCCAGGTGTATCTGTTACAAACAGAAACTGTCTCTGAAGAAGAAGAATTAGACTTAACAGTAAGGTTAAGTGTTGCAGTACTGTCGCATGTTACAGCATTTCCGTTGGGAAATACCTTTACTAAAGTACCGGCTCCGTTAAGCGTTAAGCCATTCCATGTATATGGCAGTTCAGAAGGGCAAACCGCAAGATTTGTTGTTGAAGTAGTAGCACATGGCACAAAAAATCCGCGTATTTCACCGCCTCCAAAAGCGAGTGTGTGGATATTAAAATACGCTTTGCCACTGGCAAATGCTGATTGTAATGCGGCAAAGGCCGTTGCTGTTGTGCCACCATTTGCAGTAACATAGCTTGCATTGTAACTACCAGCCATAGTCATATCAAATGTCTGATCATAACTGCCAGCAGTAAATCCGAATGGGAAACCCGGAAAGTTGGCTGTAGCTACACCAGCTGTACCCGTAAGAGGTACCGCAGTAGCTGCATGTACATGGCTGGCTGTCACATTTGCAGTTAATCCATTAAATGCACACTCAACCCGCATAGTTTTGGCAGTAGCATCTATTGTTACTTTAGAGCCCCCAATACCCGGTGAAGCGTTGGGTGGTTGTTCTTTAGATCCCAATAGCAGGGCTCCATATTGAATTGTTTGAGCCTGTATGGCAGTCATGGTAAATGATACCGCCATAAGGAATAGTAGAATTTTCTTTTGCATGTTGTGATTGGTTTAATAGTAATTAGAAAAATATTGTAAAAAGTAAAGGTAAGGAAATCCTTTTTTAAGAACCGCCTGTGGAGACAAAATTTCCTTTCTGAAATTATATATTTTATAAACAGATTGTCCTAAAATGAGGAAAGTAAACAGAAAAATAATAAGGGACTTTCTGATTTTAATTGTTTTATTTAAAAATTTGGGTAAATGCAAATAGCACTATATAAAACCTTATCACCCTTTAGCATTTGTATTTAGTACCTTTACATAAATCGCTTTTAATAATATCCGTTCTATTTAGTAGCAATTGCTACCACAACTATAAATATGGCTATTCTATAGCTGTCTTAATAAAGTTGCCTTCCTCATTTGCAAAAAAACAATCATGGCAATTACAATTAAAGATTTTATTCAGACTGACGAGGTTTTTATAGGTACAGAAAATGCCGGCGTTACATTGGTATGTTTTATTGATTATGAAAGCCCTGAATGTGCCCGCCTTAATGTGATACTAAATGATTTGTTAGTAGCCTACCCCATCAATATTCGTATAAACATCAGGCATTTTCCACTTGCAAACAAACATCAAAAATCTATGAAAGCTGCTGAAGCTATTGTTGCAGCTATGCAGGAAGATAAAATATGGCCAATGAATAACATCCTTTTTCTAAATCAGAAAAATCTTGGCATCATTAGCCTGAAACACCATGCAAAAGAAATTGGGTGTACAAACAAACGTTTTCTAGAACAGGTTATCAATGGCACTTATGCATGGCAGGTACGCGAAGACCTTATGGAAGGACTTAAAAGAGGTATAAGAGACGTGCCTGCTGTATATATAAATGATGTCTTAATAGAAGCTAAAATTTCATTTGATACATTAAGCAAGTGTATTGACAAATTAATATAAACTGCCCTAAACAGCTTTTATTGTAAAAAATTAAGTGAAGTTTAATCAACAGAAAATACAAGAGTTGGTATTTCTTTTCAGCTATAAATCTAAAATTACAAACTATCTCACCTTATCAGAATTGGTACCTGTGTAAATGAAAATTTACAATAGTTTGCCAATTTTAATTCATCTTAAACGGTACAATCATATCAAACGGGGGAATGTTTACAAAAAATTCTTCTTTAGTGTCGGTATTCTCTACTACATATTTACCAAACATTTTTCCCATTTCGGTACGTAGGTTACAACCACTTACATACTGAAAAGACTTTCCGGGTAAAATTACAGGCTGCTGCCCTACCACACCTTCCCCCTGTACTTCTCTATATTCCCCATTGCTATCAAAAATGTTCCACTCCCTTCGTAGTACCTGAATAGTGAAATCGTTTTGATTTTCTATAAGAATACGGTAAGCAAACATATACTCGCTACTTACAGGATTGCTGTAATCTGGCTGATAATAAGTTTCTACACTTACCTGTACCCCTTTAGAAAGCTTTGATATCATATACTTTCATTTACGTAAAAATAAATAAAAACATTTTCCGTTTAGTATAACACAAAGATTTTACCAAAGTTTAATGAGAATTATAATTTTAGCTTTTTACAGAATTACACTTATCTTATTTATATTCAAATTTACAAAAAATAAACTGGTACAGTATATATACTACATTTGCGAACGCAAAATATTCTTAGAAAAAAATTAAGTTATGACAAAAATAGCTGTTGCCAAAGGCGATGGAATAGGTCCGGAAATTATGGAAGCTGTATTGCACATTTTCAATGCAGCCGGGGTGCAACTGGAGTATGAGTTTGTTGATATGGGTAAATGGGTTTTTGACAAAGGCTATAGCAATGGTATGACCCCCGAAGCACAGCAATCTATAGAATCATTGGGCATTTTGTTCAAGGGCCCCATGGAAACTCCCAAAGGAAAAGGTGTAAAGAGTGTAAATGTTACTGCCCGCAAAACCTGGAACACATATGCTAACAACAGGGTATTTCAGACACTGCATGGTGTAGATACCGTTTTCAGTAAAGCAGGCATACCAATAGATCTTACAATTGTAAGAGAAAATATAGAAGATACATATGGGGGCGTAGAACATATGCTTACACAAGATGTAGCGCTTAGTCGCAGGTTTATAACCCGTCCGGGAAGTATGCAGGTAATAAAGTATGCTTTTGAAATGGCCCGCAAAAAGAAATCTACGCGAATTACCTGCGGGCACAAGGCCAACATAATGAAGATTACAGATGGCTTATTTCTGGAAGTATTTTATGAAGTTGCAAAAGATTATCCTGAATTAAAAGCTGATGATGTTATAGTGGATGACTTGTGCATGAAACTGGTTACACGCCCCGATTTGTTTGATGTAGTTGTGTTAACAAATCTTCAGGGAGATATAGTAAGCGACCTTTGTGCCGGCCTTGTTGGCGGTTTGGGTTTTGCGCCTTCGGCAAATATTGGTGACCATATTTCCATATTTGAAGCAGTACACGGTACAGCCCCGGATATTGCAGGAAAAAACATAGCTAACCCTACTGCCCTATTATTAAGCGGCCTTGCCATGTTACGTCATTTAGGATTAATGAGTAAAGCTGCTGTTATTGAAAATTCACTTCTTTATACATTGGAGCAAGGTATAAGAACAGGCGATTTTGGCGACCGTACAAAACCTGCGCTTAATACCACAGCGTTTGCTGAAGCAATTATTACAAATTTTGGACAACAACCTGAACACTTACCAAGACCAATATTACCCGATGCACCTGCCACTCAAACAGTATTTAAGCTGGAGAAAAACCCAATGATGGTGAGTGCAGATGACGAGCAGGAAAAAATTGTTGGTGTAGATATTTTTATTGAAAGCGAAGTGCAGCCAACAGTGGTAGCCGAAAAATGCCTTGCTCATACACTCGATATTTTTAAACTTGTTACCATTAGCAACCGCGGCACACAGGTTTGGCCCAAAGGATCGGTATTTACTAATCTTGTAAGTCAGTATTCATGCAGGTTCGAAAGCATTGGCGACCAAAGCGTAACTCAAACTGATATATTGGAGCTTTATAAACGAATGGCTACTGACTTTAAAATATGCTCTACAGAATTGCTGAATATGTCCGGAGATAAGAAAATGTATAGCCTGGCACAAGGGCAATAGAGTTTAGAGTTATGAGTTTAGAGTTATGGGTTTAGGGTATAGCTGTTATCAAAACAGGGTTTGTACTCCATTCGCTACTTTATTTTCATGTTCTAACAACCATTTTTTTCTCCAAAGGCCGCCTGAATAGCCTACCAAAGATTGGTTGGTTCCTATTACTCTATGGCAGGGAACAATAATGGCAATATTATTTTTGCCATTGGTTGATGCTGCCGCCCTAATACATTTGGGATCGCCAAGCTTACGGGCAAGTGCGAGATAGCTTATGGTTTTACCAAAGTTTATATTTATCAATTCATTCCATACTTTCATTTGAAATTCAGTACCTTTTTGATGTACGGGTAAATTGAAAACTAACCGCTCCCCATTGAAATATTGAATCAGTTGTTCAATACATAACAAAAGTAACGGGCTTTCATTTTTAGCAACAACCATCACTTCATCATCTATAAAAGAAACCTTACTGACAGAATGTTCTGTTACTGTAATTTGGATTAGCCCTATGGGAGATTTATAGTAGTTTATAAACTGTTGCTCTGTCATAAGTTAAGAGATAACTAGATTTTGTAAAAATACCCGTTATCATTTTCATTATAATTTGAATTGCAGTATCAATAAATCTGTTTATTAACAAGTAATCCCATCTTGAATTATAAATAGTCCAATCTGGTTTTGGTATTATGCCGATACCGAGACCTCGGTACAAGTTGTGATAGCCGTTTATGCCAATACAATTGGACTATTACGGATATCCAATCGGTTTTACAAAAAGCAGGCATCAGTTAATTCCTGAAATTGATTTTCGCAAAAGGGGTTACTTCTTTTCCATACAATTAAACGTCCATTGAACTCCAAACTTATCTGTACAGCCTCCAAATAATGCACCCCAAAACATATCCTGAAGTTCCGTAGTTATTTTTCCTCCTTGTGATAATCCAATGAACAGATTCCGGGTTTCTTCACGTGTATCCGGTTCAAGATTGATAAAAATATTATTGCCAAAAACAATTTTAAACCCCATACTTTCAGGTGCATCTGTTCCCATTAAAATATGTCCGCCCACTATTGGCAACTCTACGTGCATTACTAAATCTTTATCTTCTTCTGCCAATGGCTGCATTCCATCTTGCGTAGGAATATCTCTGAACCGGCGGATACCACTTGCATTAAACTCCCCGCCAAATATGGACTTATAATACGTAAAGGCCTCTTCTGTGTTACGTGGAAAATTAAGATAAGTGCTTGTTCTTGCCATAATTTTTTTTTAGTTAGAATGAAAGTATATGTGGCTTATAAAACGTTTACAGAAATCTATATGCATCAGGTATGTGAATTATTTCATTTTTTGCTTAGGCTTATTTTTCAAAACCTTCAATCTTATTTCTTAATTATTTGTCTGACAATTTTTTCTCTTGTGATACCATCATTTATTTCAAGAAAATACATTCCCGGTTGTAACTTGCTTACATTTATACTTACAGGGTTAAGTAAATTACCAGCCCCTTTTTGGTTTCTCACAACCTGTCCGAGAACATTTTTTATGTTAATCGTATAGTCTCTATACTTCCGATTTAGTAAAATCTCAATCTTATCAATTGCAGGGTTGGGAAATACTTTTATAAAATTATCGGATGTATTTATACCCGTTATGTTTGAGTAAATGATTTTTCCGGTTTGCAAAATTTTCCTGATTCTGTAAAAAACCAATCCTGAAGTTGGAGCCTTATCAGTGTAGGTATATTGAGAAATACCAGACCCGGGATATTGACTATCCAGTTTTAAAAAATTTATTCCATCAACACTTCTTTCTATTTCAAATAGTTTAGTTCCGTCATTGTCATTTATGTCCCAGTTGAGCCGAATTTTATTGCCAGCAAACTTGATTGTAAGAAATATTTTATCCAGCGCCAAGACCTTATTGTTTGGGCATTCTGTAAGGTTTGTATCTGCCAGGTAATGTGAAAGGGCTGGTATGCTACCAGAGTTTATAGTATTTGGGATGCCTATAGATGGAAACGGTCTGGCAAAGTGCCAGAAATAAGGTTCATTGCTATAATAATATGAAGAATCTGTGAGGTTTGTTGTGCCGGCAGGCAGTATATTTCCAAAACGGTTGTTACCATATGCGAAATGCCCGTTGCCAGCTATAATATATTGCCCTGTGAATAATGATGTAATTTCATTACCCACTATATTACTGCTGTCTCCACTTCCGGTACTAAACAGTATGCCATACAATTCAGCTCTATTTCTGAAAAAAGTATTGAACGGACCATTGATATAATGCGATAAGTCAACCACAATATTCTGTACTATATTCCCCTCAAATAAATTGGCATAGGGATAGTTACCATGCAATACAATATCCCCGGATAGTTCATTGGGCTGACTTTCACTTTTAAAAGTTTCCCGGGAATAGTTAAGGGCAAAAACATTACCATTAGCACCAGATTGAACCAACATGGCATGGCGAAGGTGCCTGAAAATATTATTTTCTATCAGACACTCACCCGTAGTTGTATTAAGTGATATACCATATCCTTGCCCACCGGGTCCGTAATCAAACGCTCCGTGAAAATAACAGCCTGAAATTTCAATATTAGTGCTACTATTTATAGATATGTGGGCAAAGTTCGTACTGTCACTTTCTACACCCTTTACCCAACACTTTGCCGCATAAGAAAAGGTGATATTGGTTTTTTGAAACCCCGAATCCAATCTCTTTATTTTAAGGCATTCGATGCCGGCACCAGTAATCATAGATACCTTACGAATTTGCGGAGAATCTATCATTGCATAACTTCTCCTAAGTGGGCTAGCGAAAGTTATAGTATCACCAACAATATTTTTGATGTTCAACATCTGACCAACGCAATGAAAAACATCTAAAACAAGCGAAGAATCATTTTGAAATAACTTGACATAATCACCAATAGCAAATGCAGATGCATTAGTTACAATGATTTTATCTGACCCTTTATCCGCAGCCTGTGCCAAAGCGTTGATAGTACTGGTGTTATTTCCTAAAACATATATCAGATCGTCAGTTCCGAATAAATTAAATTGCAATGTTGTTTCTGTTGCACTCTGCCCACGTAACACTAATCCACTTCGCAAAAAAATGGGTGAAAGAAAGGCATAATTGCCCGGGGGAAAATAAATCACCCCGCTATCAACCCCAAGGCTTTGAATTGCTAACTGCAAAGCTGCGTCATTAGGAAAAACACCATTACCTATACCGCCATAGTTAGTTATATCAACAACATTAGGATAGTTTGGAAGCGGATTTTGCAAACCTGCAAATGTCCAATCAACTCTTCTATTTAATGGTATTATCTGTGCTGAAAGAGTGACAGGTAAAAGAAGTGCAATAAAGACTACTACATAAATTGTTTTCATACCAAAATTGGAGTTTATAATTTTAATATTCGGAAACTCGCAACCCTTTTTATTAAGCGTATAATACTATACGCTTTACTTGAAAATATTAAAATACTACCAAAGTTCCTAAACAATAAACTAATTTTTTATAAGATTGGATTTTTTACTCCGCATTTCCAATACTGCTTCCAGGTTATTTCTAATATTGAGTTAGGGTGAGGCCAGACCTTGGACAGTTCTTTGAATAGCAATTCAGTTGGATTATAACTGGTTGCAAATATAAATTTATATGTTGCAAATCACGTGTTTAAATATCCAATGAAATCTTCAAGGTTCATTAATTTTTTTGAACAAAATTGTGATGCATCTGTTTCTTTAAATGGAAAAGGATGTGTGAAATATTTATTTGTTACATATTCATTTTCCGCAGCCCAATACCTACAGAAGAACATCAATCATATTCTCCTTTGTATGCCAACCAAATTATGCTATCACTTTCATTAAAACAATTCGCATGGGTGCATTTTTTAACAATACAATCTTATAATTTCACAGATTAAATATATTGAAGGGAAATGAAACAGTTTATTTTAATGGCGATGTTGTGTTTTGGGGTATATTTTGCTGATGGGCAGGTAAAAATATTATTTGATGCTACTAAAGCAGAGACTGCCGGCAATGCAGATTGGATTATAGATGCAGATGCGTTCAACCTTGGCTACAACAACGGGACAGCTACAATAGGGGGTAATGATGCTAATGCACAAGCTACAGCCACTCCCTTGCAAACAAATATTACATCATCAACTGCAGAAACTTTTTGGAAGGGAGGATTATCATACTGGGCTATTGATTGTGTTAAGAAAGGTTATCAGGTTGAGACACTCCCATACAATGGAGTGATTAGTTATGGCAATGTTTCCAATCCACAGGACTTAACACACTACAATATATTTGTGGTAGATGAACCCAATATTTTATTTACCTCATCTGAAAAAATTGCCCTGATAAACTTTGTTCAAAACGGGGGCAGTCTTTTTATTATCGGTAATCATAGTCAATCTGACCGCAACAACGATGGTTATGATTCACCCGGAATCTGGAATGATCTGTTTACAAACAATGGTATTATCAGCAATCCATTTGGTATCTCTTTTGACCTTACAAAGTTTTCGGCTTATAGCTCAAACATATCAACCTATGCAAACGACTCATTACTGCATGGAAGTTATGGCAATGTATCACAAGTGGCATGGAATAGTGGTACCACCATGACCATTAATCCTTCAATAAATTCATCAGTAAAAGCAGCAGTGTATAAAAGCGGTACCAGCAATATAGGTAATACTAAAGTCATGGTGGCTTATGCAAGATATGGTTTAGGAAAAGTTGTTGCATTTGGCGACAGTTCCCCATTTGACGATGGTACGGGGGATACAAATGATCAATTATATGATGGTTATATAGCTGATGCAAATGGCAATCATCAGAAATTAATAATGAATGCTACACAATGGCTTGCAACAAACGCAAGTATTTTACCCGAACAAATAGATTTCAGTTGTTTCAGAAATGGAAGATCTGTAAACATCAATTGGGTTATAGCAACAGAGATAAATACTTTCTGTTTCAATGTTCAAAAAAGCTATAACGGAACTGTTTTTTTTGATTTCAATATTATAAAGGCTACAGGAAAACTAAAATATAGCTGCATTGATAAGTTACAGCAAGAAAACAATAATGTTTATTATCGCCTTAAAACTGTAGAAAAAGATGGGTCAATACAATACAGTAAGATAGTTCGATTGGGAGCAAATAACTACAGCTCTTCAAAACTATATCCCAACCCGGCTAAGGAGTTTATTCATTTTTTAGGAAATGATATCACAAGTGTCAAAATAAGAAATTGTCTTGGAAACATTGTTTTGAGTACCTCAATAATTGAAAACAATAAAATAAATATTTCCGGCTTACAAAATGGATTGTACTTTATTGAAACCTGTGATAAAAGTGGGAATGTGATTACAGAAAAAATGATGAAGCAATAGCTAACCCTCAATGTTTGCTACAAAAACGAGCCAAAATGATATAGTAAAATAACCGGAGTAATTTTCTTATTTGCAATCTCAAAGTAAATAGATCGCCGAGTTAGAAAAGGGATATAATTATTATTTTTCATTGCAGGTTCCCAGTTTGGTGAAGTTGTTAATATTTCAATTATTTCAGACGTGCAAGACTTGCAATCTTTAGGAACTTCAAGAGGTAGCACATTTACAATTTTGCCAAGAGTATCTACAACAAAGTTTACTTGTACTGCATAAACTCCATGATGAATTTTTTCCTTTTTAGATATTCTTTGATCCACTTGTTCCATCACATATTTACCCCATGCAGCATCAATAGGTTTAGCATCTTTTTCAAGAATTGTATTTTTTAATTCCTTTCCCATACTATCCCAACTTTGTGTGATGTTATAGTCAAAAGACATGTAGGCTTTCTTAGCTCCATTAGCGTAATACCAGGTTTTGCTTATTGGATGGTTGTCGAGAAATTCCATTGAATAATTAATTACACTATCATTAATAAAAACAGTAGTTGTCCCATTCAAATTATCGCAAGCCTTATCTGAATAAAAAGACTTTACGTTGAGCGTATTTGTTTTTGTAAAAAAAACTTCTTTTACCCAATTTTTCTTTTTCCTATAAATTTTGCAATAATAAAATGCTGAATCTTCTTTGCATTTTATTCCACACTTATCCTGATAAAAAAGAATCGTATCTTTTTGGGCATAAAGTCTTGAAAAGAAACCTAGAAACCCCAAAAGAATAAAAATCCGGATTGTCATTTTAGAATTATTATTTATTTTGTCGCATTTAAATCTTCCACAACAAAACCCCCTATTCCCGCCCACTACACCAACTCAATCACCGTAATTTCCGGCATAATACCCACCCTGCCAGGGTAACCAATAAAGCCATAACCGCGGTTTACATACAATTTCTGATTGGCCTCTTCGTACAAGCCGGCCCATTGCTTATACACCCATTTAACCGGGCTCCATTTAAAGAAAGGGGTCTCCAACCCAAACTGCATACCGTGTGTATGGCCAGCAAGTGTAAGGTCTATGTCGCTGTATTTTGTTCTTACCTCTGCATCCCAATGTGTGGGATCGTGGCTCATTAGTATTTTAAAAGGATACTTTTCTACACCGGGGTAGGCTTCAGACATTTTTCCTAACGAGAAAAACTTCTTCGTGCACTCCAGTTTTCAATGCCTATCAGAGCTATTTCGTCGCCATTGCGTTGCAGGGGAACGTGTTCATTCAACAGTAATTTCCAACCCATTTGTTTTTGAAGTTCTTTTAGATTGTCAAGGTTTTTATGCCTTAACTGCTCATTTTCCCATATTACATAGTCGCCGTAGTCATGATTTCCTAAAATACTAAATACACCCATTGGTGCTTTTAAACGACTGAAAACATCTGTGTAATTGCGCATTTCTTCATAGCGGTCATTTTTGCCCATGTTGGTGTTGCAAATTTCAACATGATAGCATCGCCGTTGCAGGGTGTTCCCGATAAACCGGGATTAAAATATCCCCTGCAACTGTGATGCGGGTATTTAGTCAGCCTTTCCAAAATTTAAAGCCGAACTGAAAGTTTTTTAGTAACCATTTCTTTTCTTTACATAAATGTCTGAAATAACTTTCAATCTATACCCACAATTTTTTACAGCTACAATCTTGGAGTGGAAACATTTACTTGTAAATGATACTATGAAAGATATTATTATCAGCAGTTTACGGTTTTTAGTAAATGATGGCAGGGTAGTCATTTATGGCTTTGTTCTAATGCCAAATCACATTTACCTTATCTGCCTGCCCCGTCATTTTCTGAGGGGGCAGATTCATGATAATTTTGAAAAAACAAAAGTTCAGCAAAGCTTCCTAAAATATACTGCCCAACAGATGAAATTTGAATTACAAAAAACCAATCCTACAGAATTGGAACAATACTTGGTAAAGGCAGGCGACCGCCAATACCAATTTTGGGAGCGAAACCCACTAAGTGTTGACCTGTGGAGCAGAAATGTGTTTCTGCAAAAACTGCAATACATCCACACCAATCCCACCCAACCTCCTTGGAAACTTTGTACATTTCCAGAAGAATACAAATATTCTTCTGCAAGATTTTATGAAATCGGAATTGATGAATTTGGGTTTTAAGGCATTATTTGGGGTAATTGAAATTTCGTGGTTTGAGGTATGAAGTTACACAAACCATGACTATTTGCAGTAAAATCTGTTGCAGGTGATAACACCCTGCAACGGCGATACTTACGTGCTTCTTTCTGCTAACAGTCGCAAGGGCAAAATAACTTTTAAAAATGCTTGTTTTTATATTGAAAAACTGGTTCTGCTAATGCAAAATAGTCTAACAACAAATCTGGAACAATACCACATTACCGACTATGGAGATTAAACTAATTGACTTTGCTTTTAAATCTATAAGCATAAACTATTTCGCCACCTTCATCAAGAAAAAACAAAGTGTCTTTAATTACTCTAATGTTTTTCAAAGTACCTTTCCCTTCGGGAAAATCAATTTCCATATTATTATTATTGAGTTTGTAATGATAATAAGTAGATCGTTCAAAATAAAAAATTGAATCCTTATTAATTTCCCATACTGGAATCTTTTCTCCTAGGCCTCCCCATCTACCGATAAATTTTTCGTTCAAAGTATCAGAATTTAAATTCTACGAGTATACTGATTTATTATTTGTATTTCCTGAGCTTTTAATGATTAAGCCAATAAATAATAAATAACGAAATTGCATAATGAATTTTAATTTTCTTCACGTGGGGTCTCCTGAAAAGAACCCTGCGCTGTCGCTGATAACAAGAATTGCAATTGATAGCTAAGTTAAGACTTTAAAGGTTCAACCGCATAATTTGCAGTTACCCGAGCCGAGATCTCTGCCTTAGACATAAGGCTTGAAAAGAATACTCCAGCAAAGCAAATTATTGATAATCACTAAGTTATAACAGGTTTGTTGTAATGTGTATAAGCATTGTAAAAATAGTCTATGCGCTATCAACATAATTCGTGTATTTTAGAACTAAATTCAAAAGGCAATCGATATAACACTGCTTATTAATTATTTTGGCCGATTAAAAGACATATTCTTTAGTTTCTAAAATAAATGATGGGCCTACCCAACCTTTTGCTTGTTCGGTGTTGTATAATCCTATTAAGCGGAGTCATATTTATAAAATTCAATTACCAGAAACAACTGTACTATGCTCAAAAAACTACATGCATTTGCCTACATAACCTTAGCCTACTGCCTTGCAGCAGTTACACTTAATGCCCAATGCCCACCTAACATTGATTTTGAGCTGGGCAATTTTGCCAATTGGCAAACTTACACAGGAACTGTCCGTGACAACGGGAATGCAAATATTATATCGCTTGTGAATTCGGGGGTAGTAGCTAACCGGCATACTATAATCAATGCTCCAACTACGGCAGTTGACCAATATGGAGGCTTTCCTGTGCTATGCCCCAATGGAAGTGGCTATTCTGTAAAGCTTGGAAACAACTTAGCAGGGAGAGAGGCTGAAGGTATTTCATATCAATTTACAGTTCCGGCACAAAACGATTTTAGTCTGGTATATAACTATGCAGTTGTTTTTGAAGATCCTAATCACAGTTCTTTTGAACAACCACGATTTACAGCCAAGGTTTTCGATGTGACATCCAATAAATACATTCCGTGTGCATCGTTTGAGTATATCGCAACAGCCAACCTACCCGGTTTCCAATCATATACAGTTGGCGGCAGAATCGTGCGATACAAAAACTGGACACCTGTGTCTATTAATTTACGCGGCTATGCAGGCAAGGTAATAAGGCTGGAATTTACTACTGCTGACTGTACGTTGGGGGCACACTTTGGTTATGCATACCTTGATGTAGCATGTGCATCTATTGTAACAGGTGACAACCCATTTTGTAAAGGAAAAACCTCCATTACGCTTTCAGGCCCATTCGGTTTTCAAAACTACAAATGGTCTATGAACAATTTTGGTACAACAATAGACACCATCAGAACCGTTACCCTAACGCCGCCACCAGCCAACAACACCCCATCTGGCGTAAGTGTTCATGCTGCTGGTTGAAGTTTTGCGAAGCTAACTTCAATCTTCAAATGAAATCCAGGTCTGCGACCGGTAGATTTTAAATCAGTTCCAATTCAATTTTACCTTTCATAGTTGTGCAATAATCAATTGCGCTGCTGTATTTATAATGCCAAGCTTCATACACAATACCAGCCCTTACAGGGTTTTCGTGAAGATAATTAAGTTTCTGTTTCAATGTTTCATATCCATACAATTCTACCGGGTGATTGTCCTGCTGCCAAAATTGAAAATTTTTGTTGTTGCTATTCTTTTCTCCAGCTCTTTTAAATAACCAAAGCATCCAATCCTTTCTACTTTCAAAAGTATTTTGCCGGATTGCTTCTTCTATTTTTTTACTTGTAAATTTCTTTAAATCCCGCATGGTGTCTGCCAGTTGAAACCCTTCCTGGCTGCGGGCTATCAGGTGTACATGATTACTCATGATAACCCAACCATTTATTATTAAACCTTTTTCTTGCTGGCAATGTTTTAAACTATCTACCAGAATATCTTTGTAAACAGGCCTGCTCAAGGCATCTATCCAATTCACTACCGCAAATGTTATAAAATGTGGGTATTGGCTGTCGCCAAACCGATAGCGAGTTGCCATTGTATTTTTGATGCTAATTTAAAGAACTTAACTGTTATACAATCACTCCTTAGTTTACCGGATGCAATCCTTCTTTTCATGTTGTATTTAAGTTGCGCTTCGCTTAAACTTCAACAAGCAAAACGAACACTTACGCTAGCAGGGCCTTAATGCCGGTTGACCTGTAGCCCGTAAGCAGCCTCCTGCTACATTTATCCTATCAGCGTGGGGATGCCAATAGTTTTGTCAGCAACTAATCCGTTTCGACACGTCGTCAGCAATTTACTTGCGTTCAGCTCCATTACACTCACCTGACCCGCTAATGCGAGCCTTTTAACCTAAAAGTTCAGCACCATGCCTTTTGAACACAGCACCTTCAGGTGGTTTGCACACGCTGTCTGCACAGCCTGTGCGGTAGGCCTACTACCATCTTATATTCAGCATTGAAAAGAACTATCTTTATTCCTTTCATTCGTGACACACCCTGCAAAGGCAAAAGCTCTTGAAACTTACGCCAGCTGGGGAACAGTTATTCTAGCTGGAACAACATCAAGAAACATTATTAAGAAATTCTATTTTAATTTCATCTTTCCCATTATATCTAATTGTTGTTAACTGCTTTAACAATATTGATTGAATTGAATCTTCTATACCATTAAAAGATATTCCCTTAATTAATAAATCATTTTCTGAAAAATCAAGTATTTTGCCAGTAATGTAATTGTCCCCCAAAAAGAAAGTACATATATTTTTATTTTCTTTTAAAATGCTAATTTTTTTAAGAAAATGCGCATGTTTGTCATTATAGTACCTTACATACTTTACAGAAATTTTTTGATTAAATATTTTTGATTTGTAAAGATTTTCTAAGCCTTCCAAATATTGTCCACCCATCTCTATATATTTAATGTCTGAAATTGAAACTTTTTTATCTTTTAATTTTCTACTATATCTATCAATAAGCGAAATGGTAATTTCTTTTTCATTAATAATCTTAACAATTCCAATTTGTCTATTTTCCCAAACAATTCTTTTCAAGCAGATGCCTATTAATTTGCCATTTTTTTGAGAATCTTTTATTATTTTTAAAATATTATTCATTGATATGCTTTTTAATAATTTTTGCCACAGCTGCCTGGCCTGCAAATGACCTTCTTTGTTATCCATCAGTTTAAAACCAGGTTCAAGACACTTACCGTCCTGATCCCACAAGCTCTTCGTAGAATATCGAAACTCCTGAAAGCTCTCCGTATGTCTGCGACTACGGAGGTGAAATTTATAACCCAGACTGTGTCTGGTATTCAAGGCTCAAATGCTTAAAATACTGCACTAATGCTCATGACAAAACTTAGTTTGTCCTTTGCACGTAAGCTGCAGTCAAATGTTCAATTGGCAACAGTCCCTCGCTAGTCTAAGTGTTCCGAAGGATCACTTAGATTTTACATGAAAACCAGGACTTCGTCCGGTAAATTTAAACCAGTTCCAATTCAATTTTTAATTTTAATAGTTGTACAATAATCAATTTCGCTCCTAAGATTTTGAAATTAAAATCATCATTTAATAATTCGTCCATCTTCCATTTCTATAATGCGGTGGGTTCTGTCGGCAAAGCTTTGGTCGTGAGTTACAATCAATAAGGTTTGGTTAAACTCTTCTGCCAAACGTTTGAAAATATCAAAAACAATCTCACTGTTTTTTTTATCCAAATTGCCTGTTGGTTCGTCACCCATTATAATGTGTGGATCATTTATTAAGGCCCTTGCAATGGCCACCCGCTGCTTCTCCCCTCCTGAAACCTGTTGGGCATTTTTCAAAGCCAATTGTTCTATGCCCAGCATTTTCAGTTTTTCCATGGCCCTGTGTTCAACTTCCCTGGCAGGATACTTATTTAGTTTCAAGCCTGGCAACATAACATTTTTCAACACCGAAAACTCGTTGAGCAAATAATGAAACTGAAATACAAATCCAATCTTTTCATTACGCACCCTTGCAAGTTCTGCTTCTTTTTTTCCTTTCATAGTTACATTGTCTATCAGCAACTCTCCCTCATAATCTGTATCCATTGTAGAAAGAATATAGAGCAGTGTTGACTTGCCGCAACCTGACTTTCCGGTTACGGAAACAAATTCGCCTTTGTTGATAGAAAAGTTAATATCCGAAAGCACCCTTATGGTTATAGGGTCATGAAAGTCTTTGTTTATGTTTATGGCGTCAAGTATTTTATCGCTCATTTTATTTTCCTCTTATGATGATTACCGGATCTACCTTACTTGCCTTGCGTGAAGGGAACCAACCTGCGAAGTAAGTAGTGATTAATGAAAAGGATGAACCAATAAAATAAAATACCGGATTGTAATTGATCGGATAAGTTTTAACCGTTGGTAATGCTGCAGTATTAAACGGAATCTGATCTATGAGAGATGATAACCCAAATCCAAAAATCAGCCCTGCCGTACCACCAAAAAAGCCAATACTTAATGCGATTACTAAAAATATTCTTTTTACATCTTTGCCAGCAAATCCTGTAGCTTTTAATATGGCAATGGAATCCATTTTTTCATAAATCATCATGTTGAGAATGTTGTAAATTCCAAAACCTGCCACCACCAACAATGTAATACCTACGGCATAGGAAATCAACGTTCTTACAAAACTGCCTGTTTCAAATTGTGAATTGGCGGTTTGAATATCTTCTGCATCTACATTAAATAGCTTAGCATATTCTTTTGCAACTGAAGGTGCAGCTTTCAAGTCAGTTAACTTAACCTGAATATCTGTGATGTAGCTGTTGGGTTTGCCCAATAACTTTTGAACAGTTTTTATTGAAGCAAAACTTTGAACCTTATCAAATTCACCCAGACCGGACTGAAAGTAACCTACAACCTTCAAAGGAAAAATTTCTCCTTTAGAAGTTGTTATCTGAACTACATCGCCTACATTGGCTAAAAGCTTTTCTGCCAAACCTTTTCCCAACACAATACTGTTAGGTACTTTATTAATATCCAATGCTGAACCATCTATTATGTAATCATTGAAGTGAAAAAGCCTGCTTTCTTCCAAAACATCTATGCCGCTTACAACCCCTGTAATATCAATTGTACCATCATTAAAAAATACCTGTGCAGTAAGTTTTGGAGCAATACCTGTAACACGTGTATCAGCCCTAAGCGTCTGCATAATAGCACCGCTGTTATACAACTCCTGGCGGTTGTTGCCCGATTTTATTGAATGAATAAAGTTGTAAGAATTGGCAAATTTTTCTTCCTGATTGATGGGTTGGTTTTGGTTGGGTTTTATTTCATTGTACAATCTTACATGGGGTGTTCTGTTAAGTATAAGTCCATCCAGCAAGTCGTTTAAGCCAGTCATGAAACTTAGCAAAGTAATGAACATGGTAATGCTAAATGTAACGCCTATAGCAGCAACAAGTGTTTGCCTCCATCTTGCCAACAACAATGATTTAGCAATGCTAAAAATCAATTTTAGGTTCATGATGCAGGCTTAAGGATGATGTCATTGATAGTTAATCCGCTTACTATTTCTACTTTCTGATAATCCTTTAACCCTGTCACCACCTTCTTTTTTTCTTTTGATTCCATAAGTACAGAATCTCCTGACAATAAATAATTTCTGGGAATGGTAACCGCTTTTTCTTTTTGCTGAATGACAATATTAGCCTCGCAAGTAAGGTTGGGATAAAGTGCATCAGGTTGTTTTACAAATGTAGCTTCCACAGTAAAAGATTTTGAGCGATCATTCATAATAGGGTTAATCTTAGATACAACTGCTTCAAACACCTGCCCTTTATAGCTATCCATGTTTAATACTACTTTCTGTCCCGGTTTTAGCCTTGCTATATCATATTCATCTACCTGTAGTTCCAGATAAAATGTATTGGCATTCCCTATTATTGCAACAGGAGTTTGCGTATTTACCATTTCTCCATTTTCCTTCAATATATTATACACCCTGCCATCCACTTCGCTTTTGATAGTGTAATCGCCTGCTACAACATTGGATATTTGTAAATTTTTACGTGCTTGTTTTTCCTGAAAACTGATTTGCTTTTGTAATTCTGTGAATCGAAGTTTCGCAGATTCATAGTTGTTCAAAGATGATTTGTACGCCAATTCCCTTGCATCTAATTCGTTGCGGGTACCTATCTGTTGACTCCATAGATTTCTTTGCCTTTCAAGCAAAGCAGCATCGTTGTTCATTTTGCTTTTTGCGAGTGAAATGCTGTATTGTAGTTCGTTTAATTTTTCTTTGTTAGCCGCCACCGCAGCATAATCAACAGATAACCTGGCGTTTTCAGTGTTTAATTGTGCTGTTGTATTGGTAAGCCGAATAAGTGCATCCCCCTTTTTTACAAGGTCGCCTTCTGTAACCAAAATTTTAGAGATAAGCCCATTGGCACTGGAGAAAACCTGGTACTGATCTTTGCTTTTTACAATGCCCGAAGCATAAACCGATTCTGTAATTTTCTCCTCAACGGGATGAAGTTGTTCCTGTTTCTTTTTACATGAAAAAATTAAGGGCAACACAAGAAGTATAATGAATACCCTGACAGTAGAAAGTAGTTGGTTCATATTAAATGTGCAAAAATAGGTAGGTATTTGTAACTGAAAGCTGATATTGATACAGTTAATAAATGATAAAAATCAGTTGAAATTAATCATAATTAAGCAGTATTAAAGATGTTTGGGGTTTAATGTTTAGGGTTGAGCTATAAACTATGAGCTATGAATTATGAGGTGTGAGGTGTTAGTTTTAAGGTGTTAGGTGTGGCTAAACTCTAAACCCTCAACTCTAAACTGATTCTAAATTCATCACTCTAAACTAACTGAAAACATATCTTATTGGTCGTGGATTTTATGATTGATGTAAGGCTTGCTGCGATAAGACTGAAACGGGTGGCAGTATTTTGTTGTGGGGGCTTGGAGAGACGCCGGGAGGATAAAACACAATTACTTTTTACCGGACAAACCGTGTACCTGCTTCAGTAGGGAGACCTGCTTTTCATATTGTATTGAAGTTACGCTTCGCTAAACTCAACAAGCAACCAAAACACTTAGTCTAGCAGGGAGGCTGTAGTGCAGTTTAATCAGGCTGATAATTTTCCCAATATTCTTTTGGAGTTACAATTTTTGTTTTCTTGTAAGTTGGAAATGTAAAGTCTGTAGTGTTGCCTGTAATCACAAAGTCCGCTAAACATTCGTCAGCAAGTTCTAAAATCATATTATCGTCATCATCTGAAATAAGGTCAAGTGTTATAGTCGGAATATACTTGGTCGATTTCGCCTCTATTTCAACAAGTTAAGCTTCGGCACGAATAAAAAAGTCTGGGAATTTAGAAAACTTAGGTCTTGCTAAAACTTCATAATATTCAGCTAATAATTCCTCCGAAATACAAAGTTGAAATTTCTGATCAATAAAAAGGTCGTTAATAATGAGGTTCGGGTAACCACGTTGAATGAGAGATGATACAATCACGTTCGTATCAATTACGATTCTTTGCATTTTTTCTAACAGCTTTTACTTCATCTGTAATTTCGTCCATTGTCATTTTTGAAATGCCATATTTGTCTGCAAGTTCTATGCATTTGTTTAGATTTTGGCGTGTCAATTCTTTGCTAACAATGTCAATGAAATCAGTAAAAGTTAATTTGTCATCCTTAAGACCGAACTTATTATATTCAATATCCGATATCGAAACATTTAGGGTCCGCATAATTTAATGTTTATTCAAATCTACGAAAAATGTCCAAAAGTTCAATTTTTTACGGTCGCTCATTGGGCATTGCAGCAACAAGCGTTTGTGAAAATACTAAAGCTTTTTCGTTATTGTTTCGGATACCTTTTGGAGAAAGATAATCGTTTAAACCATTATCAAAGCTCTTTTGGAGTTTTTTCACAGTCTGACGAAAAAGGGTTGGCGCAGGACCGGAATTCATTGCTTGCAGCCCGGATGAAGCACAAAAACGATAAAATGTCCATTGCTCCAATGTCCTGCCAGCCTTGCAACAAAGTCTCCATGTAACCTTAAAACACTGTTGAGGCAGTTAAGGAAGTAGTCAATAAATTCGCTACAGTAACTTTTAATTCTCATTATCAAAACCCCAACAGCTATGAACAAAATTAAAGCAAATTTTGAAGGACAAACAGTTTTCATTGGTATGGATGTACATAAAAACAGTTGGAACTTAGGCATTCAGTTAAATGACATTTTTGTTAGAAACGTACACCAAAAGCCCAACCCGCAAATGATGGTGGACTACCTTCACACTAATTTTCCCGGAGCGATTTACAAAGCTGCTTACGAAGCTGGTAAATTTGGTTTTTGGATACAGCGGCAGTTAACCGCCTTAGGAGTAGAATGCCTGGTTGTAAACCCTGCCGACATTCCAAAATCGCAAAAAGACACTTTGCAAAAAACAGATCCACGCGATGCCAGAAACATTTCACTTCGCCTTCAAAGTGGTTTTCTTCGGGGGATTCATATCCCTGATGAACAACAGGAAGCAGACCGGGTATTTTTTCGCCACCGGAAAAAAATATTGAAAGACCTTAACCGTTGCAAAAACAGGATTAAAGGCTTGCTCGCATTTACCGGCATAGACATACCCCAGCCTTATGACAATGCCAGTTGGAGCTACAATTTTATCAACTGGTTAAAAGCACTCGATTGCAAACAAACACCCCGGCGCCGGGCACTCGATTATCAAATACGCCAAATGGAATTTTTGCGAAAAGAACTTTTATCCATCAGCAACGATATAAGAAAAATGATGAGGGAACAACGCTATAAAACCAACTATAATTTACTTAGGACCATTCCCGGCATTGGCCCGTTAACAGCAGGTAGTATTTTGGTAGAAATAGGGGATGTAAAACGTTTCGATACTTTTAATCACCTCAACAGTTTTATAGGGTTGCTTCCTATGGAGCACAGCAGCGGTCAATCAGAAAATAAAATGAGTTTAACAGTGCGCAAACACCGGCAGCTACGCAGCGATCTGGTAGAAAGTGCCTGGACAGCCAAACGAACAGACCCCGCAATGACGCTATATTTTGAACAACAAATAAAACGAAAAGAAAGCAAGGTGGTCATTATAAAAATAGCCCGTAAACTATTAAACAGGGTACGCTATGTATTGCTCAACCAACAAAATTATGAGTATGGGATTGTAAAATAATGAGTGAACCCTTTGACTGCTAAACATTGGGTGTGATATTAATTTACTTCGCCAAAGTCTGCAGCAGGGTTCATTCTTTTTTAAAAAAATAAACAATATTATTAAACGCAGCACATCAACAAAAAACCCGACAGGATGACTACTCAACAAAAGTTGTTATTGCAATCAATAATCAAAACTGCAGGATATTTTCTCTGCAAAGACTGTAGCGCCTGTTTTATGCCGCCACTGGCGGCATAAAAAATCAAACAATTAAAACCGAGAACTGTAGCGGATATGCAGCCACCCAAAAAGCTAAGCTGCAAAAAATATTTGACTACTCATAGGATGCTGGATGTGTTGATTTTAAAAAAAAAATATTAAATTTGATATGCAAAAAAAATCTGGCGAAGGGGAAAGGTTGAAAAAAATCACCCTTTCTCTTTCAAAAGAAATTTAATAACCTAACTACCATATTAACTCTCCTCAACTCCAACTAAGGTACATAGGATCCAATGTTGGCTGCAGGCTTATTTCTCTTTAGGGTCTTCTGGGTTCGATTTCCGCAGAAATGGTAATTGTTTTAAAGACATGCCCATTAGTGATAAAAAAGATTTATCCGATAGTCTATCATCATTCCTAAGTTGAAATGCTCCAAGTACAGAAAGAGCTAATAAGGCGGCTATAATTACTAATGGTATAGCATATGCTGGCAAGTAGAATGCCGATACTACTAATGCTGCTAGTACTGCTAAAAAGGCAAATAAATAAAATGAGCCAGAATGCCAAGGGTTATTTTTTTTGTCCATAGTTTGAGTAATTAAAACATTTTGGAAGCTTTTATCTTTAAGTTCTAATATAGCTTCTTCTTTATCTAATACTATAATTTCATTACTATTATAAATTATTTTATTACAACCATTAAAATATTCATAGTGTTGCCAACATTGATGGCTACCAACTATAACTTTTTTGTAAGGTTTAGTTGCGGCTGCAATCATTAAATACATTTCTTCATCGCTGATGTCGTCTGGTATATTTACATCAATTACTTCAAAATGAGATTCTTGCTTATTAGACATCCATCCTAACCAGGTTTGTAAGTCATTATTATTTCTAGCCGCTTCAGCATATTTTAATAAAAGCTTTTTACTTTTATCCATTGCAGCCTTATGTTCACATTCAGGGTTAGAGAATTTCAAAAAAACATTATACAAATGGCTTTGATTTCCTCCAACCCCATCAATATAATTCATTGACAGAGTATAAATTGCCATTCGTTAGATTTGATTTTTTAAAAATTCAGTTACGTCATCGGCTAAGTCGCCTGTATAGAAATCTTTTGGCCAGTCGAAGGCACCTTTGGAACTTATATCAATTTTTTTGATAGTAGCACTTTTTGTTTCTTCTTGAGGTTCTATATAATAAATAGCAACATTTTCTGGGGAAATTTTATTCTCTGAAATTCTTCTTCTTAACCTTTTAAGTAAGTACTCGCTATGCGTTTCTATGATAAGATATTTATTAGTGATTTCGTTTTTTTTAGAATTCTTTTTTATTGCAATATCAATAAATAGATCTGCTAAGTCTGCTTGCATTTTTGGATGCAGATGTATTTCTGGTTGTTCAATTAATGTAATACTTTTCTCTTTTGATAAAAAACCCTGTATGATTACTGGTAAAACTTGAGAAACCCCAAAACCAACATCTGTTATGTCTAAATCTAATGAGTTTTGCTTTACCAAGATTTGGTGAATAATATCCTTAATTGGACCAACATCTATTCGAAGATTGAATTTTTTAAACCATGTATTAACACTTTCTCTTAGCGTAGTGTCTTCTTTCAATATTTCAGCGATTGCCTCCCCGTCTAGTGTATCTAAAAATGCATTAACTTTTGCTTTGTCTAAAAAATAATATCGCTTTGGATGAGCTCTTAACGGACTTACATAATTTATTCTTTGAGAATTAA
>JANMMU010000151.1:0-2658 GCA_031373555.1 Segetibacter sp. | reverse complement strand
CGAAGCTTTGTTGGTGAATAATATTGGAGCAGTTATAAAGCGGTTTACCATCAGGGGAATGACGCAAACAGTCAGTGTAAGGGATTTGCCTGTAGGCGTATATTATTTAAAGACTGTGCAGGGTAATGAAAGGATAGTGGTTAGTCGCTAAAAATCTATGAGTATGAAAAAATATTTTTTCGCATTTCTCACTTTACTTCTGTTGTCATTTGCTGCCGTTCATGCACAGTACGTAACCATTTCGGATACTTCATTTCGTTCGCAACTTAAAGCGAAATATCCCGGTTGTTTTAATGGTGCAGGGCAAATGGATACAACATGTGCAGCTATATTAAATGAACATTCGTTCTTAATGTGCATTGGTTGTGGTGTTGCTGGTTCATTTAATGGTATGAATATTAGAAATATAGGCGGCTTGCAATATTTTAAAAATTTAACGATACTAAGAATACTCGATAACTTATACCTAAAAAGAATTCCATCATACGCTAAAACGCTTAAAATAATAGATATTTCAGGTTGTAGTTACATTGATACATTACCCGGTGCTTTTCCAGACAGTCTTGAGGGTTTGTCTTTTCATAGTGGGATACAGAAGGGTAATTTTACATCATTGCCCCCGTTACCTGTAACCCTCACCAGTTTGGCTTTCATCAATTGTAAATTAATTTCTCTGCCCACGCTACCATCATCCTTATTGTCTTTAAATTGTTCCCTTAACAATATTACAGCCTTGCCAAATTTGCCCAATGGGTTAAAATATCTTAATTGTGCTACAAATTTGCTAAGCAACTTGCCTGCCTTACCAGATAGTTTATTTAATCTTGAGTGTAGTGAAAACCCATTATTAACTACTTTGCCGAGCCTTCCGAACGGATTGAAAAATTTATATGTGCATGCTACAAAGGTTGCATGTATACCTGTATTGCCCAATAAGCTTGAAATACTAACGATAGATACAAGCGTTACCAGGTGCATCCCATATACTTACAACAATTTGAAGGTGTATCATTATTATTACATCCCTATTGCCCCGAGATTATGTAACGTCACAAACAATATTAATGGATGTACTGCTTATCCAGTTATTGCAGGCAATGCTTTTTACGATGTGAACAGCAATGGTATAAAAGAAGCAAATGAATTTTATAAGGCGAATAACAAAGTTCAATTGTCCAATGGAAATATCACCTTCACAAACGATAGCGGGTATTATGAACTAGGCACTACCACATTAGGTTCATATACGCTTACTCCATCCAATACTTTTTTCAATGTATTACCTGCCTTTAAAAATTTCACCTTTACCAGTTATGATACTACTGTTTTTCAAAACTTTGCTTTTCAACCAACATCCGTTATGGATGCCTTACAGATAAGCATTACACCTTACACATGGCGTGCAAAACCTGGTCAGGTTTTTTACTTGAAAGTTGTTGGCAAAAATGTAGGCTCAAGCAATTTTAATGCAACCTCTATAAAAATTACATATGACAGTTCAAAACTTACATTCGATTCTGCTACCAATGCCTCAATTATAAATTCAGGTAATGCACTAACACTCAACCTGCCTGCTTTTCCTATAGCCAATAGCACACCTTTTTTGATTTATTTTACAGTAAAAACCAATGTTAGTATCGGTGAATTAATAAAATTCTTTGCCACTATTACAAGTGGTACACTCAGTGAAAGTGATTCGTCCTATAATATAGTTGCAGCTTCTTACGACCCTAATGATAAATCCGCAACACCAAGATTGAGCCCTGCGCAAGTTGCAGCCGGCAAATACATTGACTACACCATCCGCTACCAAAACACCGGAAACGACACTGCGTATAATGTGGTTGTAACCGATACATTAAGCTCCCAACTACAGGCTAATACACTGGAGATGGTGAGCACTTCTCACCAAACCAAAACAACCATCATCGGCAATCCGGTTAGTTTTGAAATGCGCAACATACTGCTGCCGGACAGCAATGTGAATGAACGAAAAAGCCATGGTTTCATCAGGTTTAGAATAAAACCTAAAAACACGTTGGTAGCAGGCGATTCAATAAAAAATAAAGCGGCCATTTACTTTGATTACAACAGCCCGATCATCACCAACAATGCTATTACCCAAATAAAAAATGAAACCATATTTCCACTTAAACTCATTTCTTTTAAAGCCAATAAAAGTAACGAGGCTACAATAATGCTGTATTGGACTACGGCTAATGAAATCAATACCAAAACATTTGTAATAGAGCAAAGCAGTGATGGTAGAATATTTTCCGCCGCAGGCGAAAAAAGAGCAATTGGGTTTGGTAATAACAATTATTCATTTACTCACCACTCACTACTCACAACTGCCTGTTTTTATCGGCTTAAAATGGTGGACAAAGACGGAGCGTTTACCTATTCTCCTGTTATTCTTATAAAAGCAAAAATAGAAAATCCAGCGTTTACTCTACAACAGAACCCGGTGAGCAATGTAATGGTTTTGAATATTGTTTCGTCTTCATTATTGAATACCGAAGCTTTGTTGGTGAATAATATTGGAGCAGTTATAAAGCGGTTTACCATCAGGGGAATGACGCAAACAGTCAGTGTAAGGGATTTGCCTGTAGGCGTATATTATTTAAAGACTGTGCAGGGTAATGAAAGGATAGTGGT
>JANMMU010000125.1:0-82851 GCA_031373555.1 Segetibacter sp. | reverse complement strand
CGCCATCGTGCTGTCCATCGCCACCAAAGTTGCCTTCATACGATTGTCTGCCGTCAAACTGCTGTCCATGCTGGCTGTACTGGTTCTGCCTGGCTTGTTCGTATGCCTCGCTATGCTTCCAATCTGCACCATACTTATCGTATTTTTTTCGCTTTTCCGGGTCGCTAAGAACTTCGTTGGCTTCGTTTACCTGTTGAAATTTTTTATGCGCTTCCTTTTCATCAGGATTTAGATCGGGATGAAGTTTTCGTGCCAATTTTCTATACGCACTTTTAATTTCGCTTTCAGTTGCAGTTTTATCAATACCCAATACCTTGTAATAGTCTATGAAATCCATGTCTATAGTCTTATTTAGTAAATCCTTTTTTGTAATAAAGTTATCAAATTATTAAACAAATCATTGTTTTATTGATTTATGTATAAAAATGTATGTAAAATGATAAGTAAGAAGTTTTGTTTTAAGTATTTGATTGAAATCTATTGTTGCTAAATAATAAAAAAGTTAGCTTTACCCACTTAAAAAATAATCCAACAGATGGCCGTTCTAAAATTCAGGGCATATTTTGAAGATGATGATAGCGTTTACCGCGATATTGTAATAAAGCATACTCAAACTTTTGCTGACCTTCATGGCGCTATACTTAAAGCATATGAATTTGATAATAAGCATCAGGCAACTTTTTATAGAAGTAATGATAGCTGGCAACGTGGTCGTGAAATTACCCTTGAAAAGTATGATAAAGTATACCAGGCTGAACCACTGCTGATGTCCGAAACCCCCATTGGTAGTGAAATAAAAGATCCCAATCAAAAATTTATTTACACCTATGACTTTGTAAAAGGTTGGGCATTTTTGGTTGAATTAATAAATGTAAGTAAAGTAGAAAATGCCAAAACCTCCTATCCCTCTACAATAAGGGTAGAAGGCATAGGCCCTGCACAATATGGTACTAAAAGCCTGTTGGGCGACAAATTTATTGACATAGAAGAAAAATACGACCTAAGTGCAGGTGCAGAAGGGTTTGGCAGCGAGGGTGTAAGTGATACTGAAACGGAAACTGATAACGATACTGATGATGCAGAAGAAAGCTTTGGCGAAACAAATGGTCGGGAAGAAGATTACTAGCTTTTTGTTTAGGGTTTAATGTTTAGGGTTTAGAGTTTAGAGTTTATCTGAAAACATATTTAAAATGACTTTTGACTCTATAGCTTTATGAATATTGACTCAATGAATATTGACTTTTGACTATTTTCGAAATGACTTTTTAATTTTACAAAAATTGGGTTTTATAATTGACTTCTAAAACAGTAATTATTATTTGTGGGCCAACAGCCGTTGGCAAAACTGCACTCGCAATAGAGTTGGCTAAATCTTTACAAACAGAAATCATTTCTGCGGATTCAAGGCAATGTTTCAAAGAATTAAATATTGGTGTTGCTAAACCATCACCTCTTGAATTAACAACTATTTATCATCATTTTATAAACTCACACAGCATTCATGAAACTGTTGACGCTGCTGTATTTGAGCAATATGCTTTGCAGGCTGTCAATGACATTTTTCAAAATAATGATGTAGCTGTAATGGTTGGTGGTACAGGACTTTACATAAAAGCATTTGCAGAAGGAATGGATGATATACCTGCTATTAATCCCTCAATAAGATTAGAACTCTCCAATAAATTTCAATTACACGGTTTACTATGGTTGCAGGAAATAGTAAAAGAAAAAGACCCTGCTTTTTGGCAACATGCCGAACAACAAAACCCACAAAGATTATTGCGGGGATTAGAAGTGATACTTTCAACAGGAAAATCAATAACAACATTTAGGAAAGGTGTAAAAAAACAAAGACCTTTTAGAATAATAAAAGCAGGTTTGGAATTGCCAAGACCTGAACTAAATGAACGCATCAACAGCAGAGTAGATGAAATGATATTGAATGGCTTGGTTGATGAGGTTAAAAGCCTTTTGCCTTTTCAAAATATAAATGCTTTACAAACTGTAGGTTACCGCGAATTTTTTGATTATTTTAATGGAACATTACCACTCGAAAAAGCAATTGAAAACATTAAAATAAATACAAGACATTATGCCAAAAGGCAAATGACATGGTTTAAAAAAGATGTTGAAATAAGATGGTTTTCACCAAACATATTCCTGAAAGAATGGACTAATTTGCTTGAAAATTGATAAGCGGTACAACCTGTTGATGAATGGCTTTTACTCAAAAAAACTACAACGTCAATTCCACTTAGTTTTTGCATATTGCACTCTGATAAAAATAAAAGAAAAATCTGTTTTACATTCCCGGGTTTATATAACCTTTCATTACAAAAAATTGGTTAAAAATAAAACAGATTATTTCATTCAAAAAAAAATAAAAACACACACATGAAAAAATGGCTTTTGATGCTTTCTGCTGCCGGATTGTTTACCGGAAGTTCTATTGCTCAGGCTCCAAAGGTGGTATTTGAAAAATACACTTTGCCCAATGGGTTAAAGGTTATTCTGCACCAGGATAAATCAGCACCTGTTGTTGCAGTTACAGCACTGTACCATGTTGGTTCTAAAAATGAGGATACAGCACGTACGGGCTTTGCTCACTTTTTTGAACACTTGTTGTTTGAAGGTACTGAAAACATTAAGCGTGGCGAGTACATGAAGTATGTAACCAATGCAGGGGGCGCGCTCAATGCAAATACAAGTCAGGACCGTACATTTTATTATGAATTGCTTCCAAGCAACCAATTGAAATTAGGCTTGTGGTTAGAAAGTGAAAGAATGATGCACGCCAAAATAGAACAGATTGGAGTAACAACACAACGTGAAATAGTAAAGGAAGAAAAACGTCAGCGAATAGACAACCAACCTTATGGTTCTATTTTGACAGAAGTATTAAAAAGAGCTGCTAAAGGCACCCCGTATGAATGGGCGCCAATAGGCAGTATGGAACATTTGAATGCTGCCAAACTGGAAGAGTTCATCAATTTTTATAAAACTTTTTATGTACCAAACAATTGTGTTTTGTCCATAGCAGGTGACATAAACGTTGAAGAAACTAAAAAATTAATTGCTGATTATTTTGCACCTATACCCACCGGTACAAGACCTATTCCGAGACCAAAATTTGAAAACAAACTTATGGATGGTGAGGTAAGAGATGTTATAAAAGATAACATTCAGCTTCCTGCTGTAATTGAAGCCTACCGTGCACCTAAACAAGGCAGTGATGAATATTATGCATTCAAAATGTTATCAACGCTTCTATCAGGTGGCCCATCTTCAAGGCTAAACAAAACCCTGGTTGACCAAAGACAAATGGCTTTGGCTGCATTGGCACTTCCTTTCTTTAATGAAGATGCAGGTTTGTTTATAAATTATTCAATTGCCGCAGCTGGAGTAAAACCACAAGATCTGGAAAGAGTTGTTGATAGCGTAGTGGCTGGAGTAAAAACTGATTTGGCTTCTGAAAAAGAATATCAAAAGGTAAAAAATCAGATTCAGACACAGTTTGTAGCTTCAAATGCCACTATGGCGGGTATAGCAGAAAGTCTTGCCAACTACGAGGTATATTTTGGTGACGCCAACCTTATAAACACAGAGTTGGAAAGATATAATAAAGTAACCCGTGAGGATATGCTCAAGGTGGCTAAAAAATACCTTAATAAAGAAAATCGTGTTGTATTGTATTATATGCCTAAAGGTGGAAAACCTGATGGAGGTAAAAAATAAAAAAAGAATTCTAAAACAACACTCAACAATATATTTTATAGCCTTACAGTATTATTAACTTCAAATAAATAAACCAATAACAGTTGACTATTTGAAATAAATATCTGTAAGGCAAAAGAAAAAAATTAAGACATGAAAAAACTAAGCATATTCTTCTTAAGCTTATTACCCCTTATTGGTATGGCACAGGTCGACAGAAGTAAAGCACCTAAAGCAGCTGCTGCCCCTGTCATTAAAATTGGTACTCCTGCTACATTTATACTCCCTAACGGGCTTAAAGTATTTGTGGTAGAAAACAACAAACTTCCACGTGTATCTGTCAATCTTACCATAGATATGGATGGCATTGTAGAAGGTGACAAAACAGGACTTTCTCAATTTGCAGGAAGCCTGATGCGCAGAGGTACTACCAAAATGAATAAAGTACAATTGGATGAAGCAATTGACTTCCTTGGCGCTTCTGTAAATACATCAGCGTTTACTGCAAGTGCTTTTTCGCTAAAAAATAATTTTAGTAAAGCCTTTGCACTTATGAGTGATGTTGTACTTACGCCATCATTTCCTGAAGATGAACTGGAAAAAATTAAGAAAAAAGAAATCTCATCTTTAAAAGCAGGTGAAGACGATCCTAATGATATTTCAGACAACGTGACCAACCATTTGGTATATGGCGCCAACCATCCTTATGGAGATATTGAAACTGAAAAAACGGTTAACAATGTGACCCTTGCTGACATCAAAAACTTTTATTCAACTTATTGGATTCCTAATAATGCATACCTTGTTTTTGTAGGCAACATTACTGCAGCAGAAGCTAAAAAACTTGCAACTATGCATTTTGGTAAATGGAAAAAAGGGGTTGTAAAAAAACCTACATACCCGACTCCACAACCGCCTGCAAAAACAATTGTTGCAATTGTAGATCGTCCGGCCAGCGTACAGAGTTTAATCAATTTTATCAGTCCTGTTCAGTTGAAGCCTGGTACTCCTGATGCAATTCCTTCATCAGTATTGAACAATATTTTAGGCGGTGGTTCATCTGGCAGATTGTTTCAGAACCTAAGGGAAAAACATGGTTTTACCTATGGTGCATACAGCAATTTAAAAAGTGACAGATTGATAGGTGCTTTTTCTGCAAATGCTTCTGTAAGAAATGAAAAAACCGATAGCGCTATTGCTGAATTTTTAAGTGAGTTTGAAACTATCCGAAATAAACCAATAGCAGACAGTGACGTAACAAACAGCAAAAATTTCCTTTCAGGAACATTTGCACGTTCACTTGAAAATCCTGCAACGATTGCAAGATTTGCGCTTGATATTTCGCGGAACAAAATGCCGGCTGATTATTATCAGAACTACCTTAAAAACCTTGGCGCTGTAAATGCTGCAACTGCACAAAGTGTTGCTACAAAATATGTAACCCCGGGTCAGATGTATATTGTAATTGTTGGTAACGCAAAACAAATTGCACCAGGTTTGGAAAAATATGGTGAGGTAAAATATTATGACATTTATGGCAATGAAACTGCAGCTCCATCAACCGCTAAAAAAGTAGAGGCAGGTGTAAGTGCCGAAAGCATTTTACAAAAAGCTGCTGATGCTGTAGGTTCTGCAACTGCAATGGCTGCAATAAAAGATGTTGTAATGTCGGGACAAGCATCATTAATGGGAAATAATTTAACAGTAACACAAAAGAATATACTCCCATCTACCTTCTCAATGGAAATGGGCATGGCCGGAATGACTGTGCAAAAGCAAATGCTTAAAGACGGTAAGTATGTAAAAATGCAACAAGGTCAGGAACTTGAAGCCGATGAGCAGGATAAAGAAGAAATGAATGAACAAGCTGCATTCTTTGACGATGCATTTTTATTAAAACAAAAAGGCAATACATACAATGTATCTGGTATAGAACAAATAGATGGTAAAGATGCTTATGCTATTGAAATAAAAACAGCAGCGGGCAGAGAATTTACTAATCACTATGATGTTGCAACAGGATTCAAAGTAAAATCTACCCGTACAGAAGAAAGCCCTATGGGTAAAATGAATATTCAATCATACTTCAGCGATTACAAAGATTTCAACGGAGTAAAAATACCAACTCACATGGTGATTGACCTGGGTCAGTTTAAAATTGATACTTCCTTCAAAGATATTAAGGTGAACAGTGGTTTAAAACCCGAAGAGATTCAGTAAATAATTAACATCATCATAAAGTTAAAGAGGCGCCATAATAAGTGCCTCTTTTTTTATTTGCGTAAGTTTGCCAAATGACTTCATTTTTTACAAAAGATAACCGCATTATTCTAACCTGTAATAAGCGCTTAACACCCTTTCTACAAAAAGAGACAGAAGCGCTGGGTTTCAAAATTATCCGAACTTTTCAAACTGGCTTAGAATTGTCTGGCTCTATAAATGATTGCATCAAACTAAATCTCAACCTGCGTTGTGCAAGTCAGGTATTATATTCTATTAAGAGCTTTCCCTGCAGTCATCCCAATCAGGTTTATAATGAACTCATGTTATTACCCTGGGAAGAAATCATTCCTTCAGATGGATATTTTTCTGTTACAAGCAATGTTAGTCACCCAAGCATTACCAATTCATTGTTTGCCAATGTAAAGGTGAAAGATGCAATAGTGGACAGAATGAGAAATGAGACAGGTAAAAGGCCTGACTCAGGTCCTCTTCAAGACCAAACTGTTATTCACCTCTACTGGAAGGATGAAATAGCAGAGATATTTATAGATACATCTGGCGAAACACTGGCAAAACATGGCTACCGTAAAATACCGGGTAAAGCTCCGATGTTGGAGGCATTGGCCGCGGCTACCCTACTTGCTACCAAATGGGACCGTTCATCGCCTTTTATAAACCCCATGTGTGGCTCGGCAACCATAGCAATAGAATCAGCATTGATAGCTACCAACCGACGCCCAGGCCTTTTCAGGAGCAATTATGCATTCATGCACATATTGGGTTATGACAGCACAGTGTATGAAGCAGCAAAGCAACAACTGGCAGAACAAATACAGGAAGTAGAAGGCTTACAAATCATTGCTACAGACATAAGCGAAGATGCTATAAACATCTCTAAAATAAATGCTGCTGCTGCGGATGTAGAACAATATATCACTTTTGCAGTTTGCGATTTTGAAATGACAGAAATACCAAAAGAAGTACCCGGGGTTATATTCTTCAATCCTGAATATGGTGACCGCCTAGGAGAAGAAGCAGAACTGCAACAAACCTATGCCCGAATTGGCGATTTCATGAAGAAACAATGCAAAGGTTACACAGGTTACATTTTCACAGGCAACCTGGAACTGGCTAAAAAAATAGGTTTAAAAGCTAGCCGCCGCATAGAATTTTTTACCGGCAAAATTGATTGCCGGTTGTTGGAATATGAATTGTATGCAGGCACTAAGAGAGTGAGTGTTGAGATATAATAATATTTAATCCTCAACAATAATGCTATGCCGATGGCACCAACCTGATGCAATCATTCTCTACTAAAAATTGATACGCCGGTTTTTCATTTTTTACAAATGTTTGTAAATTTTCTAAAGTCGGGTAATCGTTTGAACCAACAAACAATCTTGCATCATCAATGAAAATTATATGGTTATAGGCCGAAGAAAATATAGCTTTTAACTCTTCATAAACCGGGCACTCCAGATCACCTTTTGCAGTTAGACCGCCAGAATAGTGACCGTCTAACCAAAACAATGCAGGGTTATTTAATTTCGGAACCAGTTCTTTTAAAACCTTTCCGCTATCGCCTTGCAATAAGTGAACATTAGAATAATTTCTGAATCTAAGTTGAGCAAGTTTATAATAATGTTCGCTTAGTTCTATTGAATAAAGTTCAACAAAATCATGCGCCAATGCATACAAAGTATCACCAAGGTAAGTTCCGGTTTCTACCAAAGTTTTTATATTATATTTCTGTTGAAAAGCTCTAAGCGCTTCTTGTTTTGAGTAGTTAGATACAGGTAGTGGCTTACCCTTTACTACCCATTCGTTATGTTCTTTTAAAAAAAACTTCTGATAGTATTTCCTTTCAGTTTTTCCAGGTAAAAATGATAATATTTTTCGCCAATGTGCTTTCATAATTTGTATTTATTTTTTGAACCAAAAACATCCGCAACCATATTGTTGCTTTGAAGCAAGAGAAGGGTCAGCATTATCAATAAAACCACCCTCATCGGGTACCAATGCAAATTCAACAAGTTTTAATGGTGCAAAATAACTTATAATCTGTTCGTAACTATAAACACGATGAGCATTATACTCTATCCGTGGTGTCCCCACCGGTGTCACAAACAAAACATCCCCACCTGGCCTCACTACTCTTTTCAACTCGTTTATCGCTTTCAAATCACCTTGAGGGTCTATCACATCCCCATATCTACCAAGTCCAATATGTTCAATGGTATGCATACAGGAAATTGAAGGTTGAGAATCATCTTCAAAAGGCAGTTTGTTCAAATCTGCAAAAGCAGATTCAAGTCCTGACAATTTCATATCCGCAGGGCGGTAATCATAAAACTTAACCGGAACAAAAGCAGAAACAATAGTACTAAAACTTAGCTTGGATGAAATATCAACATGAAATTCAGGTCGGGTACGAGCCAAAACACGGGCAGCCCAGGCAGGATGATAAATATAATGCTGGTCAAAAGGTGTAATAGTCGTTTTGTCTTTCAGGCAAGGATAAATATCTTTTAGGTTTACAGAAAACCGTTTATCGCTCATTTTTTTAAAACGCCTGAATTCTCCAAAAAATTCAAATAACCGAATCACATTTTTTGGAAATCTTATTAAAACATCCTTCCCTCTCTGTATAAAATAATGTTTAAGAAACATTGGCTGGGGTTCTAAATTTTGTCAAATAAACGGATTATTTCTCAACAAAAAAGAGCAGGCTCATTTTGAACCTGCTCTACTATTAATAACTACATCAATCTATATGTGGGATTGGATTTTTTTGTCAAGTACAGATTTAGGAACTGCACCTATTTGCTTGTCAACCACCTTTCCCCCTTTTACAAAGAGAATAGCAGGAATAGAGGTAATACCATAGTTAACGCTAAGGTTTGGATTTTGATCCACATTTACTTTTCCTATGTTAACCCTACCATCATATTCTTTGGCCAATTCTTCAACAACAGGTCCTATGGCACGGCATGGGCCGCACCATTCAGCCCAAAAGTCAATTACTGTAAGTTTATCACTATCCAAAACCGTAGTTTGGAAATTTGCATCTGTAAATTCTAAAGCCATAAAATGTATATTTTAAATTTGATCGTTAATGCTTCCTATAGATAAAGACAAATTTAAAGCCAATGTACTTAACCTGCGTTTTTGACTTTCAAACCAATGAAAATATAACCACAAATGACAGGTTTAAGACATTTTTAAACCTATAAATGCTTGTTTTATTACCATTATTATGACAAAAGCACCGAAATAAAATCTTATTACTGGTAAAAAAATTATGTCATAAAAAAAGTGAGACCTTCTATATAGAAGGTCTCACTTTTAAAATTATTGATCTAAGGTCTATTGTTTCACAAATTTGCTCACAGTTGTTTCACAACCGTTTTTGCAAACTGTTTTTATCATATAGGTACCAGAAGGCAAATGCGCTACATTAACATTAATCAGGTTATCACCTAAAATAATACCAGATGCTTGTTGCATTACAACTTTTCCTGCAACATCAGTGATTACTAATCTTACACTATTGCTAGCGGGAGCAGAAAGTACAACTTTCAAATTTGCATTTGTTGGGTTAGGATAGACAGCAGACATTGAAATGGAATTGCTTCTTACGCCTTTTACCAAAACAACAAATGAATAAGTAATCTTTCCATCCGTATCAACCTGCTTCAACCTGTAGTAATTATTACCGCTAAATGGTTTCTCATCATAGAATTGATAAGACAAAACAGTTGAACTGTTACCATTTATAGCTTTGGAAGGTACAAATGTCAATGCACTGAAATTCTCTCCATCAGCAGACCTTTGCAGCTCAAAACCACGGTTGTTTTGCTCTGAAGCGGTAGCCCAATATAAATTATTTCTTAATCCAGCTCTTTCCCCTTTAAAACTAACCAGTTTTACAGGTAATATTGCACTACCGGTAGCTGTTATAACAAATGTTCCTTCTGCACCAATTGGGTCAAAATTGAAAACACGGATATAAACAACCTGACCTGCATTTAAGCCAGTAAGAAGAAGATTTTCAGATTGTGCATTCAATGAATCATCAGCACATCCAATACTGGTAAGTGTACCTGTACATGAGCCTGTAAAGGCCTCCAAAACAGCATCAAATGTACCATTTGGCAATAAGTTTATATTAACATCGCCATTATTAATAGCTGTTATACTATACCAGACATCGTCATTAGCATCTCCGGTAAATCCATTACATAAATTAGCAGGCAATGATTCGGTTGCTCCTATAGTTGTGCCGGGTACAGGAACACCATTTGGTAAATTAATAGCACCTGTGCAAGGATCATTAGTTGGCGGTGCTGGCGTTACATCTACTGAAATATCATCTACAAACAAATTGAATTGATCAGCTACCGAATAAACATGGAATCCAATATAATAGACACCCGTAGTTGTAGGGGTAAAGTCAGTTGCAGATATAGCAGGGGTCACATTTAGTGCAGTAATAGTTGGATAATCTACTATTGGATTAGTCATGCTCACTGCAGAAGCAGAAGTGCCATAATTAACATTCATACTCTCAACAAAGGTGGCACTATTGTTACCATATTTAAATGTCAGTCTGTATGAAGTTCCACCCGTTAGGTTCAGTCCCTGAGTATAGAACCATGCATCAGCTGCGTTAGTAGTATTGTACCCATATCTTAGGTTTTGGGATGTAAAGCCATTGCCAGGATTAGATACTGTTACCCAGTTGTTTCCGGTGCCTACATTTTCAGATGATGTGCAGGGTGGCATGTTGGGCAAGGTAGCCAGTTCAAAGTCTTGTAAGTAAGGAACATTGGTGACTCCGCACTGCGTATAAAAACTATCTGGTACAGAAGACCATGTACTATAACCGCTTGCACCACAATTGCTGCGCACCCACACAAAATATTGTGTAGAAGGAGTAAGGCCAGTCAAAGTAGCAGTGGTAGAAGTAATACCCGAGGTTGAAGGGGTAGTAGTGCTGGTTGGGGGTACATTGCTTGTACTGTAGTACAAATCATAACTGGCTGGTGTACCAGATGTGGGTGCAGTCCAATCCATTTGTGCTCCTGTAGTTGTAATGCCGGAATGTACCAATGCTGTTGGTTCACTACACGAGGGAGTAAGCTCAACAGAAATATCATCTACATACAAATTGAATTGATCAGCTATTGAATAAACATGGAATCCAATGTAATAGACACCTGTAGTCGCAGGTGTAAAATCAGTTACGGATGTAGCCGGAGTTACAGTTATTGCAGTAATACTTGGATAATCTACAATCAGATTAGCCATACCCACTGCAGAAGCAGAAGTACCATAACTAACATTCATACTTTCAATGAAGGTGGCACTATTGTTACCGTATTTAAAAGTAAGTCTGTATGAAGTTCCCGCGGTTAGGTTCAGTCCCTGGGTATAGAACCATGCATCAGCTGCATTAGCAGCATTATAACCATATCCCAGGTTTTGGGATGTAAAGCCATTGCCAGGATTAGATACTGTTGCCCAGTTGTTTCCGGTGCCTACATTTTCAGATGACGTGCAGGGTGGCATATTAGGTACGGTAGCCAGTTCAAAGTTCTGTAAATAAGGAACATTGGTAGCTCCGCACTGCGTATAAAAACTGTCCGGTACAGACCATGTACTTAGTCCTCCGGCACCACAATTGCTACGTACCCATACAAAGTACTGTGTAGAAGGAGTAAGGCCAGTCAAAGTAGCAGTAGTAGAAGTAATACCAGAAGTTGAAGGGGTAGTTGTACTTGTTGGAGTAACATTACTGGTACTGTAATACAAATCATAACTGGCTGGTGTACCAGATGTTGGAGCCGTCCAATCCATTTGTGCACCGGTAGTTGTAATACTGGAATGTCCCAATGCAGTGGGGGGGACACAGCTTGGTGCAGCTTCCCATGTTACGTTGTCAATCAAAACACTGAAAGCGGGAGCTCCTGTATGACGAAAAGCCAAAGTGATATCAGAGCCAGTTATTGGTCCTGGAGTTACTGTGTAATTCTGATAAGTAAGGGTACCGATATTCACAGTCTGCAAACTGACAAATGTTGAAGAATCGGTAGGATTGGTTAAATAGCCTACCTCAATATTTGCACCAGCTGTAAAATTTCCTCTGGCATCAAAACGCAACCAGTTTGTATTGGTAGAAGCACCTGTAACAGGTCGCATAGACATTACTGCCAGTGAAGTTGTTGTAGAGGAATAGATATATACAGTATTTGGACTCGAAGCAGGATTTGTAGTTTGTGTTCTTACTCCTATTCCACCTAAACCTACTCTATTCCAACAGGTAGGCAATGCAGGTACAGTTGCAGCATCAAAATTTTGAGTAAAAGCTGATACAGCAACACATCCTCCAACTTCGGTAGTAAATGAAAAAGCATTAGTTGAACAAGACTGGCTTGCTGTATCATTCCCACCCTCGGCTCTTATATACCAATAATAAGTAGTACTTGAAACTGTACCCGGTATTGTTGTTGATGTGGTAGAGCTATTAACACTGCCGATATTAGAATAAGTTATACCACCATCTGTACTAAACATAATAGTATAGCCGGTAGCCCCCGGAACAGCATTCCATGAAACGTTTGGTGGTATTGAAACATTTGTAGCTCCGTTAGCAGGTGAAACATTTGTTGTACAAGGCACAATTGCCTTTACAGCCCATTGTGAAAAGAACCCACCTCCGCAGTTAGTACGCACATATACATAGTTAACCCCGGCAACTAATCCGGTCAGGTTTGCGGTAGTTGCTGTGGTTGCAGTACCGGAACCTGAAGGAGGGGTATTTGAATTGGTAACAGTATATTCATACCCTGTTGCACCAACAAACGCAGTCCAGGTGATAGTTGCAGAAGTACCGGTAACATTAGTTAAAACTAAGTTTGTAGGAGGATCACATACACGAGGTGTAAAACGATAAATCTGACCTGTTGCAGGACGGGTATAAATTTTCGCCTCTATAGTAGAGCTGGCGGTTGGTGCAGCCGAAGCGTCACTTAATGAAAGAAAATTTCCCACACCTGTGCCTGCGGCTGTAATGCCAATTCCGGCCTTATCAGGATTAGGAGTTCCCGATTCCTGTTTGTAGATAAAATCAATAACATTAGTAGTTTCATACAACTTCGCCTGAAATGAAATAGAAGCAGCAGTAGAAGTATAATCCCAAAGGAGATTTGCCCATTCAACTGTAAATATTCTATTGGGTGCTGTACCGGAAACTGAATAGGTAAGGTTTGTAACGGCCTGTAAATCCATGTCAGCCCAAAAAGGGGCAATCAATGGTCTTGCAGATGTTAGGCTTAATGGCCCCCCGGAAAGCGTATCATAGTAATAGTTTTCGTTGGGATCTAAAATAAATCCAGCTCCCAGCGATAGATATCCATTCGCATTAATATTCACAGAGGTATATGTTGAACCATTGTAAATAAAATTGAAACCTATTGGCACACCGTTTGCAAATCCTTCGTCAGATGCTGTATAAGCTGCATCCGGAGATACAAGAGTAGGATTTGTTCCAGTAGCGGCAATCGAATTAAATGTGCCAGTAGTGGCGCTAAAGGCATAGTTCACCTGTGCTTTTACCATAGAAACCAGGAAAAACAACACCAAAAGCAATGAGTAACGTTTGATCATAGCAGTACTTTTAAAAGTTAAAGAATTCAAGACAGCAATGTTATTTTTAAGTATTAATTCAAAATGTGAACATACACAAGTTTTATTAAAGTATTACAACTCTAATAAAAAAATATTTGCCAGAAGTGATAAAATTATATCAATATTAATTATACAATAAACGATTATTTTTATCGTGTTCCTTCACTTTTTATCGCGGCAGTATTAGGTATCAGATATCGGCCAGCCCCTTTAAATCTTGGTTTCCAATAGCTATCATTCAGGTCACTTACCATTACACCACCACTGGTTGCAGAATGTACAAATTTATTATTTTGCAAATAGACTCCAACATGAGAAATATCGCGGCCTCCCGTATAGAAAAAAACCAAGTCACCTTCATTCAAATCTTCTAATTTTACCTTCTGGCTTTCATTGTATTGTTCTTGCGCAGTACGAGGCACATTCACGTTGTACACTTCCTGCATAATTACATGACTAAAACCCGAGCAATCTATACAATTTTTTGATGTGCCACCTATGCAATAGTCCGTTCCAAACCAATCATCTATAAGTTTTAAAAGATTGACATTTGTCAGCGTTTCAACAGTAGCATCTAAAACAATTGCATATTTAAGTTGAAGCCAATCTGCTTTTTCAATATCACCAGAATTAGAAACGGTTTTAACGGTCGAGTTATAAATATCTCTTTCTCTCTTCCGCTTTACAACCGACGGCATTGTGGGACTCATAGGATGCTTTGTTGTAACCACCTGACCCGGACTAACAGAAATATCGAGAAATTTGGGGTCTTTTTGTTGCTTTTTTGTAACTGGTTTGGAAGATACAGATGAATTATCCCTGGCAGTAAGGGATTTCCACTGGGAGCAACTGCTTAATAGTACAATTGAGACAAAGCAATATAAAAAATAATTAACTTTCATGTGGTCAGGCAAAGTAACAGACTTATATCACAATAACAAAGATTTTGGCTTATTTTTTACGTAGAGTTAGTAACGTTTGTGGATAATGAATGAAATATTTTATCCAACAGACTGTAGCATTAACATCGCTTTTGGCTGTATAGTTAAAGACTTATGAATGTGCCCAACCTAATAGCAGAAAAAAAAAATTGCATTTAGTATATCTTATTCTAATTCGATGTGCGAAAGGATATCGTCATTTTTTATTAAAGCTGATTTTAAATTCCCTAAAAAAGTTCATTTTATAAGGAGAACTTTAATTGACGAACAACAGAGTATTTATAATAAATTTTTCAATGGAATCATTTCAAAGACTGGCGTGTAAATATCAGCCTCAGCAGTATGAAGATTAACAATTAAACTATATCGAACGACTGCATCAAATCGGTTTAACTTCTTTCTAGTTTTATACCAGCCATTTTTTGGATATACTGCAATTATATTTCTTTCTGACATTTCAATGGCAGACATTGTAATAAAATCTTTTCTTATTGAACCTTTGGCACTTGAACGCCCCAATGTCCATGGTTCACCATGACCATCTTTTTCATCATCTGGTAATTCGGCTGCACCCGAAATTCGTCTTTTGAATACTTTAAGTTCTTCGCCAGGTTTAATCACAGCAAAATCTAAAGAATGAGAATGATATTGAAAATTGGTAGCGTAACGTTTTGTACCTGGATTGGGTTCAATATAATATGATAATGTTATAGTTAAGGTAGTATCAACTTCTTGCAAATCTCTCAATACATCAACTGGCCATGGCAACCTAAACAAATGATAGTCATTATATTGTCCTTTATACTTCTCTTTCTTGTATGGTTGAATTTCTCTTTCCGCGATTAGCGTTAGACTATTGCTAGCACTATACAATGCTCTTTTTAAATTAGGAACACCATACCCAAATGTTCTCAGTAGATTTCTTGCATCTTGTTCCTTGAGTTTACTTAGCGGATTCTTATCTAACATTGCACTTGTCCAATCAGCAGAATGGATCATTAACCCTCGAATTGTTTCAGGCCAAAAATCTGGGTGTTGTGTTCTTAGTTCTGCTGCCATTTTAGCTGCTAAACCAGCGGCCCCACTTGTATCTCCAAATGGCAGGAAAATATAATTTGGATATTCAGCATCGGTAGATAATAGTTTTAAATCCGAATCATCTGTAACATCCGTTCCGTCTGTCGAGGAGTTTCCACCTTCAAAAACAACATCTGGTTTATTTGGCCATTGAGACTCCCAAGCCAATGAAGTAGAATTACTTGGAGCCATTCCTCCGTTAGCCGCTAGAGGTAACAATCCTTTGTCTGGATGAATTTTATCTTTTCTTGTATAAGTGCCAACGGCTATTGCATTGTATGCTTGTGCTGGGTCATGAATTGATTCACGTGCATTTTTAATAGGATAATCTTCGTGCTTTAATATTTCAACGTTGCCACTACTTACAATAAAAAGTTGTGGATACTTTGGTTCAAAAGCAGTTCCAAATGCAATTTTATCTAAAGTTGCAGACCAAGCAGAAGGCCTACCGCTTTTTGCAAAACTCTTATCCGTAACAGTCATACAAAAAATTCTGCTATTAAAGGGTCTATCAACAATAGGTGTATTTACAGCACCTTCTGTAATAGCTCCATAAAGTTCTGGGTCATTTGGGTGATTTTGATGGAAAATTTTATAAGATTCCAAACCATGAAATAACTGAATCTTTTCCGGTGTTGACAATGCATCTGTTAAATCACCATATAAAGCAAGACCCGCAACACCTGTTCCGTGACCACCATAAGAAAAACTATCATTCGTGCCCCATGCTTCATTGTAGGTATATAAATGACTATCTGGGAGGCAGGGTAATAACAGTGGGTGCTGATTATTGACTCCGCTATCCAATAAACAAACTAAAACGCTTTCAGTATTTGTGAGGATTTCTGTTCTTGCAGTTAAGTCTTCAAGATATTGTTTTTTATCTTCGTAAGAAACTGTTTTATGATTTATAAAATCCGCAATTTCTTGGGGCTTTCTTAATTCTGCAAGATTATCTAAAAGCAAAAGCGAATGTGATAATTGATTAATTGTACCTTTTATTAATTGCACAATATGTTCTGTTAAGATAAGTTGAGATTTACCTATAATACAGCCGCTATTTTCTAAATTGTTTACGACATTGGATATCCGTCGATTATCATCACTTGTTATTCTAAACCATACTTCCCACCAAATACTTTCTTCGGTATCTGGAAATGGAATTTCAGGCGCATCTGTCCAAAATGCTCTTAGTGTAGCTATTTGAATAGAGTGAATATTATTGAATAGTTTATAGTTTCTTGGATTATCCGTTATAATTTTTTGTTTTGTTTTTCTGTCAGTGTATTCCGTGTTTTTATTTATATATAAATTAATTTTTTCAATAAAATCGCTGATGCCCCCTTCTATTAATAGAACAGTTGCGTGATAACGATTTTGCTCTTTTTCTGCGAATACTCTTTTTTCTTCTATAACATTCAAGAGCTGAAATTGTGCATCTTTAAATAGATCCTTTTCAAGGCTTGAAAAGGCAAGTTCATAACCCCACTCGGATGTAAACTCAACATAAACAGCATCATCCCGTATAATGCCTTCAGAAAGTTCTGTTTCTTTATCAATCTGAAATTGTTGCCTTATGGCATCCAACTGCTTGGATATATATTGTCCATGAATAGCTCTGTTTTGTGGAGCAACTTCAAATGAGCCACCTCCCTCTTTTGGATATTTATAAACTAAGTTTTGGCTAAATCCATCGATTTTCAAATGGGGCTTATTGACATTATCCATTGGCTCTTTGTCGTTTTTTGAGGGCTAATTTCAACAATTCTACATCTAACTTCTGATTATTGCTTAAAATCATTTCCTTTATTACTTCATTGCAAGCCCTGCTAATTTCAGAATAGTTTAAGCCTATAGCTATAGCAGAAATTTGTTCATAATCAGCCTTTTTTGCAAATGAATAAGCCTTTGTACATTTTTTAATTATGCCTTTTATATGCTCAACATCAGGCAAAGGATAAGATATGATTTCATCAAATCTTCTGTGAAGGGCAATATCTAAACTGTCAGGCAAATTGGTAGCCGCGATAATAATACTATTGCTTTTATCTTTCTCAATGTTTATTAAAAAACTATTCAGAACCCTTTTTATCTCGCCAATATCATGACCTTGATTTCTGTGAGAGCCGATTGAATCAAACTCGTCAAAAAGATATACTGCTCTGTGGTCAAGCATTGCATCAAATATCAATCGTAATTTACTAATTGATTCACCCAAGTATTTCGACATTAAGCCATCCAATCGTATTATATAAACGGACATGCCCAATTCTCCTGCAATTGCTTGTGCAGTCATTGTTTTACCGGTTCCTGGAGGCCCAACCAATAAAAGTTTCCTTTTGGGTTCTTGATTATGCTGCTTCAAGATTTTATAGCGTTGCTGCTCATCAATTAATTGATTTAATGAGGACTTCACTGTTTCATCAAGCACTAGGTCATTTAATTTTATTCTTGGAACAAATACTTCAATAAGTTCCTGTAACTCTCTTTTAGGAAGTGATAGTGGGATTGCCTTTGCTTGAATTAGAGTGGTTGAACGTTCTTTCTTAGCTTTATCTATTAAACTTTTAAGTTCTTGTGCAAATGTTGCATGTCCCTGTCTAGCCTCTGTTGCAGCTATTTGCATAGCAGTTGTAAAAAAGCGACTTTCATCACCTTCACCAAATGATTTTATTAAATTTTTTATTTGATCTGCAGCTGCCATTATATAAACGAAATTACTAAAAACAATATCAGTTTCAGTAATTTTGATGGACTGTTAAGAGTTAATTATTTTTGAATAATAGTTCATCTCAAAAATTCCCCGCCCATTCCCGATATTTGCAACCCATTATGTCTACATTTTCACACCTGCACGTTCATACACAATTCAGCCTTTTGGATGGGGCTGCTTCTATTAAAAGTTTGTATCAAAAAGCCATCTATGACAATATGCCCGCCCTGGCCATAACTGACCATGGCAATATGTTTGGTGCATTTGAATTTGTGGCCGAGGCTTATAAACACAAGAATGAAGACGGCTCTCTGAAGGTAAAACCTGTTGTTGGTTGTGAGTTTTATGTGGTTGCTGACAGACACAAAAGGGCTTTTACCAAAGAACAAAAAGATGAGCGTTTTCACCAGGTATTGCTTGCAAAAAATAAACAGGGCTACGATAACCTCTTAAAATTGACTTCACTTGGTTATATTGAAGGCTGCTATGGCAAATATCCAAGGATTGATAAAGAATTGATTTTAAAATATCATGAAGGTTTAATAGCAACTACCTGCTGCCTTGGTGCCTATGTACCCCAAATGATTTTATCAAAAGGAGAAAAAGAAGCTGAAGATGAATTCAAATGGTGGCTTGATTTGTTTGGAGAAGATTATTACATAGAGGTTCAGCGCCATGGTATTAAAGATCAGGATAAGGTGAATGAAGTATTGCTTAAATGGGCGGTTAAGCACAATGTAAAAGTGATTGCCAGCAACGATAGTCATTACACCGATCAGGATGATTATAATGCACATGACATTTTGTTATGTATTAATACCGGCGAAAAGAAAAGTACACCGGGCTACGATGATTTTATAAATGATGATGTTCACATAAAAGAGCGCCGTTTTAAATTTCCTAACGACCAATTTTATTTTAAGAAGACAGGAGAAATGAAGGAACTCTTTAAAGACATTCCTCATGCTATTGATTATACCAACGAAATAGTTGGCAAGATTGAATTGCTGGATTTAAAGAAAGACATCTTGCTGCCTAACTTCCCCGTGCCTCTTGAGTTTCAAAAGCATGATGTAGGTACCCTCAACCAATGGGAATACCTTCATTATCTTACCTATGAGGGAGCAAGAAAACGCTATAGTGAACTCACTACCGAAATTACAGAACGATTGGATTTTGAGTTGAACACCATAAAAACAATGGGCTTTGCGGGTTACTTTTTAATTGTATCCGATTTTATAAAAGAAGGCCGCAACATGGGTGTTTTTGTTGGTCCGGGCAGAGGCTCGGCGGCAGGGTCGGTGGTGGCCTATTGTATTGGAATTACTAATATAGACCCCATAAAATACAACCTGCTCTTTGAAAGATTTCTGAACCCGGATCGTAAAAGCATGCCGGATATAGATACCGACTTTGACGATGAGGGCAGGCAGAAAGTTATAGATTACGTTGTAAAAAAATACGGCAAAAATCAGGTAGCTCAAATCGTAACTTTTGGAACCATGGCAGCCAAAATGAGCATCAAAGATGTTGCACGTGTTTTGGATTTACCGTTGGCTGAAAGTAATATGATGGCCAAGTTGGTGCCTGACAAACCGGGTACAGAATTACGCCGTTGCTTGAAGGCTCCGTTAACTATTAAAGAAGGCCCCAAGTCTTTAGAAGAAAAGGAAGGCTTTGGTGCAGAAGACATAGAGAATATTAAAAAGCTTCGCGAAATATACAACAGCGATACCGAGCAGGGACGGGTATTGCATGAAGCTGAAAGGCTGGAAGGATCAGTAAGAAATACCGGTCTTCATGCTGCAGGCATCATCATTGCGCCTGAGGATTTATCCAACATTATACCGGTAGCAACCAGTAAAGATTCTGAACTATTGGTTACACAAATTGCTGGTAATGTAATTGAAGAAGCCGGTGTAATTAAGATGGACTTTTTGGGGTTGAAAACCTTATCAATTTTAAAGACCGCACTTGAACTAATAGACCAAAATCACGGCGTAAAAATAGACATAGATTATATTCCGCTTGATGATGAAAAGACTTACAAACTATATCAGCAGGGCGAAACCAACGCAACATTCCAGTTTGAAAGTCCGGGCATGCAAAAGCACCTAAGAGACTTGAAGCCGGATAAATTTGCAGATTTAATTGCTATGAACGCCCTATATCGTCCGGGGCCAATGGCTTACATTCCTGACTATGTAGAACGTAAGCTGGGCAAGGCCGAAATAGAGTATGACCTTCCTGAAATGAAGGAATACCTGGAAGAAACTTATGGCATTACCGTGTATCAGGAACAAGTGATGTTACTGTCTCAAAAATTGGGTGGTTTTAGCAAAGGCGAAGCTGATGTATTGAGAAAGGCTATGGGTAAAAAGCAAAAATCTGTACTGGACAAAATGAAAGTACAGTTTGTAACCGGTGCTTCTGCCAAGGGCCACCCAGCTGAAAAAATAGAAAAAATATGGACAGACTGGGAGGCTTTTGCACAATATGCCTTCAACAAGTCGCACTCTACATGCTATGCTTTTGTAGCTTATCAAACTGCATATCTCAAAGCACATTACCCAAGTGAATACATGGCTGCCGTTCTTAACCATGCAGGCAGCATAGAAAAGATTACTTTCTTCATGGAAGAATGTAAGCGCATGGGGGTGCAGGTTCTTGGCCCCGATATCAATGAATCCGGAAGAGGTTTTGCTGTAAATAAAAAAGGTGAAATTAGGTTTGGAATGATGGGGCTTAAAGGGGTTGGCGAAAATGCGATTGAAGTTATTCTTGAGGAAAGAAAAAAGAAAGGACATTACGCTAATATTTTTGATTTGGTGAAAAGAGTAAACCTGCGTGCCGCTAATAAAAAATCGCTTGAAAGTCTTGCCTACAGCGGCGCTTTTGATTGTTTTAAAGAATACCACAGAGCCCAATATTTTGTAAATAAAGAAACCAATATTGCCGGGCTTGACATAATTATTCAGTTTGGAAATCGCTTTCAGGCACAGGCTCAAAGCATTACCAACAGCTTGTTTGGTGATATGATTTCGATGGATATTCCTACTCCGCAACTTCCTAAAACAGAGCCGTGGCCTTTAACCGAATTACTGGATTATGAAAAAGATGTAACAGGTATGTTCATGAGTGGTCATCCACTTGACCACTACAAGTTTGAAATAAAACATTATGGGTTTACGCCAATCAATGAGTTTAATGAGGTGAAAGAAGCGCCGCAATTGCAGCCAAATACAAGCAGGGTTTACCGCCTTGCAGGGTTGGTTACAGATGCCCAACACAGGGTTACTAAAACAGGCCGCAACTTCGGCAGTATGAGTATAGAAGATTTTACAGGAAAAACTGAGTTGATGCTGTGGAGCGATGATTATGTTAAGCATCAAAACTATTTAGAAAAAGGTAAAAACATTCTGGTAACGGGCACCTTCAAAACCCGCTACAATAGTGAGCAATACGAGTTTAAGGTACTTTCGGTAAACATGCTTGAAGTTACAAGAGAAACCTTTACCAAACAGTTGATAATGGAAATGCCGGCTAAAGCTATTACTCCGGAATTTGTAAATTTCATTGAGAAAAATGTAAGAACCAATCCAGGCAAAGCCACATTAAAATTCAATATTATTGAACCAAAAGAAAATTTAAAATTTACTTTAAGAACTTTTGAAAAAGGATTTAACCTTAATGAGGAGTTTGTTCAATTTATAGACAACAACAATGATATTGAAGTAAAAGTCATTTCCACATAAAATGCTTAATTGCCACCAGGTTTTGGACAACTTTTAAATGTAGCAGGTATATATGTTCCATTGTGTTTAATAACCGAAATTTTCTTTTCTTACAGTTGGTTGGACCAAAGCTGTTTAGATCTTTGTTCCTTAGCAGGTTTACCACCTCCATTATTGATGTGTACAGGTTCATGTCTATACAGAAAACACAACTGCAATGAGTAGTAGCAGATTTGTTATTTTCATTTGTGAAAAAATATAAAAGTGTAGATAATTTTATAAATTTAGCAGTTATCAACCTTCGATCAAACGTGCAATGCCAAAAGCAGCGGCGGCAGCTAAAGCTCCAACCAATACAACTTTCAACGCACCTTTTATGGGAGGAATACCAGTCATACGGCTTTTAAAATATCCAAAAATAAATAGGGAAATCAATGTAACTACAGTAGATATTTTTAAACCTTCAATATTTGTTTCTACAAAAAAATAAGGGGATAACGGAACCATACCACCAACAATGTAAGAAAAGGCAATATTGAAAGCACTCTTACGGGCTCTTTTTTCATCGGGCTTGTCTAATCCTAACTCATATTTCATCATAAAATCAACCCACTTTTCTTTATCTTTTGTCATTTCCTCTACTGCCTGTTCCTGAACAGCCTTACTTAAGCCAAGGTGTTCAAAAAACTCTCTTACTTCCTGTTTCTCTACTTCGGGCACTCTTTCAACTTCATCATATTCTCTTTTAAGTTCCGAGTTGTAATGATCCACTTCTGTTTGACCAGCCAGATAACCACCCAGCCCCATAGCTATAGACCCTGCTGCTACTTCTGCCAAACCTGCAATTACTATTAAACTAGTGCTGTCAATTGCCCCACTCAAACCGGCAGCAAGTGCAAAGGGAACGGTAAGCCCATCACTCATTCCAATCACAATATCTCTAAGTACATCCGAACTTTGTGAGTGCTCTTCATTATGATGAAGATGTGTATCTAACATAAACTGTAATTTGAAACGAAAGTCCGGTATTTTATAAAAGAAACAACGAATACAGAAACTGTTATATGTTTTTGTATTCGTTGTTATTTAGTAAGATTTTTATCTTACGGTACATTATTAAGTCTATAACAATATCTGTAAAGATTTCTTTATTATTTCAACACATTCCATTATTTGATCCTTAGTAATATTCAAAGGTGGGGCAAATCGTATTTTATCGCCGTGAGTTGGTTTTGCCAGCAAGCCATTTTTCATTAGTTCCACGCAAAATGTCCATGCTGCTTCAGGATCAGGATGTTTGATAACTATCGCATTAAGCAATCCCCTACCCCTTACAATATCTATAACAGGGGATTGTAATTTTTCTAATTCGTTGCGAAGCAACAGCCCCATTGCCTCTGCATTTTCGCTCATTTTTTCATCTTTCAATACTTGTAAAGCAGCCATTGCTACAGCACATGCCAAAGGGTTACCACCATAAGTAGAACCATGTTCGCCTGCTTTTATATTGAGCATAATTTCATTGTCGGCCAATACTGCAGATACCGGCAAAACCCCGCCACTCAATGCTTTGCCAAGGATAAGTATATCCGGTCTTACATTTTCATGATCGCAGGCCAACATTTTTCCGGTACGGCAAAGCCCCGTTTGTATTTCATCTGCAATAAACAGCACATTATATTCTGTACATAATTCTCTAACCCCTTTCAGGTAGCCCTCTGTAGGCAAAACTACTCCTGCCTCGCCCTGAATAGGTTCTACCATAAAGGCTGCTACATTTTTATCCTGAAATGCCTTTTCAAGAGCCACAAGATTATCATAAGGTACAATTTCAAAACCGGGCATAAAAGGCCCGAATTTGCTGTAGCTACTAGGATCGGTTGAAGAAGAAATTGCTGCCATAGTTCTGCCCCAGAAATTATTTTCAGCAAATACTATTTTGGCCTGATTATCAGCGATGCCTTTATTTACATAACCCCATCTACGAGCAAGTTTAATTGCAGTTTCGCCGCCTTCAACACCTGTATTCATTGGCAAAACTTTATCATAACCAAAATAATCCGTTATGTATTTTTCATACTCCCCCAACAAGTTGTTGTGAAATGCACGGCTTGTAAGGGTTAATTTGGTTGCCTGTTGCACAAGAGCGTCAATAATTCGGGGGTGACAATGTCCCTGATTTACCGCTGAATAACCGCTAAGGAAATCGTAATAACGGTTTCCATCTACATCCCAAAGATGAACACCCAATCCCTTTTCTAATACAACAGGCAAAGGGTGATAATTATGAGCGCCATGTTTATCTTCAAGGTCAAGAAAATAAGCAGTTTTAGGGCTTGCAGTATTTGTAAGCATAATAGTAAGTTTAAGAATGATAATAAATAATAGCTTCTAACTTATAGCCAAAAGTTTATAATAATTTCGATAAAATAAAGAGAAGGAAAAGTGACAAAAAACAATTGATGATTGCCTTTTATTAAAGGCTACAGGGGTGATCGAGAAAATCCAGATTAAGACTAAGAAATGCCATACAATCGTTTTTGCGGGTGCAAGATACAATATAAGAGTGAAAAATAAAGCCTTTCAAAATCAAGGAATATGATTCTTCCGGTATTTTCAGAAGTAACATCTATGGCATTTGCCGCCACAAACGCTTGCTTTTTTCTATAAAATTGAGGTTTCCACGCATGTTAATTAAGGATCGGAATTATTTTTTCAGTAATTGCCTGCTCAAAAAATCCAAAAAAGAATAAATTTGTTTTGTTATTTCGGTAAAATCCCCGACATTTGCCGTCCGAAAAAAAACTAGTTATGGCAAGAGTATGTCAGGTAACAGGAAAGAGGCCTATCACAGGAAACACTGTATCTCACTCAAATATAAAGACTAAACGCAGGTTCTTACCAAACCTACAGACTAAGCGTTTCTTTTTTGTAGAAGAGGATCGTTGGATTACCCTAAAGGTATCAAGCGAAGCTATCCGTACTATTAATAAAAATGGTTTGGGTTCAGTAGTTAAAGAAATGAGAGCAAACGGTGTTAAAATCTAACAACACGATTTAAATTTTTATACAATGGCAAAGAAAGGTAACAGAGTTCAGGTAATTATGGAGTGTACCGAGCACAAAACAAGTGGCTTACCGGGTACAAGCCGCTACATTACCAAAAAGAACAAAAAAAACACCCCTGAACGTTTGGAGTTGAAGAAATTTAACCCAATCATGAAAAAAGTAACTGTACATAAAGAAATTAAATAAATTACCCAATGTGCTGATTAGCTAATTGCTAATTAGTTGTAAGCATTAGTAAGTTATCATACCAGCAAATTAAATAAAATGGCAAAAGCAGCTAAAACCGCGATTAAGACAAAAGACCAGAAAGCAGCAGCAGACGCAAAAAACTGGAGCAAAGTTATTAAGGCTGTACGCAGCCCTAAAACAGGTGCTTACACTTTTAAAGAAGCTATTGTACACAAGGATAAAGTGAAAGACTTTTTATCTGCGTAGAGAATTGTGCTTTTTTGGTTCAAAATAAGTAAAGCTATCCTGTATAAGGATGGCTTTTTGTATTTTACATCTTCATTCAGCTAATAAACTAACTAATATGGGGTTTTTCGGAAAATTGTTTGGTACTAAAGAAAAAGAAAGCCTGGATCAGGGGCTGCAAAAAACCAAAGAAAACTTTTTTACCAAAATTACAAAAGCAATAGCTGGGAAAAGCACGGTGGATGAAGAAGTGCTGGATAATCTGGAAGAAGCCCTCATTGGTGCAGACGTAGGCCTTGACACTACAATAGAAATAATAAAACGTGTTGAGGAAAGAGTTGCTAAGGACAAATATGTAAATACCTCTGATTTAAACCGCATTTTACAGGAAGAGATAAGATCAGTATTGGTTGATTCACCTGAAAATAGTTACAAAGACTTTTCTACTCCCTCTGGCAAAAAACCTTATGTAATATTGGTAGTGGGTGTAAATGGTGTAGGTAAAACCACTACAATTGGTAAACTGGCGTATAATTTTACAAATGCAGGCAAATATGTATTGTTAGGTGCCGGAGATACATTTAGAGCTGCTGCTGTTGACCAACTTACTATATGGAGCGAAAGAACAGGTGTACCAATTGTAAAACAAGCAATGGGAAGTGATCCCAGTGCAGTTGCATTTGATACCGTACAAAGCGGTGTTGCCCGTGGAAGCGATGTAATTATTATTGATACTGCCGGCAGGTTGCACAACAAGTCATACCTAATGGATGAATTGGGGAAAATAAAAAGAGTAATTCAAAAAGTAATTCCAGATGCGCCACATGAAGTGTTATTGGTGTTGGACGGTTCTACAGGTCAGAATGCATTGGAACAAGCAAAACAATTTACGGCAGCAACAGATGTTACTGCAATTGCCGTTACCAAATTAGATGGTACAGCAAAAGGCGGTGTTGTATTAGCAATTGCCAGTCAGTTTAAAATACCCGTAAAGTTTATTGGTGTTGGAGAAAAAATGGAAGACCTTCTGGTTTTTGATAAAGACGAATTTGTAGATAGTTTGTTCAATCTTGAAGCATAACAAATTCAACTAAAATCTTTTGCCATTAACGTAGTCTTATACGATACAAAATCACGAAGCAACTTCTTTCCACTTACACTCACAAAAGCTGTAGGCCAATTGCGATGTGGCATTTTGACCCAAATAGAAAGGTGGGAAAAAATTACAGGTGATAAGGTTTACATACTAACAGAAGCATATTTGCAACCACTTTACGAAAATATTCCTCCGGGTGAATTTTTGGTTATAGATGCAACTGTTCTACCAACTACTGAACTGGTTAAGCAGTTTTTACAATTAGAAATTGGAGAAAGTTTACAAGACGAATTTGGGCTTATTTCAATAAAAATTAATTCCGGAATTCAAAGTGAAATTGAAACTATTCTCAACAATTCAAAACAAAACGGGCAGTTAATAGGTGGGGTGAAAAGATTACAATTTCTACATGATATTTTTCTTCAAAATGAAATCATGACAAGGTTTGATTATGAAGTAATAACTAAAGATCGGATTTCTAATATTATACCTGAAAATGTACAAACGGTTTCTTCCTACAACATATTTATTGAGGAAGGTGCCACACTTAGTCATTGTATAATAAATGCAGAAAATGGCCCGGTTTATATTGGTAAAAACGCCACGATTATGGAAGGCTGTTGTATCCGCGGCCCATTTTCTATTGGTGAAGGTGCAGTATTGAAAATGGGTGCAAAGGTGTATGCTACAACTACAATAGGCCCGTATTGTATGGCAGGAGGCGAAATAAAAAACAGTATTTTATCAGCATACAGCAACAAAGCCCACGATGGATATCTTGGCGATAGTGTAATAGGTGAATGGTGTAATCTTGGGGCAGGTACAACTAATAGCAATGTGAAAAATACCGCAGGCGAAGTGGAACTGTATAATTATGCCTCAACAAAATATTTGCCTGCAGGTATAAAATGTGGTGTTATAATGGGAGATTATAGCCGTGTGGCCATAAATTCTTCTATTAATACAGGAACTGTTATAGGCATAAGTTGCAACGTTTTTGGAAATGGCCTAACCCCCAAATTTATACCTGATTTTTCATGGGGGTTTAATGAATGGAAAGCTTATGATTTCGGAAAAGCAATACAGGACATCAACAATTGGCAACGGATGAAAAATAGCTCATTGTCCAATGAACAAATAACAGTACTTCAACACTTGTATGAGCAAATGGTCTCTAATAGAATTGTTTAATAGAATCCTCTAAAAAATAATTGCTCTTTCTCTCATCAATTTCTTTGTTTCTTTGTGCGAAACTTTAAAATATGAGAAAACAAATAGCGGCCGCCAACTGGAAAATGAATCTTACGCTTCAGGAAGGTGAAACTCTTTTAGACAATATAATTAACCAGGAACTATCTCTTAATCCGGAAAGAATAACTGTTTTCGGTATTCCTGCACCTTATCTGCAAATGGCTGCAAAAAAAGTAGCCGGAAAAGAAAATATTTTTATAGCGGCTCAAAATGTTTATTCAAAAAAAGGAGGTGCATATACTGGGGAGAATTCTGTTACTATGCTTAAATGCCTTAACATCAATTGGTGCATTATTGGTCATAGTGAAAGACGTGAATACTTTCTGGAATCAAATGACTTTCTTGCAGATAAAGTAAGGCTTTGCCTTAGCGAATGTATAACCCCAATCTTCTGTTGCGGAGAGGCTTTGCCTGTTAGAGAAAAAGGCGAACAAAATGATTTTGTAAGCAAGCAGTTGGAAGAAAGCCTGTTTGGCCTGTCTGCGGTGGATATTCAAAAAGTGGTAATAGCCTATGAACCAATATGGGCAATAGGTACAGGCAAAACTGCAACAAGCGATCAGGCACAGGAAATGCATTTGCATATCAGAAATGAAATTGCAAAAAAGTATGGAGATGAAGTAGCGCAAAACATTTCCATACTCTACGGAGGAAGCGTAAAGGGTAACAATGCAAAAGATATATTTGGTAAACCTGATGTAGATGGCGGCCTTGTTGGAGGTGCATCATTAGTATCAGATGAGTTTGCTACAATTATTCAGTCGTTGAAATAGTTTTAGGTGTAACTCTATTATCATACAATTTCCCGCAGCATTGTTGACAAATAAGTCCTCAATGCTGCGGTTTTCATTTATTCAAAAATCTTATGTTTTCAAAGATTGAAACCTCTCAACTAAAGCAGGAATTCTGGACAGCTTTCGGTTTGTATATGAAACCCATTCCATTTGCCGAAGGCGAAAAAAACAACTGGGTAAATTATAAAACCGGGATAAAAGATATTTTGTTCAGAATGCAGGCCAACACTAAGCAGGCTATAATTTCAATCGAAATTTGTCATAAGGACAAAGATTTGCAACTACTATATTTTGAGCAATTTGAAGCCCTAAAAAACTTACTTCACAAAACCCTTGGCGAAGAATGGGTTTGGAGCAAAAATATTATGGATGAAGCAGGGCATAATATTTCAAGCATTTCAAAAAAACTTGAAAATGTGAATATCCTAAACAAATCTGACTGGCCTGATATCATTTCCTTTTTTAAACAACGAATAATAGCTTTAGATGAATTTTGGAGTATGGCGGTCATGCTATTGGACACTCCAACCCTTCAAAATGTTGACCAAATCAAGCACAAATCCGTGAATAAACGATAGGAACATTTTATCAAGCTGAATCGCTAAATTTGACCCTTAATGAGGACTGAAGTCAATATAAATTCTACAATGTTCACTTGGGCAATAGCCCGAGCAGGTTATGACTTATCTGATTTTGCAATGAAGTTCCCAAAAATTCAAGATTGGGTTGATCAAAAAAAGAAACCAACGGTAAAGCAGTTAGAGGCATTTTCCAAAAAGGTACATTTACCCTTTGGATATTTATTTCTGCCAGAACCCCCAAAAGAAAATCTACCAATACCTTTTTTTAGGACTAATAATGCGAAGCAAATTAATGTTAGTGTAAATGTGTATGATACTATTTTATTGATGCAGCAAAGGCAAGATTGGCTAAAAGAAAATTTAAAAGAAAATGAATACCACCCATTACCTTATGTTGGTAAGTTTCGTAATAGTCAAAATCATGAAGAAATAGTTGCTGACATTAGGAAAACTCTTGGACTGGGTAATGAGTGGGCTAGTTCTTTTAAAACATGGCAAGAAGCGTTAGAACATCTATCCCAAAAAATTGAGGAAATTGGAATCGTTATAGTATTCAATGGCGTTGTAGAGAATAATACGAGCAGACCTATAGAAGTTGATGAATGTAGAGGTTTTGTTTTAGTTGACCCAATTGCCCCATTTATGTTCATCAACAATTCCGACGGGAAAGCGGCTCAATTATTTACGATTATTCATGAACTGGCTCACATTTGGACAGGACATAGTGCAGGTTTTGATTTTCGCCAGCTTCTACCAGCAAACGATCCAATTGAGATACTTTGTGATAAAGTATCTGCTGAATTTTTGGTTCCAAAAGAATCTTTCATTCGAGTATGGAAAATCAAGCAAAACATTGCAACCACCTCTCGATATTTTAAAGTAAGTGAAATTGTTATTGCAAGAAGAGCATTAGATTTAGGCTACCTTACCAAAACAGAATTCTTTAGTTTCTACAATGAATATTCTAATCGAGAGTTTCTTAAAAAAGAGAACCAGGGGGACGGAGGTAATTTTTACGCAACTGCAAAAAAGCGAATAGGCTTGTCTTTTGCTGCCCATGTTAATCAAGCTGTAAAATCTGGCAAACTCTTATATAGAGATGCTTATAAATTAACCAGTCTGAAAGGAGATACTTATCAGACATTCTTCACTAAACACTTTTAATCCCTATGAGTGTTTACGTTGTTGACAGTAACTTCTTCATTCAAGCACATCGAGCAAGCTACCCATTAGACGTTGCTACAAGTTTTTGGAACAAAGTGATACAACTTGCTGAAGAGAGTAAAATAATAAGTATTGACAAGGTAAAGAACGAAATATTCAAAAATGAAGATGAACTAAAGCAATGGTGTGAAATTAATTTGCCTGACAACTTCTTTAAAGATACATCCACAATAATTCCTCAATATTCTCAAGTTGCTGCATGGGCTGCTTCTAAAAGCGGACACTACCTGCCTAATGCAGTTGCAGAATTCTTAGATGCCGATGAAGCTGATGCTTGGCTCATAGCTTATGCATTGGTTGATCCAGCGGCTAATCTTTTGGTTACACACGAATTGAGTGAACCTAACAGAAAAAATAAAATCAAAATTCCTGATGTTTGTATAGCTAAGGGAGTACAATATTGTAATACTATTGAAATGTTCCGACAACTTGGCGAAAGATTTTAAGCACAAACTACCAATAAGGATTTTACAATTTCTATAAACCAATGATGATTCACCAATTTTCAAAACCTATACCCCCGCAAAAAATCTTCAATCGCAATTCTTTTTTTCCCTTCCAACTGTACTTCCTTTGCAAACAAGAAACCATTTGCGCAGGCAAATTTTAAATAGGTCTTTCCATCGGTTTCATATTCACCCGGAGTGAGAGTGTGTTGAACGTTCTCTTTTTCGCTTTTGTAAATTTTCAGCATTTTACCTTGCAAGGTTGTAATAGCACCGGGATATGGTGACAGTCCGCGAATTAAATTATGTACTTCATCAACCGATTTATTCCAATTGATAACGCTGGTTTCTGTAAATATTTTTGGTGCATGCTTGAGTTCAATATTTGCAGCACTATCGTCCTGATTTTTTTCCTGAACGATTCCCTTCTGCAATCCTTCAACTGTTTTTATCAGCAATTGTGCGCCTATTTCTTTCATACGGTCATGCACCTCTCCTGCTGTTTCATTTTCACCAATCGGTAATTTTTCCTGTAACAAAATATTGCCTGTATCTATGGCATGTTGCAGTTTAAAAGTAGTTACTCCTGTTTCCTTTTCGCCGTTAATAACAGCCCAATTTATAGGTGCTGCACCACGATACTGCGGCAACAATGAACCATGCACATTAATTGTTCCTAAGTTGGGCATATTCCAAACTATTTCGGGCAACATTCTAAAAGCTACCACTATCTGCAAATTGGCCTGTAATGATTGTAGTTCATGAATAAATTCGGGATTTTTTAATTTTTCCGGCTGCAAAATTCTCAACCCTTTTTCAACAGCATATTGCTTTACGGCACTTTCTGTCAGTTTCATTCCCCTGCCGGCAGGTTTGTCAGGTGCTGTAATTACACCAACAATATTATAACCCTTTTCCACAAGTGCCTTTAACGAGGCAACAGCAAATTCGGGTGTGCCCATAAAGACGATGCGCAGGTCGCTTCTTGTTATTTCGTTGCTCATTTCTCGTTTCTCGATATTCGGTTGCTCGTTTCCCATTTTTGATAGTTGTAATCGTTTCTCGTTATTTCGCTTCTGGTTATTTCGTTTCTGGTTATTTCGTTTCTGGTTTCTCGTTATTTGGTTTATCACGATTTCGTTTCTCGATATTACGTTTCTCGTTTCTTATAGTGACATATTTCTTATGTTCTGTCTTACTACTTGCTACTTACTACTTGCTACTCCTCATACAACAAATATTTTTTTCTGATTTTTTTAAATGCTTCCAGTTTGGGTTGCCAGCTTGCCCTTATTTCAGCTTCTGATTTTCCCTCTTTTATTTGCTGCATCAGGGTAGCGTTGCCGGCAAGTTTATTAAAAAATATATCATTTGCCGAAGGCGTATTTTTTTTGGGTAGCAGGAAAAAATTTTCTTTTTCAGGAAATAGCTGATAAGCCTTTAATAAATACTGAAGCTGCAATTTGGGATTCTCTTTATCAACTCCCGATAGCGAAGAAACATCCCAACCATAGCAGGTTTGATTCATTAGTTTTGGAGTAGCAGCCCCCGCATTTGCCGTAGGCATAAAAGCGTACATTTTTTTGGGTAATGATGGGTGTCCGAATATTCTAAACGGTTTGTTTGTTCCCCTTCCTTCGCTGATTACTGTACCTTCAAAAAAACAAATGGAGGGATACCAAAGCACAGCACTTTCATCTGGTAAATTAGGTGAAGGTTTTTCAGGCAAAACATACCGATCACTATGTTTATAGTTCCTGCATTTTATCACTTTTACATTTAATCCGCCTTTTGAAAGGTCTTTATCATTTAGTTTTTCTTCGGTCATCCTCAACATCATAAGCGTCATAATTTCTTTATGCAACAACCCCTCGCCTATTATATATCTTGCATACTCCCCTATAGTCATTCCGTAAACAACAGGTACCGGTTGCATGCCTACAAAACTTCTGAATGTAGTATCCAATACAGGACCATCAATATAAAACCCGTTAGGATTTGCCCTGTCCAAAATTATTAGTGGCTTATTATTTTCTACCGCACTTTCTATAAAATATTGGAGAGAGGAGATGTATGTATAAAAACGAACGCCTACATCCTGAATATCGAAAAGGAGAATGTCGACATTGCTAAGGTCTTCTTTAGATGGTTTTATCTTTTTGCCGTAAAGAGAAATTACACTTATGCCTGTTGCAACATCTTTGTAATTATCTACCTTGTCGCCGGCACCGGCAGTTCCTCTGAATCCATGTTCGGGTCCAAAAATTTTTACAATATTCGCCCCCATTTTTCGCAGGGTATCTACTAAATGTGTTTTGCCAATGGTAGAAGTATTATTGGCAAAAATGGCCACCCTTTTACCCAAAAGTTCAGGAACATACTCCTTGGTTTGATATGCACCGGGCAAAATTTGTTTGCGGACAATAGATTTTTTACCTTTTTCCCCCTGTCCGAATACAATGCTCATCGAAAAGACAAAGCAGAATATTATAGCCGATAGTTTATTCATTTTTATGGTTGTAATAATAGTAAAATTTAAAATTTATTCAATCTTATGTAAACAAAGTATTTTAGCGGCGTTTTTGAAACATTTACATGGTTGTTTTGGCACAAAAATAACATGCCTTAAGTTGGCAATTGGGTTGTTTTTGTAAAAATGCGAAGCGTTTTTGTTTTAATTAAACCAAACAATTAATAATAAACTTTAAAACGCAGCATATGCAACAAGTAAAAAGTGGTGATACAGTAAGAGTCCACTATCATGGTAAATTAACAGACGGTACAACATTCGACAGCAGTGAAGGCCGCGAACCATTGGAATTTGAAGTAGGCAGTGGCATGGTAATAGCCGGTTTTGATACAGGTGTTACCGGCATGGTAATCGGTGAAAAAAGAACAATACAAATTCCTGTAGAAGAGGCTTACGGCGAAAAGCAGGAAGATATGTTTATGGAATTTCCAATAGATCGTTTTCCGGCCGATATGAAGCCAGAAGTTGGTATGCAACTGAATATGAGTGGGCAAGATGGTCAGAGTTTTCCGGTAATCATCAGAGAAGTATTGGAAGACAAAGTTGTGTTAGATGCTAACCACCCTTTGGCAGGTGAACCTCTGACATTTGATTTGGAGTTGGTAGAAATAGTTGGTGGCAGTAGCCCGTTGATTATTATGCCTTAAGAAGTTTTTTTTCTCAAGGAAAAACGGAAATTTTTGAAAATATAGATGCGGCGGGATTAATTCCTGCCGCTTTTTTTATTTGCAGTATTCATCATAGCGTTTCATGGCGAATGCTTTAATCTATTAAATCCCAAACCCCATCCCATAGCCAACACGTTTAGAATTATTGTTTTTGAGCCAATAGCCAAGCCAAAGTCCACAAAGTGTCCATGCTATAAGTAAATCAATCAGTTCGCCCCATAAGACTGACCACGGTGTCTGTAGCCATATATGATTGTTGTACCAAACAAATAGAAAGGCAAACAAACCCCATGCTATGCTTTTAAATAAAATAGTTGAAAAATTACCGGGATTTTTTCCCAAAATATAAATGAGCAGCATAACACAAATCAAAGCAATAACAAAACTTCTGGACACCGACAGACCCATGCTAACATTATATCTGGGATGATAAGTTACAACGGCCCATGGCTTACCATACATACTTTGATCAAACCCTGCTTTTTCTGCTTTAGAAGCTGAAGGATTGGCGCGGGGAACTATATACTGCCCTTCTTCTTTAAAAATTTTCGAAAGCGTTTTTATTGCTTCTTCCTGACCGGGTACCTGCTTCATGCCCATATTGTGGTGCAACATGACCATGTGAGACATAGCCTGCCAACCAAACACAAGAATAGCACCGATAAAAGCTCCAAAAAGCCTTTTTTGCATATGGCAGAAATTTTTTGAAGCTACAATTTAAGAAAAAACCGCATTAACAGCTACAATAGGCTTTGCATTGGTTACATACCGCTTCTCAAACACTACATAAAATACAACCGTTGCAACCAATAATAAAGCAGTACAAACTACAGAACCCTCAAAACCAAATTCACCACCTGTAATATAAACGGGACCAAAAAGTGTTTGTGAAAAAATACCGGGAAGCTTAAAACCGCTTACATCATAACCCATTATAGCCCCCTGCATAAAGTTCCAGGTAAAATGCAATACAATGCCAAACCATAAATTTCTGGTGTAAACATAATTTATACCCAACAAGAGCCCGGCAAGAAATACATTTACCACAGCAATAACAGTAATATCAGGATTGCCAAGATGAACTAGGGCAAATAATAAAGCTGAAATCAGCAATGCCACCCATTTGTTGACACTTTGCATCAAATTTCTAAGCACATAGCCACGAAAAATAACTTCCTCATTAAAAGCAACCAAAATCATCAATAAAAATTGCAAACCAAACGGTTTAAAATCAAACTTTGCTCCATTAATAGTCAAATGATGGGTGGCAATGAGTATAAGCGTACCCAAGCCTAATAAAAAAACTGCAGTAAAAAATCCAATTCCGGCCTCATTGCTATACTCTTTAAGTCCAAAACCAAGCTCCTGAAATTGCAGGCGGTCTATAAATTTCATACATAGCCATGTAATCACAAAAACCAGTATTGTAGTAATGGTATAGGTAATGACAAACAATACAAAGTTGGCTAAAGCACCATATCCCCACAATTTTATCAAACCTTCTAAGGGTTGGGACAATAGTTGAGCAGCAAAACTTCCTCCTGCTATCAGAACAAAATATAGGATTGCCCTCACCCACCCCCATTTTATCAGCGGTGCTTTTGTATTCATTCTGCTAAGATCAAAAAAAAATGAATCAAAAAAACATCTTCGTTAATTCATTTGCACTAATAATGGTTAAGGGTTAACTTGCACAACAGACTTTTCATAAATAATGATGATAATTGAGTCATTAATTTTATCATAAACAAAACCAATTTTCAATAGTATGTTTTCTAAATACAACTTTACATGTGTAGAACGCTTTATGCGGTACGTACAAATAGATACACAAAGCAATCCGCAAAGCAACACATCACCATCTACAGAAAAACAAATAAACTTAAGCAAAGTACTTGTTGCTGAATTACAATCTATGGGCATTGCAGATGCCCATGTAGATGAGTACGGTTATGTGTATGCTACTATAGCTTCTAATACAGAAAAGAATGTGCCTGTGCTTTGTTTTTGCAGCCATGTAGATACAGCACCTGATTGTAGCGGCACTAACGTAAAACCCATTTTGCATGAAAATTATAATGGCAAAGACATTGCACTGCCAGATGATTCTACTATAGTATTAAGCCCAAAAGAATTTACTTATCTCAAAAAACATATTGGCTATGATATCATAACTGCAAGCGGACATACCTTGTTAGGTTCTGATGACAAAGCCGGTGTTGCAGAAATCATGGACTTTGCAAATTTTATAATGACACATCCTGAAGTAAAACATGGCACTATAAAAATATTGTTTACCCCCGATGAAGAAATAGGCAAAGGCACCGCTAAACTTGATATGGCAAAACTCGGTGCACAGTTTGGCTATACGCTTGATGGTGGCGAAATGGGTACACTAGAAGATGAGACATTTAGTGCAGATGCAGCAACTATAACCATTCACGGCGTAATAGCACATCCCGGTTATGCTAAGGGTTATATGGTGAATGCATTGAAAATAGCAGGAGAAATATTAGATGCATTACCTAAAAAAAGTTTCAGTCCCGAAACAACAAAAAAACGTGAAGGCTTTGTTCATCCGGTAAGAGTTGAGGGTTTGGCCGAGAAGGCAACCATAGAATTTATTGTTCGCGACTTTGACCGGGAAGGCCTGAAAGATAACGGTGAGCGACTACAGAAGATAGCAGAAAAGGTGTTGCACAAACACCCTAAGGCAAGTATGGAGTTTAAGCTGACCGAACAATACCGCAACATGAAAGAGGTGTTGGACAAACACCCCGAAGTAGTAGAATATGCTGAAAAGGCGTATAAAAAAAGCGGTTTGAAAGTAAAGAAACAAAGCATAAGAGGCGGTACTGATGGAAGCCGTTTGAGCTTTATGGGGTTGCCATGTCCCAACCTTTTTACCGGCATGCAAGGCATCCATAGCAAGAAAGAATGGATAGGCGTAAAGGATATGAAAAAGGCAGTTGAAGTATTGGTTAATCTTGTGCAGGTGTGGGAGGAGAAGAGTATTTAATTGTTTATTACTTTACCAACAATTTTTATATTTTGGGGATGGACATTTGATTGTTAATTTAGCATTGTTGTGTTATGATAATCCCGATTTTTTGCATTAGCTTAGAACTAATAAAGGTGAAATTGATACTAAAGCCTTTACGCGAAATTGATTTTGGTTAATCATTATTTACCCCAAAGGGGTAGCATTCGAATAGCCGTGGATGAAACCCACGGGAGTTGATTGTAAGCACATTATTGCAACCCTGAAAGGGTTGTACAAATTGAAAGCTTAAATTGTGCAACACTTTCAGGGTTGATTGTAAAACCTTTCATTTATTCCGCCGGTTTCACCGACGGCTATTTAAATGAAAGCCTTTCAGGCTTTTTGAAATTGAAGGCAAAGAGATTTGTAGGGTTTCGTTCAACCCTTAGATTTTTTATTGGGCTGTTTACACTTTATATTCTTGATAAGTATTTTTGTGTGCAGGAATAAAAATTCAATATCTTTCAACGAACAAATGACAAAAAAAAGGCTGAAAAGCACTATTAAAAGTACAAGTGAGTGACCCCGCAAAATTGACGGGGCAAGCAACAACCGAAGTTGATATTTGTACAACTGCCGGTTAAAAAATATAGCGCAAAGGACAACAATTAATAAAATATAAAAATGGAAAATATGGCTTCTTATATCTGGATTGTTATACTTATAGCAATAGTTTTAAGCGGATTGGTAACGGTTTCTCAAGGTACCATTGGGGTTATAACCATGTTTGGTAAATATCGTCGCATACTGTCACCGGGATTGAATTTTAAAATACCGCTGTTGGAAAATATTTACAAAAGAGTAAGCATCCAAAACCGTTCGGTAGAGCTTGAATTTCAGGCGGTAACTGTTGATCAGGCCAACGTGTATTTTAAATCAATGCTTTTGTATTCGGTACAAAATGCTGATGAGGAAACGATAAAAAGAGTAGCTTTTAAATTCATCAGCGACAAAGATCTCATGCAGGCACTCATTCGTACTGTAGAAGGTTCTATCCGGGCTTTTGTAGCTACTAAAAGACAGGCAGAAATTCTTCTGCTTCGCAGAGAAATAGTTGAGTTTGTAAAAGATCAGATTGACCATTCACTTGAAGATTGGGGCTATCACCTGCAGGATTTGCAGATCAACGATATCACTTTTGACCAGCAGATTATGGACAGTATGAGCCGTGTAGTTGCCAGCAACAACCTAAAAGCTGCCGCCGAAAACGAAGGACAAGCATTACTCATTACCAAAACCAAAGGTGCCGAAGCAGAAGGTAACGCTATTAAAATAGCAGCCGAAGCAGAACGTGAAGCAGCAAGGCTTCGTGGGCAGGGCGTTGCACTATTCCGGGAGGAAGTGGCCAAGGGTATGAGTCAGGCTGCCGAGCAAATGAAACAAGCCAATCTTGACACCAACGTAATTCTCTTTAGTATGTGGACCGAAGCAGTTAAAAACTTTGCGGAATATGGCAAAGGCAATATGCTGTTCCTCGACGGAAGCCCGTCGGGCATGGAAAAAACCATGCAACAGATTATGGGTATGGTAAAGCAGAATAAGGACAAATAGCGGATGTCTGATTTTTTGATCTCTGATGGCTGATTTTTTTGATTGTTGAGGGTTATACGACCCCTTAAATCATTTATCAGACATCAGACATCAGACATTTTACATCAGACATCTTACATCAGACATTCCCCCAAAATGTGTATAAGTTTTACTTTGTTAGCTAAATACTAAACTATTAAAACCCAATTAGGGTTTTAATTACATTTACCTGTATAAATATTTAAAGCTAATGAGTTGGATTTTTCTCCAGGCTAATCCCCAGGTAATTGCAGATACTTCGGCGTCTGTTGTAGCAGCCGCACAGGCTCCTCAACAAATTTCATTGTGGTCGTTGCTTGATAAAGGTGGATTTATCATGTACCCGCTTTATTTGTTATTGGTGCTTGCCATTTTTGTTTTCTTCGAAAGATTACTTGCCATAAGAAAAGCCAGTAAGATAGATGAGAACTTTATGAGTATGATACGGGACAATATTGTTACCGGCAATCTTTCTGCGGCCAAGACCCTTACCCGCAATACTAATAATCCTGTTTCCAGAATTATAGATAAAGGTTTGCAACGTATAGGTAAGCCGATAGATTCTATTGAGAAAAGCATGGAAAACGTTGGTAAGCTTGAAATGTATAAAATGGAGAAAAACCTGAACATACTTTCGCTTATTGCCGGCATTGCTCCTATGTTTGGCTTCTTAGGAACTATTGTTGGAATGATACAATTGTTTTATGGCATTAGCAGTTCGGGTCAGTTTACGCTGAATGATATTGCGGGTGGTATTTATGTAAAAATGATAACCTCAGGTACGGGATTAATCATTGGCTTACTTGCTTATATCGGTCACAATGTATTGACTGCTCAAATAGATAAAACAGCAAACAGAATGGAAGTTGCAAGTGCAGAATTTATAGATGTTCTACAAGAACCTACAAGATAAATTCAAGTCATAAAGTCATTAGTCAAACAGTCATTATTTAACAATGAATTTTCGTAACAGATTAAGATCACATCCCGAAGTGCACACCGGTGCATTGAACGATATATTGTTTATACTGTTGCTGTTTTTTCTAATTGTTTCTACGTTGGCCAATCCTAATGTTATTAAGGTATCTAACCCAAAGGCTAAAAGCGATACAAGATCTAAACAAACTGTAGTAATTACAGTTGATAAAGACCAAAACATTTACCTAAGTCAGAAACAAATAGCAATGGATCAACTGGAACCGGAGTTAAAGGCATTTCTTTCTAAAGATACCACTACAAAGGCTTCTGTAGTAATTAACGGCGATAGTACTTCTCACCTTGGTACTGCAATAAGAGTTATGCAGATTATTAAAAAATTAGGTGCTACACCAGTTATGGCTGTTGATAATAACGGTAATAAATAATCGAGATTTTTCTTTGGAAGTTATTTCAACTCAATCTTCATCAAGATATCTGTTTGTTCATCATTGCCTAATTTGAACACATGAGTATCAAACTCAAGCAAACCATTTCTTTTATAAAAATTGATTGCTTTTAGGTTCTTTTCCCAAACACCTAACCATAAGTATTGCATGCTATGGTCTTTGGCAATTTGCATGGCTTTATCAAAAAGTAATTGACCAATTTTCCTGTTTTGGTAATCCTTCAAAACATAAATACGTTCAATCTCTAATCCATTTTCATCTTTAATATCTGTTTGCGCCCCGCTGAAATTTATTTTCAGGTAACCAACAGGAATTAGTTCAGCTTTTACAATAAAGAATTGAGCATCGGGATGATTTATTTCATCCACAAGTTTGTTGTAAGTTAGATTTTCATTTAAATACAATTGCATATTTGCAGCTGTATTTTGTTCACCAAAACTTTCCAAAAAAGTTTTTACAGAGAGTTGCTGTAAAGCATGGATATTGGCGGGAGTATTTTCCAATATCTCTATAGAAAGATTGCCATCCATGATATCCTATGCAAATAAAGTAAAGTAGTTAATAGAAAATGGGGTTTAATCCTTCCTTGTAAGTTCCTCTTCTATCATTTCATTTAATAAACCTTCATTTTTCAAAATCCAATCAGGGAACTGATCGCTATCCTGCAATTTCCAGGCATTTTGTTCCTTCTGCATCTTAAACATTTTACGGTTGCCCCTGTCGTCACTTACATCTACGGAAAATAATACACTACCCGGGCTATTAATTTTTCTGAAATTAAACTCTCTTAAGTGCCCGTCAGCCTTAATCAACTTCGTAAACTGTATATTTTTATTAAACTCTATTTTCATAAACTATTAGATTTTGCAGGCGGTGAAATTAAAGATTTATAGCCGCACTCAAGATTAAAGTTGCTTTTCAAATTGATTTTGTGGAAAAATTTTGACTTTGATAACATTACAAAACAAAGCAATTGCATCATTGTTTAAAATGTGCATTTTTACCCCTTCCAACTCACATTTCAATCTATATTTGCACCTTTAAACGATTTTTACCACATGAAAAGTATATCAGTAATAGGCGCCGGAACTATGGGAAACGGCATTGCCCACGTTTTTGCTCAAAATGGATTTTCAGTCACACTTATTGATGTTCAACAGGCACAATTAGATAAAGCTTTAGCAACTATTGCAAAAAACATGGAAAGACAAGTTGCCAAAGGTACATTGACTGAAGAAAGCAAAAATGCTGCTTTGGCTAACATATCAACCAATACTACTGTAGCAGAAGGAGTTAAACATGCAGAATTAGTAGTAGAAGCTGCCACTGAAAATATTGATCTAAAACTAAAAATATTTCAACAATTAGATGAAGCTGCACCGCAAGGTTGCATTCTAGCCTCTAATACTTCTTCTATTTCCATTACAAAAATTGCTGCTGCTACCAAAAGACCCGATATGGTTATTGGTATGCACTTTATGAATCCCGTGCCTGTAATGAAATTGGTGGAAATAATAAATGGTTATGCTACAAAAAAAGAAGTTACAGATAGTATTGTAGCGCTTAGCAAGACTTTAGGAAAAGTGCCCTGTGTGGTAAATGATTATCCGGGTTTTATTGCGAATCGAATACTCATGCCTATGATAAATGAAGCCATCTATAGCCTTTATGAAGGTGTTGCAGATGTTGAGGCAATTGATACAGTCATGAAACTGGGAATGGCGCATCCTATGGGGCCTTTGCAATTGGCAGATTTTATTGGTCTTGATGTATGTCTTAGTATTTTGAATGTATTGTACCAGGGTTTTGGCAATCAAAAATATGCGCCTTGTCCATTATTGGTAAATATGGTAACCGCGGGTTACAAAGGTGCAAAAACTGGTGAGGGATTTTATGTTTATGCAGCCGGCAGCAAAGATTTGGTGGTGAGTGAACGATTTAAGTAGTGTAGAGTTATGAGTTATGAGTTTATCGCCTTTTGCTAATAATATAACCGCAGAGGAGATACAAGAGTTTTTCACAGAGAACACAGAGTTGTATTACATTCCCTCTTCTTAACTCTGTGTAACACTCCGGTTTTCTCTCATTAAAAAAGGAGGTCATTGCGAGCAAAGCGAAGCAATCTGCTCACATAAATAATTGAACTCTTGAAAATTAAGCTGCAGATTGCTTCACCAAGCTTCGCAAGGTTCTTCGCAATGACGTGCAACCTTTGAGTAACATTATTAAGACCAACACTCATAACTATCAACTCACAATTCTCAACTCACTTCCACCGTCTGTAGTTCCTTTATTTTAAACAACACTTCATTTACCCTTCCTTTAGGGATTCCAATTTCCATTTGGCAAAAAAGTTGGCTTTCCTGTTTAAAAACTTCGCATCCAAATTGCCTGATGATTATCATTACATCATTCATGCGGGTATAATCAAATTGTAAATGATGTGTAGAAAGAATCTGCTTTTGCACAATAGGAGTAAGTTGCAAAGCTAATACTGTAGCGGTTTTGTAAGCATTTATTAAGCCTGGAACACCAAGAAGCGTTCCCCCAAAATAGCGAACTACAACCACCAATACATTAATCAATCCTTTGCTGTCTATCTGACCGAGTATTGGCCTTCCGGCAGAACCTGAAGGTTCTCCATTATCGCTTACGCGAAAATTATTTCCATCTAAACCAATGCGATATGCAAAACAATGGTGATTGGCTTTTGGATGTTCCTTTTTAAGTATCTGCAACTGTTTCTTACATTCATCAGCCGAAACTATAGGATATGCATATGCAATAAAGCGACTACCCCGATCTTTATATTCTGCCATTGCAGGTGATTCTATCGTATTGTAATGCAGTTGCTCAATCATGATCAGAGAAAGGTTCGCAAAAAAAGTAAGATTACAAAAAAGTAATCAACATAATTTAGATAATTAGCTACAACGGGAAACACACTATTGCTCAACTGTATTTTTATAGTAAGATATAGAATCAGTAAAAACAGTTTCAGTATTTAATAGTTCTTGGTCGGTGAGAACAGGAGCCCTTAAACCGTTATCAATAATCATTTTAGTGTTTTCAATTACCCGGGCTTCGTCCCATGCATGTTCGATAATAAATGATTCAGCAAGTTTATTACCACCCTCTATTATTATGCTTTGAATGTTGAGTTCATAGCAGGCTTTCAAAATATTTTTTACAAGAGAAGGTTCTTTTTCAATTTTGCAAAAAACAAGGTTTTCCTGTTCTTCATTTTTAATACCATTAAAAACAACTGTCGGTTGCTTTTTATCAAAAACTTGCAGTGTGGCCGGCAGCCTTAAATTCATATCCACGATTAATCTGACCGGATTAGTTCCCGTCCAATGCCTTGTATTAAGGGCAGGGTCATCTTGAAGTGCAGTATTTGTTCCAACCATTATTGCCGCCTCCTCACTACGCCACCTATGAATAAGACGGTTACTATACACATTCGTAATCCATACCCTTGAAAAATCTGCATTAGCAATTTTCTGATTTTTACTTTGCGCCCATTTCAAAATAACATAAGGTCGTTTAAGTGTATGAAAAGTAAAAAATCGTTTATTCAATTCTTTACATTCATTTTCCAAAACACCCACCATTACTGCAATACCCGCCGTTTTTAACTGATCAATACCTTTACCATTTACTTCGTCAAAAGGATCATTGCAGCCTATAACAACACTTGGTATTTTATGCCCAATAATAAAATCAGAACAGGGAGGCGTTTTACCAAAATGCGCACAAGGTTCAAGGTTTACGTATAAAGTTGATTTGCTTATTAAAGATTTATTGGCATCGTTTACACTATTAATACAATTTACCTCGGCATGTGCTTCACCATATTTTTGGTGATAACCTTCGCCAATAATTTTATTATCATACACCAAAACAGCCCCAACCATTGGGTTTGGTGCTACAAAACCTGCACCTTGCCTGGCAAGTTCAAGGCAGCGATTCATATACAATTGATGTTGCTCCATAATTATCAATCAAAATTAAATTAAAAAAACTGTAGCATTGCATAATGACTATTCAGCAGGCTTATCTACAATTGTTACAGCAACTTTCTAAACTCTATGATAACAGAGAGTCGGGAAATATTGCTGACCTTGTAATAGAAAATATTACAGGTCTGCGAAAGATAGACAGAATTGTTTACAAAGACACTATAATAAGCCCCGAACAACAAAATCTTTTATCAAAAATTACATCAGAACTACTACAACATAAACCTGTGCAATACGCAATTGGCGAAGCATGGTTTATGGGAATGAGACTATTGGTAAATGAACAAGTACTGATACCAAGACCAGAAACTGAAGAGTTGGCAAACTGGATTATTCAGTATATCAAAACCAATAAAAAAAAGGAAGTTTCAGTGTTGGATATTGGTACAGGAAGTGGTTGTATTCCGATTGCGATAAAGCAACTAATACCCCAAACATCTGTAACAGCAATTGACATTTCAGAAGGTGCATTACAGGTTGCCAAAATGAACTCAGTTAATCTAAATGTTTTAATAGATTTTTTACTGCTCGATATACTGAATGATGATACATGGCAACAACTCGGACATTTTGATATTATAGTTAGTAATCCCCCATACATCAGAAATAACGAAGGTCTTACCATGCGAAAAAATGTGATGGATTATGAACCGCATCTGGCATTGTTTGTAAGCGATAACGATCCATTATTATTTTATAAAAAGATTTCAGCATTTGCAAAAACACATTTAAACCAAAATGGAATAATCTATGTGGAAATAAATGAAGAATTAGCTCAAGATGTTTCTACTGTTTTCCAACAAAATGGTTTTCTCAATGTAGAAATCAGACAAGACATGCAGGGGAAGGACCGCATGGTAAGTGCAAAACATGCTTAATTTTTTACGCTTTTCGGCTTGGCGATTTGCAAATTATTTTACACTATTTTATTTTGTCGTGTTGTAATTAGGTGGAAAATTAGTCCATAAATAATTGGTGTCAAAGATGCAAAAGGGGCTGTCGAAAATAGAAAAAGATATTTTAACCCATCACTACTTCTCATTGCCTCTTCTTCAAGTGTCAATGCAATAATATTATTTGTCAATACATAACCAATAAGCATATACAAGGAAATTCTTAGCGGCCTATATTTCTTAAATTTTGTCACTCTATAGATGCAATATAAAGTCCAACCGATTAAAGAAAAATAAAAAAAGATGTTCAGATTCCTCAATGCACAATAGTCGCAGTCAACAAATTCAAGTAGCAGGTCAGCAGAAAAAATCAATGGAAACATCTGTATAACTGGAAATATTAAAGAAGCAAAAAGTAATAATCCAAGAAGTAGTCCTAAATAAAAACTATTCTTGGGTCGTTGTAATAGTTTTCTGATTGCTTTCACTATATGACTATTTGCTTACTTTTCTAAAATAGTATATTACTGGAATTCACACCAAGCAAAACCAGTCTTCTAACCCATAAGATTACTGATAAAAACTAACCTCTACCGGAAACCTTGCATCCAAAATTCCGAGGTAGGATGCTGCAGCATTGCTAACTCTCAAAAGCAGCCCATTGTTTTCTTTCATTTCAGGAATGCTTCCCAATACTTTTGCATAGATTACTTTGCTGTTGCCTGATTGAAGCTTTAAAATAGTACCCGGAGCAATATCATTCATTAGTACATAGTATTTTCTGTCCTGCCACCCGCTTGTTGATTTGAATGTTGCAGCTTCGCCTGATTTTTTATTGAGTGATTTATGAGCTACATCATTGGCAAAAATGGAAGAAAATGCACCTTCGGCAGTACTTGCCGGCATTGTGGAGATGTCTATTGTTTTATTATTTTTTGGAATTGAAGGTGGCGGAGCAGTTGTTCCTGATGTTGCAACACCGCTACCTTTTGATGGTATTTCAACACCCGGCACTTGTGGGCTATTTTCAACTCCCTGGTTTTTAGCCGGTGTATGAACAATAGTTACAACTTCAGTATTCTTTTTTGGTTCACCCGTACCGGTAGCTACTTCATTTTTCTTAGGTGCAGGTGGTGGAGTTGAACCAACCGTTACCGCTTCTTCTTTAACAGGAACTGTAGGTAATTCTTTTGGAACATTTGGCGAAGTTGGTTTGGGAACAACAGATGCAACTGATACGTTTTTGCCTGAAGCAAGTTTTGATTCACCTGCCTTTACTTTCAAACGTCCAATAATGATTGGAGCTCCAACAGATACGATGTCAGACGATAACAGATTCCACTCTCTGATAGATATTGCCGTTGCATTGTATTGGGTGCCAATTTTAAAAATATTTTCCCCTTTTGCCACTACATGTTTCAATGGTACCAACACCTCACCATTTGTTGGCTTTTCTACAGATTCAAAATTTTGGGCATTAAGTGGAATTTTTATTTTCTGCCCAATGCTTAAGCCTTTTTCCATAACAAGGTTATTGAACTCGGCAATTGTTTTTGGTGATTGGTTATACAAGCGGCCAATACTGTAATAGTTTTCCTTTGCAAATACTGTATGATTGATGTACAGATTTGGTGATACACCTTCTACAATGAGATTTTGAGAATAGCTATAAGCCATCATAAACAAAAAGGACACAAGAAAAATAAGTCTTTTCATACCATTAATATTTCACCCGTTGAATATTGAAGAATAGGGTTTGAAAACAAAATTAAAGTTTTAATATTCTCCAATTGACCGGATAGTAATTATTAACACGATTGGGTAAAACTTTCATCCACCCCAGGTTGATATCCTCATATCTGCAAATTGTCCAACCTTTTTGCGATATTTCTTTATTTAAATCCTGACGACGCAAATAGCGTAAGGCCTCTTCTTTATCCAAATCTGCAACGGGAATAGTGGATGTAACTAACTTAGATAACGCCAATTCATGGTGAGGAATCAAATCTTTGCCTTTTATCTCACCCAATGCAATGCCCGATTTTCTTAGATTGAGTGTTTTATGAAGGGTTGAAATTTCTTCTTCCCACTTTTTTGGAGAAGCAATAATGATTTTTTTATAACCTGTTAAAATATATTCATCAGCTTTTGAAAGATAGCTTTCTACTAAAATTTTATCTTTTTTATTAATGGATTCTAAAGTTGTGTTGTATCCGTAATATGAATCAACAGGATTGGTTTGTTTGAAGCAAGCCACAAAAAAACCTTCCCCCTCAACTTTGTCAGGGTAAAACCGATAACCCGATGCCCCATGCTTTCCACTAATGCTAGTTACAATTCCCCAACTATCATCAATTGGAATAGGAACGGGTTCTAACTTAAATTGTTCAACAATCCAATCGCATATTGCCTCATCTTCCTGCATGCTATAGCTGCAAGTGCTGTATATGAGATGGCCATTTTGTTTAAGCGAACCAATTGTATCGGCTATAATTCTTTGCTGCCGCAGGCTGCACATTTGCACATTGTCTTGGCTCCATTCTTCTACTGCATTTTTATCTTTTCTAAACAAACCACTTCCACTACAAGGTGCATCAATAACCATAAGGTCAAAGTATCCTGGCAATTTTTGAAAATCCTTTGGATCGTTATTGGTTACCACTACATTTTCGCTTCCCCATTTTGCAATATTTTCTACAAGCACACTTACTCTTGTTTTAATTACTTCGTTGGAAACAATAAAACTGTCAGGCAATGCAGCAGCCAACAAAGTACTCTTTCCGCCCGGTGCAGCACACAGATCCAAAACCCTTTGTGGAGCCGGGTTTTCTTTATAAAGCGTTGAAATAATATGGTCAATGAACATGCTACTTGCTTCCTGCACATAGTAGGCACCTCCATGAAATATTGGATCTAATGTAAAAGATGGGCGTTCTGACAAATACCTACCGGTAGCGCACCACGGCACAATTGATTGAATGGGTAAATCCGCAATTGCCTTTGTTGGTTTTAAAGGATTTAACCGGATGCTTGTAACCTGCCTTGCTGATTCATGTGTTTGTATAAATGCAGTTTCATCAAAGCCCGGTGTGCCTTTGAGCGATTCAAGAAAATTTATGGGAAAACGTGTGGGCAATGATCTTTTGTTTCACACAAAGAAACGAAGAAAACAACGAGACAAAGAATTGTTGGCTTATGCTATAATCCTTTAAGTAAGATTATAGGTTTAATTAATCAAGAAGCCTTTCTACTAAAATATCTTCATCAATTTCATTCCAATGGATCCCCTCTCCATTTGCAATTAAACGCCAATCATTTAACTGATTCATACTTGCATTTCTTAGTCGTGGAAACCATTCCAATGGAACTGACAATTCTCTTCCGTCCTCAAGTTGAATTGTCATTTTTCCTTCAGAAAAAGATAAGCTTACAGCTTTATGGGATTTATTGATTTCCATATATATTCACTAAAACCTCACCGAAAATTGCTGCGCAACCTTCTGTTCTTTTCTAAAAAAAACCAATCCTATAAAAAACAAATCAATAGTCAAGGTTACTTCAGGGTGTTGCTGAATTTGTTGCCAGGCTTCTTCCATTCCTTTGCTCCAATGTATATCGTCAAAAATGAAAATAGATTTTTCGGTTTTCTTTTCTAACAATTGGTTGAAATACTGAAGGGTTGGCTCTTTGCGGTGGTTCCCATCTACAAAAGCCAGATCAATTGTAGTGGTTTTATCTAAAGTATTTTTGAGTGTATTATCAAAATTACCTTCAATAATTTCAATATTTTGCAACTTGAGTTTTTCAAAATTTTGTTCTGCTACATCGGCTATTTCTCCGGAACCTTCTAACGTTATCACCTGCCCTTTTAAATTTCCCGAAGCAAGATATGATGTAGTAATACCCAACGAAGTACCCAACTCAATCGAGGTTTTAATGCCATAGTAATTCACCATGCGCATCATGAGCTGACCAAATTTTTTAGGCTTAAGCGAAGATTTTGCAATGCTCCTGATTTTTCTTTGATTGCTTTTGATAACCGTTGATCCTGCTCCAAAATCCTCTATCTGTAAAACTTTATCATTGGTCAATAATTTTTCCCTAACCCTTTCAATAGCATCATAAGCATAAAAATGACGATGATCATTTAATACATTTTTTATAAAATCGAATACAAATGGAGAATGCACACCATGCCCTTTGCCATTGGAAGCAATTAGATAATACTTAATGAATTTTGTCGCAAGCCGCGAAAGGTTATACATCCTCAATATTGCATTTAAAATTTCTGTGACTTTTAATCAAATATTTTTTTGTCTTAAGATTAACGATCCATTCTTTTTTCCGAATTTTCCATTAAGAATTTTCCGGAAATATGGTCTAATTTTAATTCAACATTTTTCTCTGGATTTGTTTCAAAATAAATAAACCCACCCATAACTCCCAAGAGTAAGGCTGCTGCTACTAACCCGGTTTTATTTAATGATTGAACAGATACCTTATAATAAAAATCATTTCCCCTTTTATCTAAAATATTGAACCCGGATTTAGTAGCAATGTAAGGACGTCCCTGATAAACAATTGAAAAAATATCTTTTAGCTTCACTTTTTTCATTGCCCCCTCTTCATCAACTTCTTTTACAGTATTAATTACCCCATCCTCCATTTCTACATAAACAATTGCATCACGTTTTTGAGCAAGAAAAGCGCTACTCGTTCGATAAATACCGTCTGACAAATCATCTAGTGCATACAAAGGAATAGTCCTCATCTCTACCTCGTTAATATTTTTAACTTCATCGAGACTATACAATTGAGTTCCAGAAAGGTCATTGGACTGAACACTATCAATTAAATCCCTAATAATATTACCACATTCTTTTAAAACCAATTTAGTAGAGTTAAATCCGCTTAAAGATACGGTGGTGTCAACAAAGGCTATTTTCTTATACAGTAAACTTTCTTTTGAATACAATTGTAACCTTATTTGACAAAAAGAATTTGATCCAAAAGCACCAACTGCTTCCGAAAAAATAAGTCTTCTTAATTGAAAAAGTAATATTCCATTAACTGTTTCATCCCCCTTCATGGAATTAAATATATCAGCAACCTGAACACACAAAGGTGTTTTCGTTATAACTCTTGCTTTATCATTGTTACCTCCTTTCAATGCAAATCCATAGTCAGTTGTATCAGTTCTAGAGTCAAGATATTGAATTGTATTATATCTACACTTTTGAATTTTATACTGCGGCGTCTCAATATTAAAATCAATAAATTTTATTTGTGATTGTGATTGAAAAATGAAAGCTATCAAAGCAATATTTAGGCTAAATATTTTTCTCATAGTATTTTGAAAATCAAAAGAAACCATGTAAGATATTTAAGGTTAATAAAGGCACTTAAGGTGGTTTAAAATTATTATGAATTAACCTCGTTCCCACAACTGAAAACTATAATCGAACTTATTTTTCTCATCAGCTTTACAATCTCTTTGGCTGGTTAGTTTCCATTTTGTTTTGTCTATTTCAGGAAAAAAAACATCGCCATCAACTACAGTATGTATTAGTGTACGATAAAGCCGATCAACTTTATTAATTGCCTCTTTAAAAATTTCACCACCTCCAATTATAAAAGCTTCTTTACTATCTGTTTCTGAAGCAACAAAAATTGCATCACTTAAACTTTTAACTACAACTGCCCCTTCTGCTTTCCAATCATCCTGACGGGTTATTACAATATTGGTGCGGCCTGTTAATGGCTGCCCTTTCATAGATTCAAAAGTCTTGCGCCCCATAATAACCGGCATTCCCCATGTAGTGTTTTTAAAAAACTTCATGTCCTCGGGCATAACCCACGGCAGGTCATTGTTACGGCCGATTACATTGTTTTCTGATGTCGCTACTATTATGGAAGTGGTCATGGAGGAAGGTTTGGGGTTTGGAATTTGAGTTTAATGTTTAGGGTTTAATGTTTAGGGCTATGTTGAGTGTTGAGTTTGTTTTTTATGCGGTATTTAATATAATCTCCTAATTTCTCCTACTTCTACCTTACACTTTACACTTAAGACTTAACACTTACCTAAACCGCCACCACTGCCTTTATATGCGGGTGCGATTGATAATTTTCCAAAGTAAAATCTTCGAATCCAAAACCGAAAATATCTTTCACTTCAGGATTTAATTTCATTGTTGGTAATGTAAAAGGAGTTCTGCTCAATTGTAGTTTTACCTGCTCCACATGGTTGCTATAAATGTGTACATCGCCAAAGGTGTGTATGAAATCACCACATTCTAAATCGCAAACCTGTGCTATCATCATGGTCAACAATGCATAGCTGGCAATGTTAAAAGGAACTCCTAAAAACACATCAGCACTGCGCTGATATAGTTGACACGAAAGTTTGCCTTTCCCTCCCCCCTCGGGGGAGCCGGAAGGGGCTACATAAAACTGAAACAATGCATGACAAGGCATTAAAGCCATTTCAGAAAGTTCTGCTACGTTCCATGCACTTACAATTATTCTGCGGCTATCGGGGTTGTTTTTTAGTTGTTTAATTACATCACTTATCTGGTCAATTACTTTGCCATCTGCACCTTCCCAACTTCTCCATTGTTTACCATAAACAGGGCCTAAATCACCATTTTCATCTGCCCATTCATCCCATATTTTTACGCCGTTATCATTCAGGTATTTTATATTGGTATTGCCTTGCAAAAACCAAAGCAATTCGTATATAATACTCTTTAGGTGAAGCTTTTTAGTGGTAACTAAAGGGAATCCGTCATTTAGATTAAAACGCATTTGGTAACCAAAAACGCTTATAGTACCTGTACCTGTGCGGTCGGTTTTTACTGTTCCATTTTCTAAAATATGAGTAAGAAGCTGATGATATTGCTGCATGTTGCAAACTTACATTAAAAGAGAGAAAATTATTAAACCAGTCGGCTTAACTAACATAAGAAGTAAAAAGCTGAATATTATATATTCCGTACAAGGGAGTTCCGACAAATAACCGGAATTAAAAATAACACAACAATGTTGCAAAGAGATTCAAAAGCCAATGACCAAAAAAATTGAATATTATTCTTACTTCCCTTTTCTGCGCTTAATCTCTTTGTTAATCAATCCCAGTTCACGGCCTGTCTGTCCGCTTACACTGCTGTTTTCCTGTGCACGGCGCATCAGGTAGGGGATTACATCGTTTATGGGGCCAAAGGGCAAATATTTACTGACAGAAAAACCGGCTTTTGCAAGATTAAAAGTTATATGGTCACTCATACCATACAACTGTGAGAAATGTATATGAGGGTGATTAAAAGGAAGCCCATTTTTCTCCATCAGTTCTGCAGCAAGCAGGTTGCTTTCTTCGTTGTGGCTTGCTACAATACACGCAACTTTATCAATATGTTGAATACAAAATTCCACCGAAGCATTATAATCTTTGTCCGTATCGGCTTTGCTTGCCTGTATAGGTGATTTTACTCCCCTTTGCGAAGCTCTGTTACGTTCCTTTTCCATATAAGCACCCCGCACCAACTTTACACCCAACACAAAATTTTGCTGCTGCGCTATGCGGTGCGATAGTTTCAGAAAATCAAGCCGGTCGTGTCGGTAGAGTTGTATAGTGTTATAAACAATAGCCTTCTCTTTATTAAACTCCTCCATCATTTCCATGGTAAGGCGGTCCACAGGGTCTTGTATCCAGCTTTCTTCAGCATCTACCAATACACCAATATTTTTTTCGGCTGCAATGCTACATATTTGATACATCCTGTCTTTCACCCTTTCCCACTCTTCTTTTTCTATTTCATCATCATGTATCCCTGACCGTAAACGTGGTGCTTCATGTAGGGTTTCCAACAAACCAAAACGGGCAAGGCCGGTAACCTTTATACTTATGAAAGGTATATTAGGCTGCGATGCTGCATATTCTACCACTTTAATAAATTCTTCGGTAGCATTATCAAAACTTTCCTCGCCTTCCTTGCCTTCCACACCATAATCCAAAATTACCTGCACATCAAACCGACCAAGTACATCGGCTACGGCTTTGGTTTCTTCAAGGGTTTCACCACCAACAAATTGTTTAAAAATTGTATTTCGAACCAGGCTTTTAATTGGCAAGCCGAGTTTCATAAAAAAAGGAGTTATCCGAACACCGGCATCTACTACCCACTGATATCCCATAGAAGAAAACAGAAACTTAGCACGTTTCAGTTCTTTGTCAGACTTGTAAGCAAATGCATTTTGGGTATTATCGAAAGAAATATTCATAATGGCAAATTCAGTGCGAATATCGTAAAGGGGGTTAAGAGTAAAAAATTATAAGCTCATTTATTCATTTCTAAAATGCAGAAGCAGCAACATTTGTTCATTTCTCTGCTTTTGTTTCGGGCTTTTCGTTCCAAGTCCTCATTTCACTTCGTTTCATTCCGGGCTTTCCACTTCAATCCCGGCTATATGCAGCGCCAAATCCTTATTCATCTTTTCCAACAAATATTTAACCCCTAACTAAGATTGTTTATTGATAAATATAGCTGCATTTTAAGCATTCCCACCAGATTTAAAACAATGAATATTTTCATCAACATTCAACATTTCCTGGCTCAAATCACCAAAACTTTTCATTAGCTCTTTTTCTCCCCTACTTTTGCCGAAAATAACACTACAAATGGAGCCCAAGAAACCGTCAGATAGCTTTACCATAATGAATGAAATAGTTCTCCCAAACGATACCAACACCTTTGGTAACCTTATGGGTGGCCGATTGATGTATTGGATGGACATTGCCGCAGGCATTGCAGCGGGCAAGCATTGCAATTTTCCAAGTATGACTGCAAGTGTAGACAACCTAAGTTTCAAGAACCCCATTAAATTGGGTAATGTAGTACATATAGAAGCAAAGGTTTCCCGGGCTTTTAATACATCTATGGAAATACACATAAAAGTGTGGGGCGAAGACCTGCTGCACCAATACAAATACGAAAGCAACGAAGCCTATTTTACTTTTGTAGCCCTTGACCCCTACAACAAACCCCGCCCTGTACCGCAACTTATACCCGAAACTCCTGAAGAAATAAAACTATTCGACGGCGCATTGCGCAGAAGACAACTACGTCTTATCCTCGCCGGCAAAATGAAACCCGATGATGCGAGTGAATTGAAGGCGTTGTTTGTGTAAATGAATATTTTGAAATGGATACTTCGTATAAAAAAAGCTACCGTTTATGGGTAGCTTTTTTTTAGGTTTATATGAACTATTAGTATAGGCGTTTTAGTGTGCAACAATCAGTTTATGGTTGCTTGTTTGTCCATCTACGGTAACACGTACAAAATACATACCGTTACCAAGTTTTGCTATGTCCTGTATTTGGTTAATCGTATTACCTGCACTTAACATTGCTTTAGATTTAAAAACAATTTTACCCGCCAAATCCACTATGGCAATTTGAGCCGATGTATTTTTTGTTGCAGCTATATTAAAGGTAACATTATTATTTGCCGGATTAGGATACATTTTTATCTGACTGCTTTTAACAGTGCTGGTTTGATGTGCATTTTTATCGCCTAAAAATGGATTATCACTGTACATTTTTATATCATCCATAGCTAAAAAGAAAAGCCCTTTTTTAGGATCTCTAACCGATAATTCCATACAATACACTCCTTGTGGCACTGTAAAACTTCCGCATATTTCTGTCCAATCAAAAGTTACTCTTCCCCGGCCTATTTCTAGTCCATCTGCATAAAGGCCTACAATAAAATTTGCTCCGTTTCCCAGGTTCTTTAATAAGGTAACACTTACACAAAAATTATACGTTTCACCCGGAGTTACAGCCATATTGGTGTACCATATTCTTTCTGTTGTGGTAGTACTTGTATGGGCTGCAAAAAAACTATTTCCCGTTTGTGGTTGAATATTAAGATAACCTCCGCCACCCAATTGCTTTACATTACTTACAACCTGATAAGAACCATTTCTAGGCAACTTTGGGAACAGATCCGAACCTGCAGTTTCTGACGAAATATTATCAACGTCTGCCTCAAATCCGCCAAAATATTCATTGTTAATAGAATATAAGCTGCTATTACAAATACTGTTTGCGACTTGTGCATTTGCTGATAAAGCAAGAACTAATAATAAAGAAAATAGAATTGGATAAACTTTTTTCATGAAAATTGGATTTAATTAATTGGAACTTAAAAAATTAATCAAAATTAAAACCATTTTAATTTTTTATTAAGCAAACATATTAGATATAAAATCTTAAAATACTCATTATCAGTAAGAAAAAATTAATCCCGACTCTTTAAAAAACTTTAATTCTTAAAGTTTTTCTTAAGAAATATTGGCGATTTTTTCCACAGGTGGGAATGCTTTTCTCTATTTAATAAAAGTTCGTCATTGGGAGCTTAAAGAAACCTATCAAAAGATAAAAGCTAAGGTTCTTGAAATAAAGCACTGTCAAATAAAAATCCGGTTGTAATTAATACAACCGGATTAAAAATATTATCCAATATGCTTACCCTAATTTAATCGGGCTTTTCTACTTTTTCTACGCTTTCAGGTTTTACAGATTCCATCACAGGTGCTTATAATGAATCCGGTTTATCAGCTTTCATTTTTTCCATTTTCGGATTGCTGCCTGTTGAATCTGTCTTTGTTGCAGGTACTATAGCCGGCTTTGGCGGTTCAGGATGCTTACTGTTAACAACCTGCACATCAAATACCAATATGGAGTTAGCAGGTATTCCCTTAGGGTTGGCTCCTCCACCTGGCCTTGCCTGTGGGCCATAAGCCATTGGAGAAGGTATGTATAATGTTGCTTTACTTCCTGTTTTTAGTAAGGCAATTCCTTCATCCCATCCTTTAATCACTGCGCCTCTTCCTAAAACAAATTCAAAAGGTTGTACGTGTTTAAAAGCTGTGTCTTCATTACTGTCAAATTTAGTTCCATCCAAAAGGGTTCCGGTATAATTCATAGTTACATTATCACCTGTTATTGGCTTTTCACCACTACCCTCTTCTTTTATGGTATAATACAACCCTGAAGCAGTTTTAATAGGTGTTATCTTTTTGCTGGCAAAGTAAGCCTTCAGTGCCTTGTCGTCTTTTACCATTTGTTTTGCTGCGTCGGCAGCTTGTTTGGCTTGCTGTTCTTTCATTTGTTTCATAAAAGCAGCCTGCTGTTCTTTCTGAACTTCTTCTTTTGGCTTTATAGAAACAAGCTTTATGAAATACTGCATTTTATCTCCCGACTTAATAAAATCAGGTTTTTTACTTTTCGAATTTTTAAACAATGCATCGGCATCTACTAAACAAACAATACTATCCCCTGCGGTCATTTCCATAATAGCCTCTATCAAATCTCCTTTAAATGCAGGTTTTGCAACACCGTATATAGCAGGTTTACCCTTGAAAGCCTGCGCAGTATTGTACATCAACCTGTTGTTACAAACCGATTGCATATTAAGCATAACCTGATCACCTTCCTGTGGATGAATTTTGGTAGGCTTATTTATGATATAAGCATACTGCAACTGTGGATTTAGCTTTTTATAGTTATACACGGGTGGAGGCGGGGGTGCTTGTTGTGGAGTTATGGTAACAGCCTTTGTATTTGGTTGTGCTAATAGTACAAGACTGAACAAACACGACGAGATCACTAAAACAGTTCTTTGTAACATACTTTATCTCATTTTTTTTGGGGTTAAATCATTATTTCAAAAAAACAAATTAAAAATCAATTGTTGCTTTTGAATTTTATAAGGGGGCAAAGGTAGAAAAAATGATTTTTTCCAACGAAACGAATAGTAATAGCAATGTTAAATAAATCAGCCATATTTTCAGGATTTATGAACCGGGTCTATTTACAACTATGAAAAGCAAAAACCAAAACAATTATATTTACAACATTCTGAAATATACAATTCCAATTTCGGATTGGTAGTACATAATAAAGTTATGAAAATCCATTAATCAAATTGCAACATAATACTCAAATGAAACTAACCATTTTCTTCCTATTGCTACTATGCTGTCATTCAGCCCATACACAAAATAATTACAAGGAAATCATCAGTAAAAATGCTGATAAAATAGAACAAAAAGTAATTGAATGGCGACATGATTTTCATCAACATCCTGAACTGGCAAACAGAGAAGTAAGAACTGCTGCTATTGTTGCCAAACACTTGCAATCATTGGGAATAGAAGTGAAAACAGGGGTTGCTGTTACAGGGGTTGTTGGAATTTTAAAAGGCGACAAGCCCGGGCCTGTAGTTGCTTTGCGGGCAGATATGGATGCACTGCCTGTAACCGAGAAAAATGATTTACCATTTTGCTCTAAAGTAAAATCTACCTACAATGGTAAAGAAACAGATGTAATGCATGCCTGTGGACATGATGGACACGTAGCAATATTAATGGGTGTAGCAGAAATTTTGTCGGGTATGAAAAAAGATCTGAAAGGAACAGTCAAATTTATTTTTCAACCGGCAGAAGAAGGCGCACCTAAGGGTGAAGAGTTTGGGGCAGAGCTTATGGTAAAAGAAGGAGTTTTAGAAAATCCTAAAGTTGATGTCATATTTGGTTTGCACATGCGGGCACAATTAGAATCAGGTAAAATTGGCTACAGACCCGCAGGTTCTATGGCCGGTGCATGCGATTTTAAAATTGTTGTAACGGGTAAACCTTCACACGGTTCTACCCCATGGAAATCAGTTGATCCGATTGTTGTAGCTGCAGAAATCATAAACAGCCTGCAGACGATTGTGAGCAGAAAATGTAGATCTTACAGAAAATCCGGCAGTGGTAACAGTTGGTTCTATTAATGGAGGTAACCGCTTTAATATTATATCAGAAGAGGTAGAGATGCAGGGTACAGTAAGAACATTTACTGATACCGATGAAAAACTAATCTTTGAACGCATAAGGCAAATTGCAACAAAAACAGCCGAGGCAGCGGGTGCTACAGCGCAGGTATTTGTACCTTATTCAGTTCATTATCCGGTTACTTTTAACAACGTGGAACTTACAAATACTATGTTTCCAACTTTACAAAATGTGGCAGGCAAGCAAAATGTGCAACTCATGTCAGCCATTACAGGATCCGAAGATTTTTCCTTCTTTGCTAAAAAAGTTCCGGGATTATATTTTTTTCTTGGCGGGCTACCTAAAGGAACCGATCCAAAAGATGCTGCCCCACACCACACACCCAAATTTATTATAGACGACAGCTCCTTCAAAACCGGTGTAAATGCCTTATGCAATTTGGTGTTTGATTATATGGAAATGCACAAGAGGTAAATATTTAGTTTTGAATTATGAGTTATTTATAAACTATTTATTTTTAAACTAATTGAATAATGATTAGTTCTATATTGAAATACTTTATACTTCATACACTTTAGTAAGGTAATTTAATATTCTTTCTCAAAAAGCATTTATGTTATGCTATCTTTGATATAATAGTGATGTAGAAATTTATAATTTCTAATAAATGCAGAATTCATTTACTCACACCAATAAATAATAAACTCCGCTTGTACAGTAAGCAGGTTAAATTAAAGCAACATAATTGACCTGACTATTTTTCAGTTTATTGTACTTTATCAACGGGCAAAATAAGTGGACAACCAGCAATGTTGGATAATCACTTACTTTTTCTTCCGTCATTAAATTTAAATCTAAAATGAAAACAATATTTCTTGCCGACGATGATGCAGATGACAGAGAATTCTTTGAAGAAGCGCTTAAAGAAATTGATATTCAGACTACACTTACAACAGTAAAAGATGGAGCAGAATTAATGACCGTTTTAGTAGACAATTTGCTTGATCCACCACCACCACATGTTATTTTCCTTGATCTAAACATGCCTCGAAAAAATGGCATAGAATGTTTAAAGGAAATAAGAGAAACTCCCAGGTTAAAAAATATTCCGGTGGTAATATTTTCTACTTCTGCCTACCCTAACGCTATAGAAACTACTTACTCTTTGGGTGCAAATTGTTATATCTGCAAACCCAATTCGCATCAACTTTTAAAGAAAACAATTGAAACGGTATTATCCCATAATTTTTGGGAGAGAAACCAACAACTTCCAAAAGATAAATTTCTTTTAGCGATTTCATAATACAGGTAAATAATGATAAAAAAAGAAAAACATACAAGGATTAAAATTGTTTTTCTTATCGCAATCATTGCGTTGATGTTACTATCTCTTTTTTCTTATCTTAGAATCAGAAACCTGATTGATGAATCTGTATTAGTAAATCATACACAAAAAATAAAATTAGAACTCAATAAAACACTCTCCATTCTTCAGGAAGTAGAATCCAACCAGCGGGGATATATTTTTACTAAAGATTCAGTCTTTCTTCCCCCGGTTGATTCTGCAAGGATAATATTAACCTTTCATCTGGATAATATTGCAAGGCTTACCAATGATAATCAATCGCAGGTACAAAATGCGCTTCAATTGAGAACTGTTGTTTTTAAAAGATTAGATTATCTCCAAAAAATGTTGAACGATGCCAAAATTTCAAATTTAAGTACTCAAAGATTTTTAACAGGAAGAAAATTAATGAGCGAGGTGGGAAACCAAATTAGAGAGATGGAAAAAGAAGAAGATAAATTATTGCAACGCAGAACTTCTTCAATGAATAAATCAGCATCGCTTACACCGTTGTTAACTATTTTATTAATTATAGGTTCCATTTTGATTCTTGTTTCATCTTATATAAAAATCATTAAGGAATTAAGAATATCTGATCTGTTAAAATTAAATATAGAAAGCACAAAAAATGAATTGGAATTAACCAACAAAGAACTTGCTTTTCAAAATAAAGAAAAAGAAAAACGAGCTGCGGAATTAATCATTGCTAACAAAGAACTTATAATTCAAAATGAAGAAAAAGAAAAACGTGCAGCAGAGTTAATCATTGCTAACTATGCCCGTAGTTTGATTGAAGCAAGTTTAGACCCGCTTGTTACTATCAGTGCCAGCGGAAAGATATTAGATGTGAATGAGGCATCAATAAAAGTTACCGGCGTTCCCCGGGAAAGTTTGATTGACACGGATTTCTCCGATTATTTTACAGAACCCCAAAAAGCACAGGAAGGTTATCGCCAAGTTTTTAAAAAAGGTTTTGTGGCAGATTATCCGTTAACTATAAGGCATAAAAACGGTAACCAGACAGATGTGCTATACAATGCTTCTGTTTACAAAGACGACCAAGGCAATGTACTTGGCGTTTTTGCAGCCGCCAGAGATGTTACAGAACAAAAATGGGCAAAGGATTTACGAATTGCAAATAAAGAACTTGCCTTTCAAAATGAAGAAAAAGAAAAAAGAGCAGCAGAATTAATCATTGCTAACAAAGAACTTGTTTTTCAAAATGAGGAAAAAGAAAAAAGAGCAACAGAATTAATACTTGCTAACAAAGAACTAGAATCATTCACTTACATCTCCAGTCATGATTTGCAGGAACCATTACGTCAAATACAAAACTTCTCTTCACGCATTTTAGCTAATGAACAAAAAAGTATGACTGAAAAAGCAATTGTTTATTTTGAAAAAATAAACAACGCAGCCAATCGCATGCAAGTCCTAATTGCAGATTTATTGGCTTATTCACGTACAACCTTTGCAGAGCGAAAATTTGAAATCATTGATTTAAGGATAATTGCAGAACAAGTGAAGTCAGAATTTGAGGAAGTAATTGAGGTAAAAAATGCCAAAATTGAAATTAGTGAAATGTGTTTAACAAATGTTATCCCTTTTCAGATGAGGCAACTCCTGCACAACCTTTTGGGCAATGCACTAAAATTCTCAAATCCAGATATTCCACCTCATATCAAAATAACAAGCTCAATAATAACCTTTGTACAGGCACCAAACATATCGCTAAATCCTGAAAAGGAATACTGTCACATCAGCATTACTGACAATGGTATAGGCTTTGAGCCACAATATAAAGATCGCATTTTTGAAGTGTTTCAGCGCCTGCACGACAAACAAAAAATTTCAGGTACAGGCATTGGGCTAGCCATTGTAAAAAAAATTGTAGAAAACCACAACGGCTTCATTACCGCAACAAGCCAACTAAATGAAGGTGCAACTTTTGATGTGTATATTCCCAACAATTAGAGTATTGTTATTATACAGTCTTCAATGGTTTTAATAATCTATTATTTATGAGGTATAAAACTATTCTAACATTATAATTAAGTTTGTAAAAACAATTTTATGTACGCAGATAGCAGAAAAATACAAATTATTGAAGCAGTACTAAAAATGGAAGATGCAATTACTCTTTCCCAGGTTGAAAGAGTAATTGCACAAACTTCAAACAGGACTTCTGCCCATAATTATACTAGCATACTTAGTAAAGATGATGTGCTACTAGTCAATATAGCTATAGAGGAAGGATGCGAACAAATTAATTCTGATGATTGGAAATAAATATGCACTCGATACTAACATTATTTCTGCCTGGTTAGATAATGATGTAGAAATTGCAAACAGAATGGACGAAGCAGAAGTAATATGCATCCCAATAATTGTAATTGGAGAAATGTATTATGGTGCTCAATATTCAACCCTTGTAGAATATAATATTAATAATATAGAAAAAGCACTCTTTAACTATTCCAGGCTATACATTGATGAAGCAACATGTTGGTATTATGGTATTATAAAAACTGCTTTAAGAAAAAAAGGAAAACCAATTCCGGAAAATGATATTTGGATTGCGGCTTTGTCTTTGCAAAATAATCTGGCTTTAGTTACACGAGATCAACATTTTAATGATAATGATAATCTTGTTATTGAAAGATGGTAAACATTTACCCATTGTAAAGAAAATCTCAATTGCTTAATATCAATGTTGTATATCCATTTATTGAATTGAGCATTTAACACCCTTGCAACGGTATTATCACCTTTAACTGATTCCCTGATACACCAAAACTATTTCAGCCTGCACAAACCCTAAACTTTAAACCCTAAACATTAAACCCAAGACCTCCTTCTTTCAATAATCAGTAAGTTTGCTGCTTTAATAAGTATATGCCAACAGATTTAAGAAGAGAACAGGCCCTTGAGTATCATGCAAAAGGAAGACCTGGAAAAATAGAAGTAGTACCCACCAAAGAAGCCAAAACACAACGAGACCTTTCATTGGCTTACTCTCCGGGTGTTGCAGAACCTTGTAAAGAAATAGCAGCCAACAAAGAGAATGCTTATAAATATACTGCCAAAGGCAACCTTGTAGGTGTTATTACCAATGGAACCGCCGTATTAGGTTTAGGCGATATAGGCCCCGAAGCCAGCAAACCTGTAATGGAAGGAAAAGGGGTCTTGTTCAAAATTTTTGCCGACATAGATGTTTTTGATATTGAAATAAATGAAAAAGATCCTCAAAAATTTGTAGATATTGTTGCATCGCTGGAACCTACTTTTGGTGGTATCAACCTGGAAGATATTAAAGCACCTGAATGTTTTGAAATTGAACAAAAACTTCGTGAAAGGCTTCGCATTCCAGTTATGCACGACGATCAGCATGGCACTGCAATCATTAGCAGTGCAGCATTGCTAAACGCTCTGGAAATACAAAAAAAGAAAATAGAAAAGGTCCGTTTTGTAGTAAACGGTGCAGGTGCTGCAGCTATGGCTTGCGTTCGTTTGTATGTTTCGTTGGGTGCACGACCCGATCATTTCACCATGTTTGACAAAGATGGCGTAATACATACAGGCCGAACAGATATAGAAGACGAAAAAAGAAAGTTTGCAGTAAAAGGTGCTGATCATAATTTGACTAAGGCTATGAAAGACGCTGATGTTTTTCTTGGCTTAAGTGTAGGCAATGTAGTTACTCCTGAAATGATCAAAAGCATGGCCAAAAACCCAATTGTTTTTGCCATGGCCAACCCCGATCCTGAAATTTCATATACGTCTGCCATTGCTGTTCGCAAAGACATAATAATGGCTACCGGCAGAAGCGATTTTCCTAACCAGGTAAACAATGTGTTGGGCTTTCCCTACATTTTTCGCGGAGCGCTGGATGTACGTGCCACGCAAATAAATGAAGCCATGAAGCTGGCCGCGGTAAAGGCATTGGCAGAAATGGCCAAAACACCTGTCCCTGATATTGTAAACATGGCGTACAACCAAAAGAGTATTGTATTTGGTCCTACCTACATCATCCCAAAACCATTGGATCCACGGCTATTAAGTACTGTAGCTCCTGCCGTTGCACATGCGGCTATGGAGAGTGGTGTAGCACAGCACCCCATTACAGATTGGAAAGCTTATGAGGTAGAACTAAACAAACGTTTGGGATTAGATAATCAGCTTTTGCGCATATTAAGCAATAAGGCCCGAAACAATCCTAAACGGGTGGTATTTGCAGATGCTGACAATCTTAAAATATTAAAAGCAGCACAAATCGTTTATGACGAAGGGATCGCCTACCCTATTCTTTTAGGCAACGAGAAGAAAATCCGTGCAATAGCACAAACAAACAAAATAGACTTAACCGAGTTGCCAATAATAGACCCGCTAAGCGACGATGCAGAAGAAAAGAGGAATGCTTTTGCAGAATTATATTTTCAAAAAAGACAAAGAAAAGGGGTCAATTTTTACGAAAGTAAAAAAGTAATGAAAGACCGTAACTACTACGGCAGTATGATGGTAGAAACCGGCGAAGCTGATGCAATGATATCCGGGTTATCAAAAAACTATCCCGACACAATTAGGCCGGCGCTGCAAATAATAGGACAGGAAGAAAATGTGAAAAAGATAGCGGGCATGTATATTGTAATTACAAAGAAAGGTCCGCTCTTTCTGGCTGACACTACAGTAAACTTTAGCCCAAATGCTGAAGAACTGGCTGATATTACCATTATGGTAGCAAGAGAGGTTCGTTCATTTAATGTAAGACCAAGAATTGCAATGCTTAGTTATTCTAACTTTGGTAGTAGCAATTCGCCGGAGGCACAATTGGTAGCCAAGGCAAGAGAAATAGTGAAACAACGCAGTCCTGATCTGGTAGTGGATGGAGAGATGCAGGTAAGCCTGGCATTTAACAAGGAAATATTACAGGATAATTATCCATTTAGCGAATTGGTAAATTACGATGTAAATACACTGATTTTTCCAAACCTGTCAGCAGGTAATATAGCCTACAACCTGTTGAAAGAAGTAGGCGGGGCAGATGCTATTGGTCCAATTTTGTTAGGTTTAAAGAAACCTGTACACGTATTGCAACTGGGTAGCAGTGTAAGAAGTATCATTAATATGGCATTGATAGCAGTAATAGATGCACAGGTAAAATCAAAAACAGATACGGCTGTTGAGGTAAAGAAAAGTTCATGGTGGAAAGGAAAGAAAAAATAATCAATCAATTTGTCATTAAGTCATTTTTCAAAAAAACTCATAACTATACACTCATAATTAATAACTCTAAATGAAGTTTTTTACAAAATTTGGCGAATATCTGATGATGCTCAAAGGCATGTTTACATGGCCTGAAAATAAGAAGATGTATTGGAAAGAGTTCATGCATCAATGTGTGGAAATAGGGGTGGGCTCTTTACCAATTGTGGTAATTATTTCCCTGTTTCTTGGTGCTGTTACCAGTGTACAGACTGCATATCAGTTGGTTAGTCCGCTTATTCCACTTAGTACTATCGGGCAAATTGTAAGAGATAGTATGATTTTAGAACTTTCCCCAACAGTGGTAAGTATTGTATTAGCAGGTGTTGTGGGTAGTAAAATTGCCAGCGAATTGGGCAATATGCGTATAAGCGAACAAATAGATGCATTGGAGATAATGGGAATCAATACAAAAGGATATCTTGTTTTACCCAAAATAATGGCTGGCCTTCTTATGATACCTTGCCTGATAGCATTATCTGCATTTCTTGGCATTTGGGGAGGAAGAATGGCTGCCAATGCCTCGGGTATTGTTGCGTCTGATATATTTGATATAGGCCTTCGCTCCAATTTTAAAGCTTACAATGTGGGTTTTGCTTTGGCAAAAGCTTACACTTTTGCATTTATTGTTAGTAGTGTACCGGCTTATTATGGATACTATGTTACAGGTGGTGCATTGGAAATTGGCAGAAGCAGTACCACATCTGTAGTTGTTAGTTGCATACTTATACTTGTTGCAGATTACGCATTGGCTGCTTTGTTATTATAGAGATGTTAGATATTAGATGTTAGATATTAGATGTTAGATATTAGATGTTAGATATTAGATAAAAGATGTTAGATAATAGATGCTAGATAATAGTATAAAAAAACGGAGGAACGGAATATCGAGAAACGAGGAACCACCAACGAAATAAAACAATGATTGAAGTAAAAAATATAAAGAAAAGTTTTGGTGACAGAACTATACTCGAAGACATAAGTGTAGTGATGGAAACCGGCAAATGCAACCTCATTATTGGATCAAGTGGCAGTGGCAAAACGGTTTTGCTAAAATGCATTGTTGGGCTTTTTGTGCCTGATGAGGGTGAAATAAACTTCGATGGCCAAATCATGAAAAACCTATCGGTAAATGAAAGGAAAGAATTGCGTCAGCAGATAGGGATGTTATTTCAGGGTTCTGCATTGTTTGATAGTATGACTGTTGAGGAAAATATTAAGTTTCCGCTTGACATGTTTACCACATTTCGACACAAAGAAAAAATGAAGAAAATAAATGAAGTGCTTGAAAGGGTTAATATGATTGGAGCAAACAAAAAATACCCTTCTGAAATAAGCGGAGGGATGAAAAAGCGGGTAGGTATTGCAAGATCAATTGTTTTAAATCCCAAATATCTTTTTTGCGACGAGCCAAATTCAGGACTGGATCCACAGACTTCACTTATTATTGACAAATTAATCAAGGACATCACTACCGAATTTAATATTACTACCATAGTGGTTACACACGATATGAATAGTGTAATGGAGATTGGTGACCACATTTTTTACATGTATCAAGGCCGCAAACAATGGGAAGGGTCAAACAAGGAAATTATCCATAGTAAAGACGAAAAGTTAAACGACTTTATTTTTGCCTCCGAATTTTTGCAGGATGCAAAGCAAATGAGGCAAATGCATGAAGCTGAAGAAAATAAATCTAATCGTTAAAAAATAGTCGTTTAAAAAGTTTATCCTAATAAGAAACCACTCTTTCAGGAGTGGTTTTTTATTAAATATCTGTAGAAAAATTTATCGGATTTTTGCAGTAAATTTTCCATTTGTAATTGGAACGGGAGTTAAAGTTGCATTTCTTGCAGTTCCAGTAAATATGCCTGTAATAATTTTGGTTACTTTATTATAACTCAATACCGTTACTTTAGTATTAACACCTACATCCAGGAAACTGGCAGTATAAATAACAGACGCTGTAGAGGGAGTTTTATGAAATAGAAAAGCAGCAGGATTTATAAGCTGGCTGGAATTATAATCACCCAGCTTTACGGTATCAGCAGTAAGTGGTACACCAATAAAGAATGAACTATCACCCGTTGCATAAGATCTGCCCCAAATACCCACACCGGGCACCCTTATAACACCCCCACCAGTCACAAAGGGTATTGAATCAATTTTGGCACTATCAATAGAGCCATAGTAAAATGGGGTTCCCTGATTGAACTGCCATGCAGAGTCTGCTGTAGTTGGTCCAACTGAAGGCTTTGGTAGTACAACAAAAGCATATGCACAAGCAGTATCCCCATTGACAATAAAAAATACAGTATCCTTACCTGCATTAAGTGGGGTACCGTTACCCCTTAACACAAGGGTCTGACTATTTCCAATATTATTAAAAACGCCTGTAGCACTAAAAAACATCCCGTTTCTTGGAGTTGTGCTTATCGTATAACTGCCTTGCTTCAGTACATTTACTTTTGTACTTATAAAATCTCTATTGATGTTTAACGGTTGGCCAACTTTAAATGTATCAGTAAAAAATAAGGCACCACAACCACCCGGGGTTGGCACTATGATAGCCCTTGTATTAGGTGTATCGTCAACAGCTACAGTAAATGAGCAGAAACTCGTATCAAAAGTGACTAAAAAACTGGTATTGCCTTTTGCAACCGGGCGACCAACTGCTTTTAATTTTAATCGTTGCAAACCTGTATTAATCATATAGCCTGAATCTGCAAATGAAAAACCATTTTCTGTTTCTGTTATTATCTTGTACAATCCCGGAGATTGAAAGGTAACATCTACCAAAACATAATTGCTATCGTTTAATACGCTATCTCTTACATATTGGCCACGAACAATATTAGTATCGCACTGTCCTGCTACACTACCTAAATAGCCAACTGCATTACCGCCGGAAAAACCCGTTTCAAGACTTAATTCTTTAGAACAGGCAATGAAAAAAAACATTGCCGTCAAAAAGAATCCTAAATACTTTAATGTTTTCATGTAACAAAGAAAAAGTTTTTTGTTGAAAGATAACTCTTAGAATGGATATTTATTGTATTAAAAACGCTGCCTTTAACATTCATGAATAAAAAAGCATCATTACATATAAAAAAATATAATAGCAAATCACCACACATAATTAAGCCATTAACTATTTCAACTCCCCCACCATTTCACCAGGTATCACCCATTGGTCAAACTCTTCAGGTGTCACATAGCCTAATTTTACAGCCATTTCTTTTAGAGTTGTACCTTCCTTGTGTGCAGTTTGGGCTATTTCGGCAGCTTTGTAGTAACCAATTTTAGTATTAAGTGCCGTTACCAGCATCAGGCTATTATCAACATGTTTTTTTATGTTGGCCTCAATTGCTGCAATACCTGTTGCACATTTATCATTAAAACTTACACAACCGTCACCAATTAATCTTGCACTGTGCAGGAAGTTAAAAATCATTACCGGCTTAAAGACATTCAGTTCAAAATGCCCCATAGAACCTCCAACATTTATTGTTACATCATTTCCCATAACCTGTGCGGCTATCATAGTCAATGCTTCACTTTGGGTAGGATTTACTTTACCCGGCATTATTGAAGAACCCGGTTCATTATCAGGAATAAAAATTTCACCGATACCGCTGCGTGGTCCACTACTTAACATTCTTACATCGTTGGCAATTTTCATCAGGCTTACAGCAACCGTCTTTAATGCCCCATGTGCTTCTACTATAGCATCATGTGCTGCAAGTGCTTCAAATTTGTTTTCTGCTGTTACAAAAGGTAAACCAGTCAACTGTGCAATATGTTTTGCTACATTTTCTGAATATCCCTTAGGTGTATTAATTCCGGTACCAACAGCTGTGCCACCAAGAGCAAGTTCTGTAAGGTGTTCCAGCGTATGAGTGATAGCTTTAAGACCATGTTTTAACTGACTTACATAGCCACTGATCTCCTGTCCTAATGTAAGTGGAGTTGCATCCATAAAATGGGTACGGCCAATCTTAACCACATGCATAAACTCCTTGCTTTTGGCTGCAAGAGTATCGTGTAGTTTTTGTATTCCGGGCATTGTTACTTCTGCCAAAATTTTGTAGGCTGCAATGTGCATAGCGGTAGGGAAAGTGTCGTTGCTGGATTGTGATTTATTTACATCGTCGTTTGGGTGAAGGAACTTTTCTTTATCGTCCAGTTTGCCACCTTTTATCACATGACCGCGATAGGCAATTACTTCATTTACGTTCATGTTGCTTTGCGTTCCGCTGCCTGTCTGCCATACTACCAATGGAAACTGATTGTCCAGCTTGCCTTCTAAAATTTCATCACAGACCTGCCCAATAAGTTCACATTTTTCTTTAGATAAAATACCGGCATCAAAGTTTGTAAGTGCGGCAGCTTTCTTAAGGTAGGCAAAAGCTTTGATGATTTCTTTTGGCATTTTATTAATGTCCTGTGCTATCTTAAAATTCTCTATGCTGCGTTGTGTTTGTGCACCCCAATAAACATGAGATGGCACTTTCACTTCGCCCATTGTATCTTTTTCTATACGGTAGTCCATAAATGTATTTTTAATATTTACGCGGCAAAATTATAGTTTAATGGAATAGATTGTTGATGAAATGCATTTTGAAATCACGCAATTGATTGCTACGTAACGATAAAGACCTTTTCATCAGCATTTCCTTCCTACAATTTTTTCCTTGTGAAATGCATTTTACAACCTGCATTATGAGAAAGTTGCCCATTAGACAATAGACGAATCGGCTTGTAAGCACTAAAAAGTGGTGGGCATTTTTCCGAAACAAATAAATGATTGGGAAATTGGAGATAAACTAATCCGAAATAATCTGATTAACTTTACAAAAGGCGCATTTACCTAATGCGTCTTCTTCATTTATAAGTATGTCCAAAATGAGGCACACTTATTTTACTTTCATAGCAAAGCATAATTATGAAAAATTTCTTTACTCAAACTTGCAATTGCGTTTTAGCATTTATAATACCATTTCTTACAAGCTGCCAAACAGGAACACAACCAAAACAAACAAATGATCAAAGTGCCACTTCTGCCGGGGAATTGTATAATAAATATCATCTTGATAAAATAATCTTACCGCAGGGTTTTAGCATTTCACTATATGCTGAAGTGCCAAATGCAAGAAGTATGTGTTGGGGTGCCAATGAAACGCTGTTTGTAGGAAACCGTAATGGGGATAAAGTTTTTGCAGTAAAAGATGATAATAATGACGGAAAAGCAGATAGAGTTATTACTATAGCCAGCGGTTTAAATACCCCGAATGGTGTAGCATTTAGAAAAGGAAGTTTGTATGTAGCCGAAATTAACCGCATACTTAGGTTTGACAATATAGAAGATAACCTTGCCAATCCTCCAAAGCCTGTAGTGGTCACGGATAAATTTCCAGACAAAACCCATCATGGATGGAAATACATTGCTTTTGGTCCTGATGATAAATTGTATGTACCCGTTGGCGCTCCCTGCAATGTATGTGAAGCAGACTCTATATTCTCCACTATAGCCCGTATGAATCCCGATGGCAGTAATATAGAAATCTATGCAAAGGGCATAAGAAATACCGTAGGCTTTGCATGGCATCCGCAAACAAAAGAATTATGGTTTACAGACAATGGCAGAGATGAAATGGGTGATGACCAACCTTTTGATGAATTGAATTATGCGCCCCAAAAAGGGATGCACTTTGGCTTCCCCTATTGTCATCAGGGCAATATTCCTGATCCCGAATTTGGTAAGGGAAAAAATTGTACAGATTATAGCGCCCCGGCACGTTCCCTTGCACCTCATATTGCTGCTTTGGGAATGGCATTTTATACTGGCGGCAAATTCCCGGAATCTTATAACAATCAAATATTTATTGCAGAACATGGCAGTTGGAATCGTTCTACACCACTCGGTTATAGAATCAGCCTTGCAAAACTTGAGGGCAATAAGGTAACCGATTATTCAACATTTGCCAGCGGTTGGCTTCAAAAGGATGGAACAGTATTAGGTAGGCCTGTAGATGTTAAAGTAGCCAAAGACGGCGCTTTGCTCGTAAGTGATGATTATGCCGGAGCTATTTATAGAATTGTTTACAAGTGAGCTGTAAGTTTAGAGTTTAGAGTTGAGAGTTGAGGGTTTAGAGTTTAAAAATCAAAACAACCTGAACATCTCGAACCAATAAACCTCTTAAACCTTTTGAACCTCTTAAACCTCTCGAACCTCTTAGAGCCCCAACTTTTCCACCGCACCTTGTGCAGCAGTTTGGCTTGCATCTTTCTTATTATAGGCTCTGCCTGTGGCTATGTGTTCGCCATCAAGCACCGCAGCAATGGTAAAAACCCTACGGTTGTTTTCAAGTTTTTCACTAACGGTTTCAAACTCTAACACTTTGCCGTTTTTGCTTGCCCATCCAATGAGTTTGTTCTTTAGGTTTATATCAATTTGCTCAAGATCGTCTACATAAAGATGAGGTATAATCATCTGTTTCGTTACCCAGGTTTTTGTCTTGGCATAACCTTTATCAAGATAAACTGCACCCACCAGGGCTTCAAGTGTATTGCCAAAAATCTGACTGCCTTTCAGCGAGCCGTCAATTTTATTATAAATGGTTAATTTCTTAAGGCCAACCTTAATTGCTAAGTCGTTCAGCTGTTGGCGGTTCACCATTTTGCTTCTCATTTCGGTAAGAAAGCCTTCGCCTTTGTATGGGTATTTTTTAAAGAGGTAATCGGCTACTATAGCGCTTAACACAGCATCCCCAAGATATTCCAGTCGTTCATTGTTTTCATCTGCATTTTCCTTTACTGACCTATGACTTAGCGCCATAGTATATAGCGAAATGTTACTCGTCTTTATACCGAGCACATTTTGCAATTGCTTTTGTAATGTTTCAATATTTTTTTTTCGGCCTAAAAACCTGTCTATGAATTCCACAATGTTAAGCTACATATTTTTTCACGATTACCGCTGCATTATGTCCTCCAAATCCAAAAGTATTGGAGAGGGCAGCATTTACTGTGCGGGTTTGTGCTTTGTTAAATGTGAAATTAAGCCTGGAATCTAAATCAGGATCATCATTAAAATGATTGATAGTAGGAGGAACAATACCATGTACAATACTCTGAATACATGCTATTGTTTCAATAACACCTGCTGCACCCAAACAGTGACCTGTCATACTCTTGGTACTACTGATATTCAACTTGTAGGCATGATCGCCAAAAACATGAGAAATGGCTTTAATTTCTGCGCCGTCACCCAAAGGTGTAGAGGTACCGTGAGTGTTTATGTAATCAATATCTTCCGGTTGCATACCAGCATCGCTCAATGCAGCAAGCATAACATTCTTAGCCCCTAATCCATCCGGGTGTGGAGCTGTAATGTGGTGTGCATCAGCAGAAGCACCGCCCCCTGCTATTTCACAATAGATTTTTGCCCCACGGGCTGTTGCATGTTCCAATTCTTCAAAAACCAAAATTCCAGCCCCTTCACCCATTACAAAACCGTCGCGGTCTCTATCGTAAGGGCGACTTGCAGTTTCATACCCTTCATTTCGTTCGCTCAATGCTTTCATAGCATTAAAACCTCCAACACCGGCTTCGCTTACTACAGCTTCACTTCCTCCTGTTATAATAACATCGGCCTTACCAAGTCTTATGTAGTTAAATGCATCAATCATAGCATTGGTAGAAGATGCGCAAGCACTTACTACAGAAAAATTAGGTCCACGAAAACCGTGTCTTATAGAGATATGCCCTGCAGCTATATCCAATATCATTTTAGGAATAAAGAAAGGATTGAAACGGGGAGTTCCATCGCCTTTGGCAAAGTCAATCACCTCATTCTGAAAGGTGATTAAACCACCGATACCGCTTCCCAATATTACGCCAATGCGATCGGCGTTCATAGTTTCTTTATCAATTTTAGAATCAAGAATAGCCTCGTCACTTGCTACAAGTGCCAATTGGCTAAAGCGGTCAATTTTGCGAGATTCCTTTTTGTCGAGGAAATCGGTAGGCTCAAAATTCTTAACCTCGCAGGCAAATTTTGTTTTGAATTTTGATGCATCAAACAAGGTAATCAGGTTAGCGCCTGAAACGCCATTAATTAACCCTTGCCAATAATCATTGAGGTTGTTGCCAAGCGGTGTAAGTGCACCTATACCTGTAACTACCACTCTTTTCAATTCCATATATTGCCTGCAGTTTTTTAAGTTATAAATCCGCCTGCAAGCCGCTAAAATTAAGGGTTACAGGCGGATTATTAAAAATTATAGCCTAATAAGAGGGAAAGAAAACCAATTATTTAGCATGCTCCTCTAAGTAGGTAACAGCCTGACCTACTGTAGTAATGGTTTCAGCCTGCTCATCAGGAATAGAAATATTAAATTCTTTTTCAAATTCCATAATAAGTTCTACGGTGTCCAAAGAATCGGCACCTAAATCGTTTGTAAAAGATGCCTCGGTGGTTACTTCTGCTTCGTCCACTCCTAGTTTATCAACAATGATTTTCTTAACTCTTGTTGCGATGTCTGACATTGTAATTAAGTTTAGTTACGGCTGCAAAAATATAGATTTTGGCAAATAAGCAAGTAAATAGCTGATTTTTATTTTAAGAGCCTCTTTCTTATACAAATTATCGTATCATTTTTCATAAAATTAAACGTTTAAAAAACCTTTGCTTTTCAGGAAAACTTGAATAAAAATCTATTTAAACGATAATAAACCTTTCAGAAACCAACTTTTTCGTAAAAAAAGTACTTATTGTTATATAACTGAAATTGCTTCTAAATCTGTTCAGACAGAATTGTAATAACTGCTGTGTAAGTACTATTTTTGCCGCAATTTTATTCCTCACAACTATAAAAACGTATTGTTCCATGAAAATTACTGTTATAGGAGCCGGGGCAGTTGGTGCTACCTGCGCCGATAATATTGCCCGTAAAGAACTTGCTTCTGAATTGGTTTTATTAGATATTAAAGAAGGTGTTGCAGAAGGTAAGGCACTCGATATGACCCAAACTGCTGCCTTACTTGGCTTTGATACCCGCATTACCGGTACTACAAATGATTATACCAAAACTGAAGGCAGCAATGTAGTTGTAATAACTTCAGGCATTCCCCGTAAGCCCGGCATGACCCGTGAAGAGCTTATCGGAACAAATGCATCAATAGTAAAAGGAGTAACAGAAAATCTTCTAAAATACTCGCCCAATGCTATAATAATAATAGTATCTAACCCCATGGATACGATGACCTATTTGACCCTTACATCAAGTGGCATTTCCAAAAATAAAATAATAGGTATGGGAGGCATATTAGATAGTGCCCGTTTTAAATGTTATTTGAGTGCATCACTAAACTGTAGCCCCAATGATCTTAATGCAGTGGTCATAGGCGGACACGGAGATACTACTATGATTCCTCTTATACGTTATGCTACATGGAACAGTGTATCTGTAAGCGAATTTCTTAGCGAAGAGCAACAACAAAAAGTAGTTGCAGATACTATGGTTGGTGGTGCAACGCTTACCAAACTATTGGGTACAAGTGCATGGTATGCTCCCGGTGCTGCTGTTGCTTCATTGGTTGAAAGCATTGTTCGTGACGAAAAAAGATTGTTTGCCTGCTCTGTTAGTCTTGAAGGCGAATATGGACAAAACGATATTTGTATGGGAGTGCCTGTAATAATAGGCCGAAATGGTTGGGAAAAAATCGTTGATTACAAACTTAATGAAGCCGAGCAGGCTACATTTAATAAAAGTTCAGATGCAGTCAGAAGCATGAATGATGTATTAAAAACTTTGTAATTTTTATTCTTTTTACAATTAATAAAGCCGCTCAAAAAAAGCGGCTTTAATAATTTATACATTTGTTATTCGATTTAGTATTCTTCCTTCAGTAACATTCAACATAATTCGTTTACGCTACTAATTCTTCCTTTTATTTTTTTATTATCAAACAATCCTGATGAATGTATGTTCGATTAATAAATCATTCACTAATAATCAATAAATAGTACTCATACGTTAAAACTATTTTAACTAAAATTATTTTTTCTTTAAATTTTTCCTCCTAATTTTGGACGAAATTTCAGAAACGGTCGAAAATGGTAGGGCAGATTAATAAGGACGAATTAATGGTGAGAGATATTCTTTCAATTGCAAAAAAACTTTTTGCCCAACATGGCTTAAAGAAAACGACCATGGAGGATATCGCAAATGCATTGGGCAAAGGAAAGAGTACTTTGTATTATTACTTTCCGGGTAAAACAGAAATATTTGAAGCCGTAGTAGATGAAGAAATGCGCAATCTGCTAAGGTTTACAAGACAAGCTATTAATCTGGCAACCACTGCAAAAGACAAGTTGAAAGCGTATTTTAGGACACGTGTAAGTCTTATGGAGAAATTGCAAAATCTAAGCATCGTGGTTTATGAAGAGATTTTCAACCATTTAGGCACCATTTTGAAACTAAAACAAAAACACGACGAAATTCAGATAGATATTATAAAAGAAATTATCAAAGGGGGTATTCAATCAGGTGAGTTTAAGGAGTTATTGGAAAAAGATATGGAATTATTTTCCTGTGCCTTAGTTGTTGCTTTCAGGGGCTTAGAACTTCCCATTCCTGTTTCTAAAATGGTGAGAAGTTGCGATCATGGGGCAGATTTATTGGTAGATATTATGGTAGATGGTATGGCAGGAAATGGACTAAAAACCGGGTTTGGTCAAAAAAAGATGTTGGCTACTTCATAATCATTCTCTATTCTATTATTAATAGTACAACAAGGCTTTTGTTGAAAATTAATATGATTCGATGAAAGGATATTAAGAAAATATCAACAAAAACATGGATTTACAGGTTTATTCGATATCTTAAATTTTTGAAAACCGGCCTGTACATTATTTAATTGTTATTTTTACTTACGGTCTTATTAAAAGCAGTAGGTATCAATTGAACCAAAATACAATATAAAACTGTAAAAGGGGAAGCAAGGCTTCTTAAAATATAGGATAATGGAGAAAAAACTACATAGGAAGATTGAACAGTTTCAGGATGCAGCTGACATTAAAAAAGCAGGTGTATATCCTTATTTCCGTGTTATAGAATGCGGACAGGATACAGAAGTGGTACTTAATGGGAAAAAAGTATTGATGTTTGGGTCAAACTCTTATCTCGGATTAACCAATCATCCTAAAATAGAAGAAGCTGCAAAAAAAGCAATTGATAAATATGGTACCGGCTGTGCCGGTTCCCGTTTTTTGAATGGTACACTTGATATTCACATAGAATTAGAGAGAAGACTTGCTGCATACGTAAACAAGGAATCAGCATTGTTATTTAGCACAGGTTTTCAGGTAAACCTGGGTGTACTATCATGCATTACAGGCCGAAATGACTATCTTATTTTGGATGAATATGACCATGCATCACTTATTGATGGATCAAGGCTTTCATTTTCCAAGACAATAAAATATCGCCATAATGATATGGCCGATCTTGAACAAAAACTATCTAACCTACCTGCAGAGGCTGTAAAGCTAATTGTAGTTGACGGCATATTCAGTATGGAAGGTGACATAGTTAAACTTCCTGAAATTGTAGAATTGGCCGAGAAATATGGTGTCAACATAATGGTAGATGATGCACATAGCTTTGGCGTAATTGGTGAAGGTGGGGCAGGTACCGCTTCTCATTTTGGACTTACCGATAAAGTAGATTTAATAGGCGGTACATTTAGTAAATCACTTGCTTCGCTTGGAGGTTTTGTAGCAGGTGATGAAGTTATTATTGACTACTTAAAGCACAAAGCCCGTTCGCTTATCTTCAGCGCAAGTATGACTCCTTCATCAGCTGCTGCTGTTATGGCTGCTTTAGATATTATAGAATCTGAACCTGAACGCATAGACCAATTATGGGCCAATACAAACTATGCCAAGCAATTATTGCTTGACGAAGGGTTTGATATAGGCGTAACAGAAAGTCCTATAATACCTGTTTATGTTCGTGATAATTCAAAAACATTTGCACTAACTAAAATGCTACAGGAGGATGGAATATTTGTAAATCCTGTTGTATCCCCTGCGGTACCTTCAGATGCTTCCCTCATACGTTTTTCACTTATGGCAACTCACACATTTGCACAAATAGAAGAAGCCATAGAAAAACTTGCAAAATCTGCTGCATTGCTGGAAATACCCGTAATGAAGCAAAAGTATGAGCTATGATAAGTGTTGTGCCGGTAGCTAACAAAAAGCAGTTGGCAACATTTATTGATTTTCCCCATAATTTATATAAGGGAGATCATAATTATGTACCCGAACTTTTTATAGCGCAACGTGATTTGCTTTCACCCGGCAAACATCCATTTCATGAACACTCTTCATTGCAATGCTTTATTGCTTACAAAGGTGATAAAGTGGTAGGACGTATAGCTGCTATTCAAAACAATAATCACAATTCATTTAATAAGACCAACGACGGATTTTTTGGATTTTTTGATTGTATAAATGATGGCGAAGTATCAAAAGCATTATTGGACGAAGCTAAAAACTGGGTAAAGGCTAAAGGCCATTCAAATATGATTGGCCCTGTAAATCCCAGTACTAATGAACCGGTGGGATTGTTGGTAAATGGCTTTGATAAGCCTCCTGTCGCTATGATGACTTATAACAAGCCATATTATGCACAGTTAATTGAAGAATACGGTTTAAATAAACTGACTGATTTGTATGCTTACGATATTAAGACAAATACAGTAAGCGACAGGGCTGTAAAATTGCAGGATGCTTTATTAAAAAGATTGAATCAGAGAGGTGTAACTATTCGTCCAATTAACCTAAAAGATTACAAAAACGAGGTTGCCAGGGTCAGAGATATCTACAATCAGGCATGGGATAAAAATCTGGGTTTTGTGCCCATGACAGAAACAGAATTTAACTATCTGGCCAAAGACTTAAAAATGATAATGGACAAAGACTTCTGTCTTTTAGCCGAGCATGAAGGTAAGACTGTTGGCTTTGCTTTGGCAATTCCGGATGTGAATCAAATACAAAAGAATATTAATAAAGGCAGGCTTTTTCCTACCGGGATATTCAAATTGTTGTTTGGCCTTAAGAAAATTAATTACGTAAGAATTATAACTCTTGGAGTAATAGAAGATTATAGAAAAATGGGCATTGAGGCCTGCTTTTATGCAGAGATAATTAAGAACGCTGCAAAGAAAAACATAACTGGTGGTGAAGCTTCATGGATATTGGAAAATAATGAAATGATGAACAAAGCCATGGAAAACATAAACGGTAAAATTTATAAAACATACCGCATTTACCAAAAAGCAATATGAAGCAAAAGGTTCTTATAACCGGGGCAAGCGGTTTTGTTGGATTTCATTTAATAGAAGCTGCACTTGACAGAGGTTTGGAGGTATATGCAGCAATAAGAAAAAGCAGCGACATAAAACATTTGGCTTCATACAATATTCAATATACCTATCCCGACTTCAATAGTGTAGACAGCCTGGCAAAAGATTTGAAGGAGCATCAATATGATTTTATCATTCATGCAGCAGGAACAACAAAGGCAAAAAATCAGGAAGAATACAATAAGGTAAATGCACAATACACCATCAACCTTGCAAATGCAATTGTTGAGAGTGGCATTGACCTGAAGAAAATTGTTTTTATCAGTAGTCTTGCTGCTTTAGGTCCATTGTCTGAAGCAAATAAATTGATATCGGAACAAACAACACCAAATCCTGTAACGGCCTATGGAAAAAGTAAATTGCTGGCAGAGGAACAACTAAAGGAGAAAAATCTTCCGTTGGTAGTTTTAAGACCTACTGCCGTTTATGGTTCAAGAGATAAGGACATATTCATCATCCTTAAAACTTTTAATCAGGGTCTTGAACCTTATATTGGCAATAAAGCACAGCAATTGAGTTTTGTATATGTTAAGGATTTGGCAACAGTAACTGTAAATGCTTTATTTATTAATACTGAAGCAAACGGGCACTATAATATTACGGACGGGAATATTTATGACCGTTATGAAATGGCAAACATCAGCAAAGAGGTTTTAAACAAAAAAACGCTGAAGTTTCATTTGCCAATGCCTGTTGTAAAAGTACTTGCTTTGGTGTTGGAAAAGACTTACAGTTTTCTGGATAAAACACCGGCACTCAACAGGGAGAAATTAGCTGAACTGACGGCAACCAATTGGTGCTGTGATATTGAAAAAGCAAAAAGAAATCTGTCATTTCAACCCAAATATGATTTAAAAATGGGATTGACAGAGGCGTTGGGTTGGTATAAAAATGAGAAGTGGTTGTAGATGGCTGATTTAGAGATGTCTGATTTTTAAACTCATAAAAAGTGTTTTTAGTAAATGAGAATTGATAAATATGCACTTAAATCAGAAAGCAGCTAAACATTATTCGAATTCATAAGTGAGGGCAAAAAAGGAGCTATAAGGAAACGAATAGAATTTCAACTAGCAAATGAAAATAACCTTTATAACCTTGCATTTGGTGACATAAATACTGATACCGGGGCAATAGATGACCTTGCAGTTTCGGAAAATGGAGATACTGAAAAAGTTCTTGCTACAGTAGTGGGTGCCTTATATGCTTTCTTCGATAGGTATCCGGATGCATTTGTTTATGCTACAGGAAGTACAAGTTCGAGAACCAGACTTTATCGAATGGGAATAACTCGTTTTTATGAGGAAATGGTTTCAGGCTTTTACATATATGGACAAGTTGGAAAAGAATTTTATAAATTTGAAATTGGTAAAAATTATTCAGGATTTTTAGCCCAGCGTAAATTTGATTAAATTGCATTTATGAAAACTGTACAAGAATTAAACGAAAAGAAGTCGCCTATTGTGACCATTGACCCTGCTTTGGAACAATATAGAGGAAAGGTGCTTTTTCCTAAAAAACTCGAAATAGCAAAAGAAATGCTAAAAAATGCAAAACTACCACCAAATATGAACCGAAGCAATGCGTAGCATGATAACATATGAAAAAAGATTTGACCAGAAAAAACACACCTTCTTTACAAAAGATGATAAGGTTGATATGATTAAATGGATGGTTGGATTCTGGATTGCACAAATGGCTGCCATTATTGGTTTGTATATTAAGAAATAACGGTTACAAAAAAGAAGACTAATTATAAAATAAACATAATAGCATGAAAGAAGAAATTTTACCGGCAAAGGGAAAACTTGGAATTTTGTTGCCGGGCATGGGTGCGGTTGCTACAACCGTAATAGCTGGCGTAGAAGCTATAAAAAAAGGAATAGCGCAACCAATAGGTTCGCTTACACAAATGGGTAGCATTCGCATTGGAAAAAGAACTGAAGACAAGCATCCCAAAATAAAAGATTTTGTTCCTTTAGCTGACCTGGGTGATATAGCTTTTGGAGGTTGGGATGTATATGATGACAACGTGTACGATGCTGCAATGCATGCTAAAGTATTGGATAAGGATTTGCTCAATTCTATTAAAACAGAATTGGAAGCAATTAAACCAATGACTGCGGTTTTTGATAAATCTTATGTTTTCAATCTTGATGGCACCAATGTAAAAACAGGTGCTACCAAATGGGACCTTGCACAACAGGTGATAGATGACATCAACAACTTTCAGAAAGCAAACAACTGCGACCGTGTTGTAATGGTATGGTGCGGAAGTACAGAAAAATACATAGAAGAAACTGCGGTACACCAAACCATAGAAAGCTTTGAAGCCGGGTTGAGAAACAATGACCCGTTGATTGCACCAAGCATGATTTATGCTTATGCTGCTATAAAGTTGGGCGTTCCATTTGCCAACGGCGCTCCTAACCTTACCTGCGATATTCCTGCATTGATAGACCTGGCCAAAGAAACACAAACCCCAATAGGTGGTAAAGATTTCAAAACCGGACAAACACTGATGAAAACCATTCTGGCACCGGGTTTACAGGCAAGGGCTTTGGGTATCAGAGGTTGGTTCTCAACAAATATTCTGGGTAACCGCGATGGTTATGTATTGGATCATCCGGATAATTTTAAAACCAAGGAAGTATCTAAACTAGGTGTATTGGAAGATATTTTACAACCTGCGATTAACCCCGAACTGTACGGTGAACTATATCACAAAATCAGGATCAACTACTACCCTCCTCATGGAGATAACAAAGAAAGCTGGGACAACATAGACATCTTTGGATGGCTGGGGTACAGTATGCAAATCAAGATCAACTTCCTTTGCAAAGATTCTATATTGGCTGCGCCAATTGTACTTGACCTGGCTTTGTTCTTTGACCTTGCAAAAAGGGCTGGAATGAGTGGAACACAGGAGTGGATGTCTTTCTACTTCAAATCTCCTCAACATGCACCTGAAATACGTGCAGAACATGATATTTTCAAGCAACTGATGAAGTTACAAAACACACTTCGTCATATGATGGGAGAAGATCTGATAACACATCTTGGTTTGGATTATTACCAGGAATTGGTTGATACACTATGATCAGATTGCACAAACTCATAGCCTCCATTTTTGGAATAGGCTATGCAAAAGGGGGTGGTACTTATGCCGCTATAGTTTGTTGCATAGTTTGGATATTAATACCTGCCGGTAATGTTTACTGGCAGTTTTTTTTTACCCTGTTAATTTGCGCAATCGGCGTATGGAGCAGCAATGTAGTAGATGCTATTTGGGGAAAAGATAGCAGCAAGGTCGTTATAGATGAAGTTGCGGGTATGATGATTACACTTATTGCTGTACCCGTAAATTGGAAATACGTTGCAGCAGGCTTAGTTCTTTTCAGGTTTTTTGATATTGCTAAGCCGATGTATGTAAGGTCAATGGAAAAACTGCCAAAAGGTTGGGGCGTTATGGCCGATGATGTGCTTGCGGGGGTTTATGCACATGTTGTGCTGAGTATATTATTGTACTATAATTTTTAAGCTCACCTAAACACTTACGTTAGCCGGTGACTATCGGCCTATTGATCTTAATGTTATGCGCTGTAAGAACATTTCAGGCTGATATTGGGAAATATAATTCCTGCTGTATGCAGGCTTGAAGATAAGCAAATACAGCTCTCAAGGATTCAACGGATATTGTTGGGTAAGAGTCTAAAATCTGCTTTTCAGTCCACCCTGATGAAAATAACTCTAAAATTAACTCAACAGAAATCCGGGTACCCTTAATAGAAGGCTTGCCAAGTAAAATTTGGTTATCAGATACTATGTAGTCTTGCCAATTCATAAGGCAATATACGAATTTTTCAACTCTTCAAAAGGTGGTTTCAAGGAGTATGTGCAACTATTTTTGGAAAAATATTTATTTCAAAATTTGTCATTTTCTTTTACAGATAGCCCATATATTTTAAGTCTTCTCTAAGGGCGACTTTAGTTTACCATTAATCCCATGTTCAAATTTGATTTGCTGATAATCAATGTTTTTAAACTCGATTTAAAGTTCTTAATTATCATTCACTCTTTCCTTATTTACCGGTTACAACTTATCCCGTCATTTCAGGCAGGAGACCTGCTGTTCATGTTGTATTGAAGTTACGCTTCGCTCAAAATTCAACAAGCGCAAGTAACACTTATGACAGCTAGGCAACCGGGTATCTAATCCAGCCTCTTTCTGCTAAAACTAACACCAGCATGAGTAAAAATGCCAACAATACATATTTCTACAGTCTCTCTTTACTTTTAAAGTCCGTTATCGTCTTTCCATCATAACGATACACTCCGTTCATAGATCCAAACCAAATACTTCCATCGTTAGCTTCCAGTATCCCCAAAAAAGCTGGTCCTCCTGACTTAATTTCTGTTACAGTGGGCTTTTGATCGTACAAGGACTTTTGATCATAACGGGAAAGCGACCAGACCTGCCCAATACCCTGTGGTGTATCAGCACCGGTGGTCCAGATATTCCCATTTTTATCTTCGATTATACCGTAAGCACCCTTATTGGATACCTTAGTATAAGAACTACCGTCATAGCGCCAAAGACCCTGTGAAACGAACGACGTATCGCCTCTTTTATCTTCTATTATCGTGGCACCGAACCAAATATTCCCTTTTCTATCTTCGATAATTCCCCAAACATTGTTAAAGGTTTTACCGTCTTTATTTTTCAGAACGGTAAATGCTTTGCCCCCGATTGAATCGCATTGGCGTCAACTTAACTTTTACATTTCTTAATAGTTTGGATCATATTTTCTCTTTTCTTTCGTTTTTCATAGAGGCATTTTTCAAATACTATTTCGTGCAATTGCACCTCTGTCATTGAAAAGGCATCCATTA
>JANMMU010000099.1:0-50242 GCA_031373555.1 Segetibacter sp. | reverse complement strand
TGGGTTGCACCCACGGCTATTGAAATGAAAGCCTTTCAGGCTTTTTATCCAATAATTACCCGCATCTAATAGTTTAAAATTAACAAAATGTAATCACCCCGAAGGGGTTTCATTTGCATAGCCACAGGTGCAACCTGTGGTGGAAGGAAGCGTTTTTTGAAACAACCCCGAAGGGGTTGCACAACATTTTATAGTTCAACCCCTCCAGGGTTGTTTGATTATTGAAAAATATTTTCATCGTGGGTTAAACCCATGGCTATTGAAATGAAATCCTGAAAGGCATTTTTGGTAGATGATGCACTCTAATAAAATGATGTCAAAACCCGAAGCAGTAAAAAGTATTGTTATTGTTTAGTTTATTTCTGATAATTGCTTCTTGATAACTAAAACTAAAATACGTCCTTTACAAAAGCCTGAATTAAAGCACATAAATGAAACTAAACTTTACATCTATAGCCTTTTTTGTATTGATGCTCCACATACATCCTGCAACAGCACAGCAAATTGACTCAACCATGGGTATTTATGCGAATGAATTTGGGCAAGAGAAAATACACATGCATTTTGACAAAGGCATTTATAATAATGGTGAAACCATTTGGTTTAAAGCATATATACTTGCCGGTCTTGACCCTTCTGTCTACAGTAAGAATTTTTATTTGGATTGGTATGACGAAAAGGGAAGTTTAATAAAACATACCATTTACCCAATCTTTGAATCAAGTACAAGAGGACAATTAGATATTCCGGCAGACTATTCTGGTAAGTTTTTGCGTATCAAAGCATATACTAAATGGATGTTGAATTTTGATACAGGGTTTATTTACAAAAAGGACATCAGAATTGATCACCCTATACGAGGTTTGGCAAAAAGCAGTTCTTATGGATCAGAAAACCAAAAATTAAATTCTACAAAATCGCTACAAACATCAAAGTCAAGCATCCATTTCTTTCCCGAAGGGGGCGATCTTGTTAATAACGTAGAAAGCAGGATAGCTTTTTTAATTGAAAATGAATTTGGATTAGGCGTAAGTGCAAGATGTGCATTAAAAGATTCTAAAGGAAAATTATTAGACTCATTTAAAACTGAACATGATGGCATGGGTAGTTTTCTATTAATGCCCGATAGTGGAGAAACATACAATGTAGTATGGAAAGAAGATAATGGCGACATACACACAAGCGAATTGCCAGTTGCTAAAACAAGAGGAGCAGTATTACAAGTGAAAAACGAATGGCAAAAAATAATTTTTACAGTAACCCGAAATGCCAATCCTGATGATTCTATTCAGAAGTATTATTTGATTGGGCATACCCAACAAAACATTGCTTTCAAATCAGTTATCAATTTAGAAAAGCGGCTATCTGCAAGGGCCGAAATAAATACTGACCAAATACCTACAGGTGTACTACAGATTACCTTATTTGATGCCAATTATAATCCATTAGCTGAAAGGGTTGTTTTTATAAACAATGACGAACATCTCTTTCGTCCAAAAATCCGTAGCACAACAACGGGTTTTGGCAAAAAGGAGAAAAACACCATTGAGATAGATGTAAGTGATACACTTTTTAGCAACATGTCAGTTGCAATTACAGATGCAGGGCTGCCTACCGACTCAACATCCAATATTGTATCTGACTTACTGCTAAGTGGCGATGTTAAAGGATACATTCATAACCCGGCTTTTTACTTTAGCAACAACAGCGATTCGGTGGTACATTTTCTTGATTTGGTAATGCTGACCCATGGATGGCGCAGGTTTAACTGGAAAATGGTAACAGCAGGCAAAATGCCTGATATTACTTATCCTATTGAAGATGATTATATGGATTTCAAAGGAACAATTTATGGTGCACCTGATAAAAGTGCCCTTAGAGAGCAGACTTTATTTTTGATATTAGAGAGTAAAGACAGTACCAAGCAATCTTTACTTCTCCCAATAGATAAAAGGAACAACTTTGTTCAACCCGGTCTTATACTCTACGATACTATAAAAGTTTACTATCAATTGTCTGGCAACAAAAGCCTTACCGATAGAGTTGATATACGATTTCAAACTAGTCTGCTTCAACCTATATCTAAGGTTTATAATGAACAGACTTTAAGTTCTTATTTGTGGCGCCAAAGTAGTAGTGATAATGCTGCACTGGAAAAAAGCAGATTCTATTATTTTGAAAAAGAACGGATAACAAAACAATTGGAAGGACACAATTTGCAAAATGTAACTGTATATGCAAGACCAAAAAGAAAAGAAGATTTAATTGATGCCAAATATGCCACAGGATTATTTGCAAGCGGCAACAGTAAGCAATTTGATTTAACAACAGATCATCTTGCAAATGCAGTTCCTGATATTTTCGCCTATTTGCAAGGCAGGGTTGGCGGTTTAGTAATTAACAATACGGGGGCAGTGCCAACTGTCACGTGGAGAGGCAGTACAACACAATTGTTTTTAAATGAAATGAGTGTAGATGCGAATCAGTTAAAAACGGTAACTGTAAATGATGTGGCATACATCAAAGTATTTTCGCCACCGTTTTTTGGTTCGTTTAGCGGAGGTGCCGGAGGTGCAATAGCAGTTTATACAAGAAAAGGCGGTGACACAAAAGCAACACCCGGTAAAGGACTAAATTTTCAAATGGTCTCGGGGCTTACCCCTTATAAAGAATTTTATAATCCTGATTACAAAAATACACCCCCTGCCCTTGATGATGATGATGTAAGAGCAACTTTATACTGGAACCCATATATTCTTACTGATAAAAAAAGAAGGACTGTGCAGATAAGTTTTTACAACAATGATATTTCTAAAAAATTCAGAATAATTCTTGAAGGCATCAACAGTTTAGGTAAACTGGCAAGAGTAGAAAAAATTATTGAATAATTTATTATAAAAAATGGACAAACCTACTTCTTATTGCGAAGCAGTATTGCTAATGGATGAGAACAGTGTTCACAGGATATACCATGACACTGCCTATGGCTTCCCTATAACCAATGACAATGAATTGTTTGAAAGGTTGGTACTGGAAATAAATCAGGCCGGTCTTAGCTGGACAACGATATTGAACAAGCAGCAAAATTTCAAAAAAGCATTCCATAACTTTAATATAAAGAAGGTAGCTGCTTATGGAGAAACTGAAAGACAAAGACTATTAAACGATCCAGGTATAATACGCAACAGGTTAAAAATAGATGCGGCAATACATAACGCCAATGTGATTTTGACTCTTCAAAAAGAACATGGTTCATTTAAGCAATGGATAGATTTCCATCATCCCAAAACAAAAGAGGAATGGGTAAAGATTTTCAAAAAGACCTTTAAGTTTACGGGTGGCGAAATTGTTAATGAGTTCCTGATGAGTTGTGGGTACCTGCCACATGCACATATGCCTGGTTGTCCTATTCACAAAAAAATATTAAAAACAAAACCTGCATGGTTAATGAAATAAAAATTTAAACACACATATTTTGTATCAAAGCAATAATGAAGGTATTATATACGATATTATATTTTCCTTTTAAAACAAGCAATCAGGCTTGAGTATTCATAGTTAAAGCTGACTATGAATACAATAGCAGAATGTTGTTACATTTTTAGAAACTTAATGAAAATAGTATTTTTTTATCTTGCCCTAATTGGAAGCATTAGTGCATTAGCACAAAACAAGGATCCTGCATCAACATCATTTAAAGCATTGTACAACTTCATTTCTCTTGAAGACAGCGGAATAAATAAACCACACAAAACAACTTTTGGAATTAATACCGGCTGGGAGACTTATAAAGATATCATGTTTCCCGGTACTGATATAGAAGGTAAAGCAGTAACTAAAAATAAATTTGCAGACCGAAAAGATGTACTTAAATGTAGAATTACAGGTGGTGATGCATACAACAATATTTTTTTCACCAATACACTTGCAAAACAACTAAAAACTAAACATTGGAATTTTGCAACAGCAAATGCCTTTAGCTATAGCATGGACTTTTATGTAGACAACAACATAGACTGCAAAACCCCAAATCTTTCTGAACTTGAGGGGCTTGAATTTATTTTTCAAAAGGCAATGCCGCCCTATTCATATTTATGGGGTTTGCAGTGGAGCAAATCAAATGTTTGGTCATATTGGGATGATACAAGAATTAACAAAAAGGTAAAAGGCTGGGTAAGAATAACAAAAATAAATGCTTGTATGAAGCAAACGGATTGGAACACCATTCGTATAACAGGTTTTCAGAACGACAATGAACTATTTTATGAAAAACTTTATCTCAATAATGAATCCTTTCCCCTGAGTATTAAAATTCAAAAATCAACCCTGCCGACAAACTTTGTTGAGAATTACCTTCAGGTTGGATTTCAAATAAATGGCAATACGGCTATACGCAAAGGTCATAGCAATGGTACAGATCCTGTAAATGTTTACCTTGATAATATTAACCTGCTAACCGGTAAGAAAGAGCTTTGAAAGATCGTAATACGGAAAAATGTATAGAAGTAGCTTAAAATTTCGATGGTTATAATAATAGAAATGGCATCTGTTTCTATAATATTAACGCTTTCTCATACTTGCATTATGTAAATAGACAATTAGCGTTTGTAACCTTTGTGTAAAATTAACATCCATCTTGACCTATATCAATTTGATGAAACCAAATTGAAGATAGATTTGCTTCTAAATATTTAAAAATAAAACCACTTTCTAAAATCATGAAAAAACTTTCATTATTAGCACTATCAGTAGTAGTTGTATTGCTCTCTTCAATTAATTCTTACAGCCAATCCACATGGCAATTAGATAAAGCACATGCACGTTTAGGCTTTTCTATAACCCACCTTATGATTTCTGATGTAGAAGGAAGTTTTAAAAACTTTTCTGCAAGCATTAAAGCTCCTAAAGCAGATTTTAGTGATGCACAAGTGGAAATGAGTGCTGATATTGCAAGTATCAATACAGACAATGAAGGCCGTGATAAGCATTTACAAAGTCCTGATTATTTTGATGCTGCAAAGTTTCCGAAACTAACATTTGTAAGTAAGTCTTTTACAAAAACAGGAGTGAACAACTACAGTGTAACAGGAGACTTAACTTTGCATGGTATTACCAAATCTGTAACACTAAATGTAATTGCCAAAACAGGCGTAAATCCTATGAGCAAAAAAAATGCTGCAGGATTTAAAATTACAGGAACCATAAAAAGAACAGATTTTGATATAGCGCCTAAAACTCCATCTGCTATTTTAGGAGATGAAATAGAAATAATGGCAAATGCTGAATTTTCTCAAGGTTAATAACAGAATAAATACTTTAATAAAAAAGCACCGATTACTTCGGTGCTTTTTTATTTTATTTAACTGCTTGCAATTGCCTCAATAAAATACTTTGCAATTATAGGTTACCGATTGTATTTCAAATTTACCATAAACCATACTCCTGTCGGGATATGTATTAATGGTTTCTGCGTATTTAGCAAGTGTTAAATTGTCTTGGGTTTTATAATTTGAAAGTGGTGTTGACCAGGGGGTGTTTTTACCAGCATCCACATTGTACCTATCGGTTGAAATAAAATTAACCAGCTCACCTGTCTTATTAAAATATAGATTTGCGGAAATTGAAATTCCATTGTTAGTAAAAGTAGCTTGTACTAAATTATTACCCTTGTCTTGCCATACAATACGCTTGTCAATAAGTGTTGCCGGTGCCATGCAGCACATGTCATTGAAAAATGTTACAGTTTCTGCTTTATCCATTTCAGCGCCATCCTGATACTTCACTTTAAACAACGATAACAACCTTATATCCATAAAGGCATCACCATTTTTATAAGAATGAAACCTGCAACAGGGAGTTGTTTGATAGAAGTATTCTTAAAAATAATTAGAAACATAAAACCCAATAGCAATCCAATTCAAGCTATTCCTATAACGTTAATATTTTATTGTGACTTTTTTTAAAAAATGTTATGAATAAAACAATCTGACAATAATATTTCAATTGAATTTAGCTTATCAAGAAATCCCTGATATCCACTTTTAAAGGCTGTCGTTAAGAAATAGACTCATTAAATAAATTCAGAGACAACCATACTTACCATTTTTTTATTTAGTTGTCTTCGCACCAATCTTTTCACCTAATTTATCAAATTCAATATCATTAGGCTCCCATAATTCTATTTTGTTGTTTTCTATATCCATAATGTGAACAAACTTGCCGTACTCAACTGTTTGTATGGAATCGGTAATTGTTACTCCCGACTTTCTTAGCTGGTCTATTAGGCCTTCAAGGTTTTCTACACGGTAATTGATCATAAAATCTTTAGTAGAGGGCTCAAAATATTTTGTTTTTTCATTAAAAGGACTCCATTGTGTAAATCCTTTTTGGGAAGAGTCTGCACCTTGCCTCCACTCAAAAACAGCCCCGTACTGATTCGTATTTAATCCCAGATTAGTTGCATACCATTCCCTTACTAATTTAGGATTTTTACACTTAAAAAAAACGCCTCCGATTCCGGTTACTTTTTTTGTACTTGCTTTATCATCATTTGGTTTAGAAATAATTGTTTTAAATGCAAAACCAAAGCAAAAAGAAAGAGCAATAGTTAAAAATATAACTGTTGAATTTTTCATTGTTTGTAATTTTTATGTTTCTTAAAGTTTTTTAGTTCAGGGATTAAACTCCTTTTATTATTATTGCTTTATCGCTGATTAAAAGGTTGATTTTTTATTTTGTTTAGGTTATAGATTTAATACAATAACTGATCATCTGATCCCTTAGCGAATGTATAGCATTTAGTGGCTGAGGGGCAGATATTTCTAATCCAAACAAAATTTTATTTTCCACCAATGCAGGTACATCACTTATAGTAGCATTGTGACAGGTGAATTTATGATTGTTGTTGGACATAAATGTATAAAGTTATGCCGCTGACAGTAATTTTCAAATAAGGAGTTCTAATTGAACCAGTTTATTCCTCTTTTTTTTCTTCACTTGCACCTACGGCCGGGACAGCAACAGGTAGTGCTTCTGTAGGTTTTTTGTCTTCTTGTTTTTTAGGTTTTGTCAGCAGGTGGTTAAACTCTCTTCTATATGATATACTGGCTCCTGTGCGGTTTCTTCTACCAACACCTGCGGTGGATATATCCAGATTGTTACGGCTAAAAATAATGGCTCTTACTTTCCTGTCGCGGCTTAGTATAAATTCTACCGTTACATCTGGTAGTAGTTGCAAATTGCCCAATTGCTGACTGGTTACACTGTTGCTGTTTACGTTCAGATCAAGGTCACTCCCTAGGGTTATGATTACTTTGTTGTCAAAAAATTTCTTATTAAGCTTTACATCCAGTTTTGTGCGGTCAAATGTATTAGGGTTACTTGCAGTTCCTCCAAATAAAGAACTGCTGTTGTACAAAGAGGCATTTACATCAAGCTGAAAACCTGTTTTTCGTAGCAGGTTACTTACTACCCCATTCACCATGTTGCTAAGAAGACCTGTAATTGTGTTATACCCAAGTGCTGTTATATTAGGTGCTTTGTTTTCGCCATAGGGTGCAAAGGAGCCAAATACAATCAGGTAGGTAACCTGCTTCAGCATTTCGTTGTCATCCCTTTCCAGCTTCGTCAGAAACTGGTTAAAAGTTTCATCGCTCTTTACCTGTGCCCCTTGTGGAAAATCCAATCCAAATTTAATATTTGGTTTTTTCAAATTACCACTTATGTTAGCCACTACATATACCTGGCCCTGGTAGCTTTGTACATTTCCTCCCAGGTTTTGATTACTTACAAGGTCGCCCAAACGTACATTTTCTGCTACATAAGTTGCATTTACCTGTAACCTTGCATTGTAAGGGTCTCCATTCCATTCTATATAGCTACCACTATTTTCCTGAAATATAAATGGCTTCTTTATGAATGACTGAAAGTTGAAATCATAAGTACCCTTCACAACTTCGTAGCGTCCTTTAATAGTTAAAGGGTCAACCGTGCCGGCATGAATTTTCAAACGACCATTTCCATTTGCTTTTATAATATCACCGGTAGCCGCATCCAGTATCACATCTATTTTAGCCAGGGGATTGGCAGTCAGGTCAAGGTCAACAGTTACATTGGCTTCATTGCTCCGGCTTAGGTCTATCATTTCTGTTCCATATTGTTTGAAGACAATATAGCTGGCCTTTCCGCTTTCGCGGCTATTGGTTAACGGAATATATATTTGAGAACTATCTACCGGCGATGCAACTATACCAATATGAATATCTTGTTGCGGGCCGGTAATATTCATGGTTGCCTTGCCAATGGCTGTGCCATAAAATTGCGGATTGTCAGTTGGTTTGGTATCAATTAAAAGCAACCGCTGGGTGTAGAGGTCCAGGTTGAAGCGCATGTTTTGAAATTGCTTTTCATACAGCTTGCCGCTAACATTCCCCACATTGCCAAACTTATCTTTAATAGTAAATCTCCCAAAATCAATCCCCTCTTTGTCAAACTTAAAAGTAGCTGAATCTATTTCATATTTCACCTGTGTAAAATTTACCAGCAGGCTACCTTTCTTAAGCGTGACATTACCTAACAGCTCCGGTTTTGAAGGGTTGCCGTTGATTTGCAAATCACCTGAGGCAAATCCATCTATGTTTGTGAATATGCTGCTCAAAAATTTATTGAGAATATTCACCCTGGTATTTTTCAATTTAATAACAGTAGCCAATGGTTCACCTATAGAGTCTTTTAGATTATACTGACCATTTGCGAGAAAACTATAGGTATCATTTAATGAAGTAGCATTAAACCCTATCTTACCATCCCGGCTGTTATACTTTCCCTGTATATTTATAACACCTACCGAATCATTATCAAGCCTGAACTGATCGGCCCTTATATCTGCTTCTACTGTAAATTTTCCAAAGAAATCCCGCATTAATATATCTCCTGTTACCAACCCTTCTAACCTTGGATTGGTCATAAATAGTGGGGTAAAATCCCCAATGTTTATACTCTGTAATTTTACTTTCAGATTATCCTGATTTAGTAAGTTGTCACGTGTTGTAGCCACTTCAATGTGCTGGTCGCCTTGTGTAAACCGTACATTCTCGGCAGATACTATATTCTTTCTTATAACAATTTCACCCTTTTGCTCCAGTTCCCACCGTTTTTCGTTGATAACAAAATGAGAAGAATCAAAATTTATTTTCACCCCATCAGTATAGTTGGTGACTGCTGCATTAAAATTTAGCTCATTGAGCGTATTTGTAGCTTTGGTTTTAATGCTAACTGTTGACACATCTTTTTTTGAATTTATTTTGATGCTGGTATTGGGAAAAACGGAACTGTCGCTGGTTGAAATATTTTCAATATTGCCAGTCATGTGCAGTTCGTCAAAATTTCCCTGACCAATAAATGATATATTTCTGAAGATATTTTTACCCAGCGAAAATTCGGGTACATCTGCATAAATTTCAAAAACGGTATCTGTAGTATTGAGGGTGCCGATTATACTACTATTGCTAAGGCCGCCAATATCTTTACTAAATAGTTTTGTGTATCCATCAATATTTTTGGTATTGAGTACAAAGTTGAAATGCTGGTCTTTTACTACCACCTTCGGTTGTGCAATATAAGCAGGATAGTAGTTGTGTAGAAAAACCTGGAATGCATTTGGCAGGTCTAGAATATTGTACTTACCATCTATAGATGCATCAAACTGATTGCTCCGGAGCGATAGCAGGCGATTGCCGTTTTCATATCTTGACTGCAAGCTAAGCGAGTCAAGATCTATCTTCACACTGTCTTGTCTGAAAGTGGCATTATATACTTTTACACTTCCCAAAAACTGGTCAATATTTTTTCCTGTAAAATTAAGATCGAAAAGTCCTGATATCTGCAAGTCTTTAGAACTAAGATTCAGTCTTTGAAAGTTGCTGTGTGACAAATCGCCTAGTACGTTAAAAATGGGCTGGCTCTCTCGAAAATCCATTTTTACAGTTGTAATAAAATCAATATTGTCATCATCAATTTTGACAGTTCCGTCAAACTGCTTTTTTTGAAAAATTCCCTCTACCTGTATTTTTCTATAAGTATAATTATTGTACTTAAGCTGGCTTGCCTTTCCCTTAATAGAAGTTTTAAGGGTATTTAAAGTAAGGCCCACCCCTTTTATTCCTCCGTCAAATGACAGGGTTCCCATATTTTTTATTTTCAAAAACCGGCCAATGTCAAATTGTTGCGTAACTAAATGCCCATTGTATATGGCAGGTTTATTTGCAGAAAGCTCCATTACAACACTGGTGCTAAATCCTCCAAGGTTAGTACTGAATATGCCATTGGTAGCAAAGCGCTGAATGGTTCCAATAAAATTTCCTTTAAACTTAATATTACCCAAACCGGACAAGGATGGATTTTGCACCTCCTTTATGGAAGGTACAAATGTAGCTGCATCATTGTAATTGGTTTGGATATTACCATTTTGAAAATCGAATATGGTAGTCCCAACATATGGTAACCCGGTCATAGTAAGGTCGCCGCTTAGGGTTGTGCTGTTTCCCGATTTTACAAACAGGTTTTTTGTCACCAATTTTGCTAATGTACCTTTTCCATATCCAGATATGGTCACTTGTTTTTTCCAGTCAGAAAGTGCTGGTGCAAAGAACGAAATGTCGTCACTGTTTATAATTGCACCAACCAGGTTTGCTTCCATTGTTACCTTTTCTTCAAAGTCAGAAAAGTCTTCATTGAAATCAGTAAAATGCATAGCATAATAAGACTGTAAATGTGATTGACCGGTAATGAGGTCTAATTTTTTAAACTCCATTATCTCAGGAGTAAGTTTAAAGTCAGCCTTAAGCTTTCGTACCTCTATCCCGCATCTTTCACGTGTAGCAATTTCAATCTGTGCTTTAATGGTATCTCTAACAAAACTGAACTGTTTAAAACTGGCGTTTATTTTATTGAAAGAAAGATAGTCAGCATCAAAGTAACTATCGGCAGGGCGGTCAGGGTTTTTTAGATTTTGAAATGTCCCGTTTTTAATGATAAGGTTATCAACAGTAAGATTAAGATCAGAACTGTTAAAATACATTTCATCTGCACGCCTAACCCTTTTGGGTTTAATGACAATTGGCCTTTTCCCTTCAAAATCTGACAATGAAAAAAATGGCCTGTCTAATTCCAGCTCTTTGATTCCGAAGTTGTTTTTTTCAAGATCAAATGTTTCTGCTTCCAGTTGCAGATTATTAACTTTCACCACCATTTCAGTACCAACCCACTCATCATTTTTTTTGAAGGAAAAGTTTTTGAAATCAAGCTTTTTAAGATTAAGCTTTAATGAACCCTTTTTCCTGGAAGCGGGGTTTTTAGGAGAGAAATAGTCAGCAATAAATTGATAATTCCATACGGAGTCTTTACGGTACATATTTACATAAGCATCTTCAAGACCAATATATTTTAGTACTAATTCATCTTTAAGGAAAAACCAATCTGTAATTCTTAATTTTAATTTGCCGGCATATAGTAATGTATCCTTATTTAAATCCTTTACCAGCGTACCATCCATGTTTAGGCTGTTAAATAGCGAGATGTCTACGTGTTTTATACTTACTTCTGTATGGAGGTCATTAGATAGGCGTTGGGCAACCTTTTTTACAATCCAGTTTTGGACAGGTGTAACCTGAATAAGCATCCATATTAATAATATAAATGCTATAAAGCTGACCACAATTCTGATAAATATTTTCAGGAATTTCTTCAGGACTTGTATTTTGATTTTGTCAAAAATAAACAAACCCATTTATATGGTCTGCTTTAGTATAAGAGCAAGATGCATGCCCCTAAAAAAATAGCTTGCAAATTTTTTAATATTGCTGGTGATTTTTCAAAACACGAAGTTGAAACAATAAACTTTTAATAAAAGTTAATTTTAAAAATCGTTACTTTTGATAAGCCTAACCTTTTGATTTTTTCCACACCACTTTATTTATTTTATTGTAACAGGTTTATCCTGTTATATCCATTACTTTGGGAGTAAGCCGAAAAGCCCAGAAAGTGAGTAGGCATAACCTTAATAACTAACAATTATGAAAATGAAATCCTTTTTTCTCGTTCTCTTCATTTTAAGTTTGTGGAACCCCACATTTTCGCAACGTTTTCAAGTAACAACAGGTGCAGCACTTGCAGAAGAATATTGGGCTGAACTTGAGGATATTGCACTACCTGCTGGTGCAGGCTATGTAACTATAGGCAATGTAACCACTTCTGCTGGTATTGGCCAGTTATGGATATCGAGCTATAATATGAATGGTGTAGTTGTCACAAGTGCAAGGGCTACAACAAACAGAAAAATGATTGCAAGAGATATATCTCTTGCCGAGACAGACCCTGCTACCGGTCTGAGAACTTATTATGTAACCGGATGGTCTCTATCAGCATCTACCGGAGTAGCATTAAACCAGGCATTTATATGCAGAATTAGACTAAACGGTTCAATTATGTGGTACCGTGAAGATCCAATTGTAGCACCGGGAATAGAAAAAGAAGGCGTAGCAATAGTTACGGCTCCCAATGGCGACGCTGTAATCGTGGGAAATGCTATGATGCCTGCTACATCTGACATCCCGGCCGGATCAAGGATATTTCTCGCAAGGTTTACCTCTGCAGGTGGATTAATCTGGAGCAATATTTACAATAAATCAGGAAACTGGAAAGTAAGAGAAATGGCTCCGGGGGTACCTACAACCAGTTGCGTAGGTACACCTAGTTTGCCCGGTGACTTTGTAATTACAGGTGAAGTAGCACAACCTCCTGCAGCAGGTGGTGCAGGCACACCAAATACATTTGCAGCTTTGTACAATGGGGGAGGAGCCGAGTGCTGGAGAAATTTATATCCTGTTGGCACATCTAAACCAAATACCGGAGATGCAGGATATGATATTATTTATAATGCAGCCAGTGGTATTTATAATATTGTTGGAGTAGCCCAATTGGGAATCGGCAGAGCTGTCATTACATCAACACCTTATCTGGTAGCAGTAACCCCAACCGGAGGATTTGCTGGTGCTGCCCTTTATTTAAGTCCTACAGGTGCCCCAATGGGTCTATATCCACGTTGTGTAACCATTGGTCATTCTACAACTGCTCCTGGACAGATTTTCTTTGCAGGACCTGATTATGTAGGTAAAAAAACCTTTTTGGGTACAGTACCATCCATAGGTGGCCCAGGTTCATTTACCAATTATGATGGGTTGGCTTCTGCTAACTCTTTTCCTCAACCATTTGTATTGGATGATGCACAACCCGAGGGGATTATTGCCACAAAGCTCAATGCCTATCCCGGGTTTTTAATCAGCACCAATGCATATCCTACAGGTGCTTTTGGCAGAGGCGATGGACATTTTATAAGGACAAACCTTTCTGGTCAAACGCCTGATAGTTGTAAAAACAATCCTATACAGAGTATGCCAATGTTTGTTCAAAATTTTATTCCATCTAACTCTGTACAAGTACAGCAACAACAATGGGGTCCCGTTCAACCTCCAAACTTTACATATGCAGTACAACAAAAATTTTGTAAAGATGTATGTGTAGTTACAGCAGGATTTACTTTTACTAATGCTGGTTCAACTTATTCATTTACCAATACCAGTACCGGAAACGGCACCCTTTCATATGCATGGGACTTTGGTGACGCTACAAGCTCTACAAGTACCAACCCAACACATACTTATGCCGCTTCGGGAACCTACGTGGTTTGCTTAACAACCACCAATATAAACTCCAACGGCGATACATGTAGAGCAAGTTCCTGCCAAACAATTTCGGTCGTTAACCATTGTGATATAATTGCAGGTTTTACCTATACAGTTGCCTGCAAGTATAAGGTAACATTTACCAATACATCTACAGGTACAGGGCCTTTCACTTATCATTGGTTATTTGATGATGGTACTACATCTACACTGGCAAACCCTGTTAAGGCATTTACAGCTTGCGGGCCGCACAGAACAAGGTTGATTACATGTAATACCACTTGCTGCGATACTATTGATATAACTGTTGATATACCTTGTTGCGAAGTTAAATCTGACTTCTGCCTTCAAGATTCCGGGTTGTATGTTAAACTCATTTACAATACAGCAATGAATCTTCCTACAACTACTTACAGTGTGTATGTTGGAGGTACACTTACAACGTGGACAAATAATACTTACAAGTTATTTTCTGCGGGATTATATTCAGTTTGCTTGAGGGCAAGAAGGGTATCATGTCCTGGAGATACCTGCTGTGCAACCTGTTGTAAGTCTATATTGGTAAGAGCAAATTGTAGCCTTCAGGCAGATTTCTGGTCACAGGTTCAGACTACCGGAAATGTTGTATTTACAAATAAAACCACCCCGGCAGGTTATACAAGCATGTGGGATTTTGGAGATGGTTCGCCAACTTCAACTACTGCGAGTCCTTCTCATGTGTATGTACCCGGCACCTATACCGTTTGTCTTACAACCAGGCTTATAACCGGCATGGATACTTGTTATTCTAAAAATTGCAAACAAATAATTGTTGATACCCCTTGTAAAATTCAGGCAAGGTTTAAGTCAAAACATTGTCTTGCAAACCCACTCAATGTAGATTTTATCAACTACTCATTTGGGGCAACCAGCTATATGTGGGATTTTGGTGACGGAACTACATCTACATCATCCGATCCTTCTCACCTCTATGCATCACCAGGCACATATACAGTTTGCCTATACGCCATCAGCGGATCAAGGTGTATATCTAAGGTTTGTTATAAGGTAAATGTTTCTGTGGTTACCTGCAATAACAGTTGCACTGCTTTGCCCCCAATAGGCGACAGGAATGCAAATCAGGAAATCTACAATGAGATGACCCTCGAAGGGGCATTGAATGTAGAGAATGGAGTTTCTAAGGACAACACTTCGGCATTAAAAAATGCAAAAGTAGCTGACCCGGTTAAACAAGACGAAAAGCTATCCTTGTTTCCTAACCCTGCCACGCAAAAAGTGCAGGTAGTATTTGAAACAGTTAAAAGAACTTCAGCAGAAGTTACTGTTGTAAACGCTTTAGGAAATGTAGTGTATAAGAAAACTGTTAATGTCACCGAAGGTAAAAACCAGTTCAGTATACCTGTGCAGGCATTTGCGAACGGAAACTATTTTTTAAAGGTTAATGCGGGAACAGGGATTCACTCCACCCTATTTTCAGTAAAGAATTAAAGTTTCATTTTCTATTTTAAAATAAATGCCCTGCTTTATTAGCGGGGCATTTATTTTAATTATCAAAATGTGTATTACATTGTTTGGGATTAGTTCAAATTTTATTTTATCTTGTGTAATGTATTTAGGGAGTAAGCCGAAAAGCCCAAAATGAGTAGGCATAACCAATAACTTAACAAAGCATGAAAAAAAATCTTTTCGTATTTGCTATTGCATTTTTATTGCTTTTTTCAGCAACTTATGCGCAGCGATTTCAGGCCACAACAGGAACTTCACTTTCAGATGATTATTGGGCTGTTGTAGAAGACACCTCAATAAAAGCATATGTAACCATTGGCAATTCTTCTAATGTAGATTTATTTAGCAGGCTATGGATTTCCAGTTATAACAACAGTGGTATAGTTACTACAACCGCAATTGCTACAAATGGTAAAAGAATGATAGCAAGGGATATTTCAATTGCCCCAAAGGATCCTACCGGCAAGACTACTTACTATGTTACAGGATGGACACAATCAGCTATTGGAACGGCTGTAATTAATCAAATGTTTGTGGGTAGAATTAATTTAAATGGTGTTTTTCTGTGGTACACAGAAAACCCATCAAGTACCACTACAAGCGGGCAAAACAAAGAAGGAGTTGCAGTAGTAACCGCACCAAATGGTGATGCAGTATCTGTAGGTATTGCTTTTGTTCCCCTGACAGGTAATACTCCTGCAGGCAACAGAATTATTTTATCGAGATTTAATTCTGCTGGAGCAGCAATGTGGAGCAATGTTTACAATCAAATAGGTAACTGGATGCCAAGGGAAATTGCATTAGGTGCACCTGTGCCAAACTGTGCGGTCAGTCCGGCAACAATGCCCGGTGAGTTTATTATTACAGGTGAAGTAGCTATACCTACGGTTGCTGGTGGAGGAAAGCCAACTACATTTGCTTCAGTATATAATGGTGCAGGTAACGAATGTTGGAGAGGCATATACCCTGCTACGGTTACGCTACCTACTACTGCTGATGCAGGCTATGATGTAGTATTAAACAATAGTACCGGCAATTACAATATTGTAGGTGTTGCTCAATTTACTTCTGTAAGAGCATCTGCAGGTTCCACTCCGTATATGGTAGAGTTAAGCACCTCGGGAACCTTAATAAAATCTGCAGTTTATTGCAAAACACCCAATTTAACTCCTATGGGTTTATACCCAAGGTCTTGTACTATGAATAGCTCTACACCTGGCACAATCAACAAGCTGGTTTTTGCCGGCGCTGACTTTGGGCTAAATAAAACTTTTATGGGATCAGTTCCATCCATCGGCACTGCTGGCACTTTTGTAGATTTTGCCGGCTTTGGAACATCCAATTCGGTAGCGCAGCCATTTTACTTAAATGATGCACAACCCGAAGGAATATTAGCAACCAAACTTTCCCCAAAACCTGGTTATGTGATCAGTAGCAATTCATTACCAGCGGGTGCATTTGGCGGTGGCGATGGTCATTTAATAAAAACTGATTTAGCTTTTCAGACACCTGATGGTTGCAAAAGTTCACCTGTTGACAATTTTCCTTTTCAGTCATCAGCATCAACTTTAGTTACATCCACTCTCATAGCTCAAACTGGATGGGTTCCTCTTCAGCCAACCAGCACCCAATTGCCGGTTCAGCAAAGATTCTGCAGAGATACATGTATTGTGAGTTCATTTTTTACATTTACACAATCAGGCAATACTGTAAGTTTTACGGGTAGTGGAAGTGGCAATGGTACAATATCATACTTCTGGATATTTGGTGATGGCACCAATTCTACTTTGCAAAACCCTACACACACTTATCCAACTGCAGGAGTGTATAATGTTTGCCTGCTTATATACAATGTAAATGCTGCCGGTGATACTTGTGCTACTGAATCATGCAAAACAATTACGATTGCAAATTGTGATGTTGTAGCAAACTTTACATACACAGTAGCATGCAAGTACAAAGTAACATTTACAAATACTTCAACAGGTACTGGTACACTCACATATAAATGGCTTTTTGACGACGGTACTATTTCAACTACAAAGAGCCCAATTAAAACCTTTGCTACTTGTGGAAGACATGTTACTAAACTTATAACCTGCAATGCAGCCTGCTGTGATACCGTAGAAATCGTGGTAATAATTCCATGTTGCGAGGTGAAATCAGATTTTTGTTTGCGTGATTCAGGGTTGTATGTGAAACTAATATATAGCTCAACAATGAATTTAGCGACAACTACTTATACTGTTTACCTGGATGGTGTACTTACTTCATGGTCTGCTAATACAAGTAAGCTACTAACTGCCGGATTGCATAAGGTATGCCTGAAAGCACGTAGGGTTTCTTGTGCCGGGGATACCTGTTGTGCTACATGTTGCAAAACGATTAATGTAAGTGCTCCTTGTACTTTAATTGCAGATTTCTGGCCACAGGTGCAGACAGGAACCGGTAATGTATTGTTCACTAATAAAACAACACCAACAGGTTATACTTCATCATGGAACTTTGGAGATGGTTCCCCTACCGTTACAACGGCAAGCCCATCGCATGTTTATGCGCCGGGCACTTATACTGTATGCTTATCTGCAACTTTTGCCAATGGGGCCGATACCTGCTTTTCAAGGATCTGTAAAAAAATAGTGGTGGATTCGGCATGCAAAGCGTTGGCTAAATTTAAGACTACCTATTGTTTGGGAACACCATTCTCTATTGAATTTGGAAATTATTCAACAGGTGCAAGCAGCTATCTGTGGACCTTTGGCGATGGTACAACATCTACTGCTGCAAACCCTACACATCTCTATGCTACAGCAGGTACTTACACAGCATGTTTATATGCCCTGTCGGGAAATAGTTGTGTATCACGGATTTGTCATAAAGTTGTTGCAACACCACCAACCTGCAACACCAGTTGCATTGCACTGCCACAAGGAAACAGAGAAATAAACGACAACGGTGAGATTGGTGTAGAACCTGCAACAGAATTGAGTGAGGAATCAAAAACCCAAAACAAAGTAGCACCAGCCGACCCGGTAAAGCATGAAGATAAATTATCGCTGTTCCCTAATCCTGCTTCGCAAAAGGTACGGGTAATATTTGAAGCCGCTCACCAGCTAGCAGCCGAAGTGATAGTAGTAAATGCATTGGGAAATGTTGTGTATAAAAAGAGCGTTTCATTTGCCGAAGGTCAAAACCAATTCAGCATTCCTGTGCAAACGTTTGCCAACGGGAATTATTTTCTTAAGGTTAGCTCGGGTGATGGTATTAAATCAACACTCTTTTCGGTAAAAAATTAATTATTTAATACTAAAACAAAACCAAAAACCGCCCCTATAATATGGGCGGTTTTTTTATTGGGGGTATGTATATTCTCAAATCTTCCTATTTCTCAATTACCCAAAAGCAAAATGATTTTTTGAGCGCAATTAGGAAAAGAGGAGTGACAAGACATTAATTATCAATATGTAGCATCAGAATTAAAAACAGGAAATTTTAATTAAATTATTGTTAATTTAAAATTACTTTTGAAGAATAGCCAATTTTTCTTTTCCAATACCTCAGGAAAACAACATCATAACCCAAGGAAAAACATCCAAATAATTTTCGGGAGTAAGCCAAAAAGCCCATAGAAGTGAGTAGGCGCAATCTTAAACTATAATTATGAAAAAGAAATTTCTCCTAACGGTTGTTTCCATGATTTCATTTATTTTATTTAGTTATGGACAAAGGTTCCAGGCAACAACAGGCTCTTCGCAAAACGAAGATAAATGGGCAGTTGTTGAAGACCCCAATACCAGTAATTATGTAACGATAGGAAACGTTGCAAACTCGGCAGGCATGAGCGAGGTTTGGATATCCAGCTATGCAGCTAATGGAGCTATTCTGACCAGTGCAAGGGCAACAACCGGCAGACCCATGATTGCAAGAGATATTTCTCTTGCACCAAAAGATTTGGGTACAGGGCAACAAACTTATTACATAACAGGTTGGACACAGGTACCCTTTGGTGGTGCCTTAGTCAATCAAATGTTTGTTGGTCGCATGTACCTTAACGGTGCATTTATGTGGTACCAGGAAAACCCTTTTGGTGGCGGAGGGAATGACAAAGAAGGTGTGGCAATTGTGCAGGCACCCAATGGCGATGCTGTTGCGGTTGGTCATGTAATGTGGCCAAATGTTGTAACCAACCTCCCCCTTAGCCCACAAGTAATACTCACAAGATTTAATCCTGCGGGAGGAGTTTTGTGGAGCAATACTTACAATAAGGCCGGCTTTTGGAAAGTTCGTGAATTAGCAATTGGCAGACCGGCACCCGGCTGTGTACCATCTCCCACTGCAATGCCTGGTGAATTTGTCATTACCGGGGAAGTAAGAATACCATCAACGTTTGGGGGTAATAATAAATTTTCAACTTTTGCGGCAGTATATAATGGTGCTGGGGCCGAGTGCTGGAGAAATTTATATCCAACAGCAGGCACCACCAATGGTGATGCAGGCTATGATGTAGTATTTAACCCGGCCAATGGAAATTATAACATTGTAGGGGTTGCGGAGATGGGACCCATAAGGGCTGCAGCTACTTCTACTCCCTATTTGGTTGAAGTTAATCCTGCAGGGGCATTAGTTACCTCGGCTATATATATGCAAACCGCAGCAATGCCTATGGGGCTTTATCCAAGGTGTGTTACACTGACAAATGCTACCGGGGAAATATCTTTTGCGGGCCCGGATTATACCATGAACAGAACATTTTATGGAAAGGTGCCTGCAGTAGGAGCGATTGGAACATTTTTCAACTACATGGGAAGTGCTACTGCCAATTCAACCCCTCAGCCATTTTGGTTTAGCGATGGCGAACCTGAAGGCATACTTTATACACAATTGCCGCCTGCACGACCTGGGTACCTGATTAGCACAAACGCTACCCCTGGCCCATTTGGAGCAGTTGACGGTCATTTTATAAGAACAGATATCAACGGTCAAACACCTGATGCTTGTCCTAATAAATTATTGCCAAATATTCCGGTTACTTCACTCAACTTCATACCTTCTAACTCTACCCCGGTTGCTTTGGTACTATGGGGCAACGTAGTGCCGGTAAACGTTACGCACCCGGTACAACAGCAGTTTTGCAGAGATACATGTATTGTGAATGCCGCATTTACTTTTACTAATGTAGGTTCAACATTTACATTTACCAATGGAAGTACTGGTAACGGTACACTAACTTACTCATGGAATTTTGGTGATGCAAGCACATCCACCCTTGCCAATCCTGTGCATACTTATGCATCGCCGGGCACGTATATTGTTTGCTTAACTACTACCAATGTTAACTCTAATGGAGATGTTTGTACTTCAACAACCTGCATCACTATTGTAGTTCCTAATCCATGCAATGTTGTGGCAGGCTTTACCTACACCGTAGCATGTAAATACAAGGTAACATTTACAAATACTTCTACTGGTACAGGGCCGTTGACTTACAATTGGTTGTTTGATGATGGCTCTACTTCTACTGCCATAAATCCTGTAAAAACATTTACCTCTTGCGGACCTCACGTTACAAGATTAATAGCATGCAATTCTATTTGTTGCGATACTATTTTTATAACGGTCAATATACCATGTTGCGCTGTAGTATCTGATTTCTGCCTGCAGGATTCCGGACTTTATACCAAACTGATTTACAGTACAGGTATGAACTTACCAACCACTACTTACACCGTTTATCTTGATGGTGTGCTTACTGCATGGACAGCCAATACAAGCAAATTATTAACTGCAGGCATACATACCGTTTGTCTTAAAGCAAGAAGAGTTTCCTGCCCTGGTGATACATGTTGTGCTACATGTTGTAAAACAATCAGCGTAAGCGCTAATTGCTCTATTGTGGCAGATTATTGGTTTCAGGTACAGACAACAGGCAATGTAGTCTTTACCAATAAAACCACTCCTGCCGGTTACACAAGTGTGTGGGACTTTGGAGATGGTTCACCATTGGTAACAGGGGTTAGCCCGTCACACATTTATACTACACCGGGTACTTACACAGCATGTATTACTTCTACCATTATATCAGGGGTAGATACCTGCCGGTCTAAAAAGTGTAAAACAATAGTGATTGATGCTCCATGCAAACCATTGGCTAAATTCAAAACCAAGTTCTGCATATCATCGCCACTCTCTGTTGACTTCATCAACTACTCAACCGGTGCAGTCACTTATCTTTGGAATTTTGGTGATGGTAATACCTCCACATCTGCAAGTCCAACACACGTATATGGTGCACCAAATACGTATATCGTTTGCCTTACAGCTTATGCAAGCGCAGGTTGCTGGTCACAGTCATGTTATAGGGTTATTGTTTCAACGGCCACATGTACTAGTAGTTGCACCTCTTTGCCTGCGCCGCCATTCTACAGAATCAGCCGCAAGCAAATGTTTGACGGGGAAATTTTCAACGATATGACTTTGGAAAGTTCTGTAACCAGTGAAAATGGTGAACTAAAAGATAACACCAAAGCCTTAAAAGCATCTGTACCCGCCGAAATAGTCAAAGAGGAAAAACTATCATTGTTTCCCAACCCTGCTTCGCAAATAGTACAGGTGGTATATGAAGCCATTAACAGAACAAATGCCGAAGTTGTAGTTGTAAATGCACTCGGCAATGTTGTATATAAGAAAGCGGTTCCATTTACCGAAGGTAAAAACCAGTTCAGCATTCCGTTACAAACATTTTCTAACGGCAATTATTTCTTAAAAATAAACTCGGGTGGCAATATGAAGTCAACCATGTTTTCGGTTAAGCATTAAGTTGTAGATATTCATTTAGTATTTATCAAAACCGTCCCGACAACATTTGTTGGGGCGGTTTTTTTATTTGGATAAATGGATTCCAATTATTGAACTAATATGCAAGAGGGGATAGTAAATTTTAATTTTAAGGATGACATGTAAATATATAAATGGCACTATCTTTGTCTTCCAATATTGATGGAAACATATTTTTTTAAAATAATAGATAATCCTTTGAAAATAAATAATAAAGTTCATTTGAACATCATTTTTGCAGATGATGATTCAGATGAAATGTACCTTTTTAATGAGGCAATAGAGCATGCTGGTTTATCAATAACGCTTACTAATGCAAGTAACGGTAACCAATTATATGAATTTTTGCAAAAAACGGAACTCCCCGATCTTGTTTTTTTGGACATAAACATGCCTTATAAAGATGGTTTAGAATCTCTGAAAGAAATACGGAATAATCCATCTTATAAAGATTTGAGGATAATTATTTACTCAACAACTAAAGTTCCAATAAATGTTAAGGCTTGTTATAATACAGGAGCGGATTTATTTGTAATAAAACCAGAAGGGTTTGATGGGATTGTAAAAGTAATAACAAACGTGTGTAACCGTGACTGGAAAAATTTTAAACGACCACCTATAGATGGAGGTTTTGTTATAAGTGGGGATTAAAAAAAGGATTGGAATTTTTTATTCTCTTCATATTACAATTGCCCTTTTCCTTTCCATTTTAATTTACTTGAAAGGATCTGATATATCCTTTAAAAAATATGAACAATATTTGGTACTAAGTTTATTTTTGCCTTTTGAAGCGTTAAAACATATTTGTGCGTCTTAATAGGGCTAAGGCAAATCAATAATCCTGGAAATGTACCGTATAGCTTGCTTTTTCTTTTTTTCATTCAGCTTTTCTCTTGGAGGTAATATTTCAGCGCAGTGTATCGTAGTAAATGCTGCAACCCTTTATCAACAAGATTTTGAAGCTACAGATGGAAGTTGGGTTGCCGGCGGAACATCATCTGATTGGCAATGGGGACACCCGGCTAAAACAACTATAACAGGTGCTGCACAAGGACAAAATTGCTGGATAACAGGTGGACTTACAGGGAGTTCTTATAATGCAAGTCAAAGGTCATTTTTGGTAAGTCCTTGTTTCGATTTCACTACACTAACTGATCCTTATATTGAGTTCGATATATTCTGGGAACAGGAATTTAGATATGATGGTGCCTCATTTCAATATAGTTTAGATAACGGTATATCCTGGTTAAATGTTGGTTCTCTCGGTGAGCCTGTAAATTGTTTTAACAACAATTGGTTTAACTACGGCAACATACTGAATATGACGGGTTTGGGGTCTAATAAAGAAGGATGGTCAGGCACTATTAAACCTTCTTCGGGATCTTGTAGTGGCGGTAATGGGAGTGGGGCATGGGTTAAAGCCTCCCATAGTCTTACTGCACTTTCCGGAAAACCAAATGTCAAATTCAGATTTACATTTGGTGCAGGAACAACCTGCAACAGTTACGATGGATTTGCAGTTGACAATATAAAAATAAGCAACGCCCCTTCACCCAATGTTGATTTTACATTTAGTTGTATAAATAACAGACAGCTTAGTTTTACAAATACTTCACCACTTTGTTTTAATGCATTCAATTGGGATTTTGGTGATCCGGCATCGGGGGCTTCTAATACAGCTACCTCATTTAATGCAACCCATACATTTTCTGCCCCAGGTAAATATAATATTGTTCTCACTGCCCCAGGAGGTGGAGGCTCTATAATTTTTGTAGCTAAAACAATACACATTATGGATGTAAATGCTACTGTATTAAATGTTATTACCTGTGCGAATGATAACAATGCTTCAGCTACAGCAATAGTTACAGCAGATACGGGTATCCATGCTATTGCATATAGTTGGAATACAACTCCAATATCAAATTCTTCAACAATTTCAGGGCTTGGTCAGGGAACTTATGTAATAACAGTTACAGCCAATAACGCCTGTACAGCTATGGATACTGTTGTAATTACTAACCCGATTGCATTAACCCATAATATTGTAAAAACTGATGCCACATGTGGAAATGCAAATGGATATATTGGCATTACTCCAAATGGAGGCTATAAACCTTATACTTATTTATGGACACCTTTAGTTTCTTCAAATGCTTCAGCAAACAACCTTTTGCCGGGTAATTATTTTATAAAAATTATTGACAGTGCAGGTTGTAGAGATAGTGTACCTATCTCTTTAATAAATAACGGGGGTGTCTCTGTTGCAATTGCCAATAAATCAGATGTTAAATGTTCTGGAGGAAATACAGGTTCAGCAACTGCTGTTGTTGCGGGAACAGGAGGCACTTATAGTTATCAATGGTTACCCAGCGGTGGCAATGCAGCTACAGCTAATAATCTGACAGCAGGTTTATATCACGTAATTGTAAATGATGCAAGCGGATGTACAGATACTGCAACAGTACAAATAAATGAACCCCTTACGGCATTAGCAGCATCGGTTAAATCATACCCAACCTTTTGTGGCTTAAATAATGGTGCTGCAAAAGTTTTAGTTTCCGGTGGTGTTGGGCCATATCTGTACAACTGGACTCCGGGTAACTATAATACTGACAGCATTAGTAACTTAACGCCGGGAACATATAATCTTACTATTACAGATGCCAACGGGTGTATCATTTCTAAACAGGCTCTTATTCCAGCAGGTACATTTCCTCAAATAAATTCTATTACGCCAACCAACATTCCATGTTTCGGTCAGCAAACCGGAGGTGCTAATGTTACAGTTTCAGGTGGAGTTCCCCCTTATACGTTTAATTGGAACAATGGTAGCTCAACATTTACAGACAATCCACTGGTAAATGTATTTGCAGGTACTTATCAATTAACTGTAAAAGATGCAAATGGCTGTACATCTGGTTTATTATCCGTAACTATTAATCAACCCTTGAAAGCGCTACAGCACAGTGTTATAGTAAATAATATTTCCTGTACTAGCGTATTGGGTTCGGCTGTTATAAATGAATCAGGAGGGACATTTCCTTATGTTTATTCATGGTCACCTTATGGAGGAAATGCAACTACTGCTTCGGGATTGAATGTTGGTAATTATGTTGTAACTATTTATGATAATAATAATTGTATTGATACGGTTCATATTCAAGTAGTCAATACGAGCAGGGTTAGGGTTTCAATTAGTAATATTAAACCTGTTACCTGTTTTGGAGGCAATAACGGGGCAGCAACTGCAACTGCAACAGGTACTTCTCCCTTCACCTACCAATGGTCACCCGCCGGTGGAAATAATGCAACAGCAACAACATTATCAGTAGGACGTTATCAGGTACAAGTAATCGACAATACAGGATGTATGGGTATTGACTCTGTACAAATTACAGGGCCGTCAAAAATAACTTCTGTAATAACAACAACCCCTACAACCTGTAACAATAGTAATGGTTCTGCAACCATTACACCATCCGGAGGTGTGCCGCCGTATAGTTATTTATGGTCACCAGGTTCTTTTGTTGGGTCTACAGTTAGTAATCTATCTGCAGGTAGTTATACCATTTCAATTACTGATGGTAATGGCTGTACAAGTACAAATCAGGCTATCATAATTTCATCTTCTACACCAACTTTATCTTTTCAGGTAGATCATACAACCTGCAATCTTAACAACGGAAGTATAGCTGCCAGTGTATCAGGAGGTGTAGCACCCTATAGTTATTATTGGGCACCGGTAAATTTAACTACCCCTGTTTTAAATAATCTTGCTCCGGGAAATTATTCATTGCAGGTTACTGATTTTAAAGGTTGTAGTGTTAGTACAATTATCTTTGTAAATCCTTCTACAGTGCCTGTTATTACCGGGTTTGCTACAACAGATTCCAAATGTTATGGGAAGCCGGGTGCAGCAGTTACTGCAAATGTTACTGATGGTGTTTTGCCTTATACTTATCTTTGGATCAATCGCAATGATACATTTACTACGGCTACATTGCAAAATGTAAATGCAGGTAAGTACACCCTTCAGGTAACAGATTTAGCCGGGTGTAAAACCATACGCGATACAACAGTTGGCGAAGCTTCGGCAATCCTTATAAATGTAACTACAGCTACAACAACATGTGGTTTAAAAAATGGAGTTGCGTGGTTAAATGTTTCAGGAGGAACTGCGCCATATAAATATCAATGGTCATCAGGTGGAATTGGTGATACTGTAAAAAACCTTGAAAGCGGATCTGTTTCTGTAAACGTTACTGATGCAAATGGTTGTGTACAGACTTCAGGAATAGAACCCGTGCCTGTTTCATATCCATTGAAAATTTCTTTAGGAAATGATACTATAATTTGTCCGGGTAATAAAGTTGTTTTGAATCCGGGTAAATTCAGGGCTTATCTGTGGCAGGATAATTCTAATGATTCTGTCTTTATTGCATCACAAACAGGCACGTATAAAGTTGAAGTGGTTGATATAATCGGGTGCAAAGCAACTGCATCAATTAAAATAGAAGCAGCATGCCAGGATATTGTTTTTCCCGATGCCTTTACGCCAAACAGAGATACACGCAATGATGAATTTGGACCATTAGGTACCTTATCTGCGGTTTCCAACTATTCCTTTAAAGTTTTTAACCGATTGGGGCAGGCAGTGTTTGTAAGTACAAATCCTTATAAAAAATGGAACGGCACTATAAATGGGGTAGCTTCTGATAATGGTGTGTACGTGTGGGTAGCTCAATATTCTTTTGATGGCAGACCGGTTAAAACCGTAAAAGGCACGGTGGTTTTGATAAAATAATTTATGAATAGAGACTTTGAGTTAAACAGCTCCAATGCAATATTCATGATACCTTGAATGAATTTTTTACCAACCACTGTTTCACCTTTTCTATTTGATTTCCTTGTATAATTATTTGCCCATCCTTTACACTGCCACCTGTACCGCAAAAATTTTTGAGTTTTTTTCCCAATTCATCTAAATCTTCGTCCAAGCCGATAAAACCCTCTATAAGCGTTACAGCTTTACCTGCACGCTGTTTGGTGTCAAGTTTTATTTTCAGTTTTTGTTTTGCCGGCGGCAAAGTTTCTTTAGCCTCTTCGTGTTCAGATTCAAAGTTGAAGTTGGGGTCTGTACTATAAACAAAACCCCGTGTATCAGGTTTGTTTTTTTTGTTCATGGTAAATGGGGTTGTTATTATTATTACATCTTAAGTAAATGAATGGAACATTTATTCTAAGTTCATTTATTTTCAACTACATACTTTTTTCTTCATTTCCAGATATTCGTTCCAAATCTCCAGTACTACTTCAGCAGCAGGTTTTAGGGAATGTATAAGAGCAGCAACCTGTCCAATTTCAAGTTCTCCTTCATTCAGGTCGCCTTCAAACATTCCTTGTTTTGCCCGGCCTCTTCCTAATATTTCCAGCAAGGTTTCTTTATCAGCACCGCTTTCTTCTGCTGCTTTTATTTTTTCGTAGAATGGGTTTTTCAAAAGCCTAACAGGTATAGTTTGTTTCATGCTAAGCATGGTATCACCTTCTTTTACCTGTATTACTTTTTCTTTAAAGTCAGGGTGAGATGATGCTTCAGGAGTGCAAACAAACCTGGTGCCTACCTGTACGCCATCAGCACCTAATACCATCGCTGACAACATTTGCCTGCCTGTAGCAATACCTCCCGCAGCTATTAACGGAATTTTTATTGCTTCTCTAACAAGTGGAAGCAGCACAAACGTGGTTGTTTCTTCGCGGCCATTGTGACCGCCTGCTTCAAAGCCTTCTGCTACAACTGCATCACAGCCTGCCGCTTCTGCTTTTTGCGCAAATTGGCTACTGCTAACCACATGTACTACTTTTATTCCTGCATCTTTAAGTTTGCCGGTCCAGGTTTTGGGATTCCCTGCACTTGTAAATACTATCGGTACTTTTTCTTCCAAAATGATTTGAATATGCTCCTCAATAGAAGGATATATGAGCGGAACATTTACACCAAAAGGTTTGTTGGTGGCCAGCTTGCATTTAATTATGTGTTCTCTTAAAACATTGGGGTACATACTTCCGCTGCCCAACAAACCAAGCCCCCCTGCATTGCTTACAGCACTTGCCAATTTCCAGCCGCTTGCCCATATCATGCCCGCCTGTATAATCGGGTATTGAATATTAAATAGCGCAGTAATGCTGTTTTTATCTGAAGTCATAAGACATTACGGGTTAATAATGATTGAGAAATCCTTATCCTTTTAATGCAGATAAATTAATTAAATAAGACTATCCAAAATCAATCTCTGTATTATCACCAATGTTTAGTTTTCTGCTTAAACCTTTTACAGCAGCATCGCTACCAATCAGGGAATTATTTAAAACTACATCATACAAATTGGTATAAGAACCTATAATGCTTTCGCGTACAATTGATTGTTTGATGCTGGTATTTGCACCAATAGAAACATGCGGACCTATTATAGAATCTGTTATTTCGCAATAGGGGCCAATACTTACCGGAGGAATAATAATGGTGGATTTATATTTATGTTCAGTCTCGCTTACATTGCCACCTGATTTTTTTAAAAGCGTAGCATTGCTTTCGAGCAAACTCTCTTTTTTACCACAATCAAACCAGTTTTTAACCTTAAATGATTTTATGTGGGCACCTCTTTGTATCATGAAATCAATAGCATCGGTCAGGCTGTACTCACCATGCGACTGTATATGTTCTTTAAAAATGTGATGAAGGCATCCATAAAGAAATTCAGTTTCTTTTATTTTATAAAGCCCAACCAAGGCCATATTGCTTTTTGGAATTGCAGGTTTCTCTACAACCTTTTCTATAAAACCATTGCTATCAATTTCTGCCACACCAAACAAGCGGGGATCATCTACTTTTTGCACACCCAACATACTGTATGGGCTATTAATAACTTCTTTTACATCAAATTCGCAAATAGTATCACCAAGGGCTACAAATACTTCATCATTGCCAACTATATTTTTAGTCAGTTCAAGTGCATGCCCTGTTCCCTGTCGTTCATTTTGATGTACAAAATGACATTTCAAATGCGGATAGGTGGCTTTTACGTAATCCTGAATTTTATCGCCCAGATAACCTATAATAAAGATGAACTCATTAATGCCGGCATCGTGCAATTGGTCAACAATAAAACTTAGTATAGTCTTGCCTGCAATAGGTATTAATGCTTTGGGTTGTGTATAGGTATGTGGCCTCAATTTAGCGCCGGCGCCTGCAACGGGTATGATTGCTTTCATGTATTTTCTTTTGTAGATGAACTGCAGGATTTTATTCAAATCCACTATTGCCAATTCTAAATCAGCAGATTTTTCAGTTTCATCGGGAGGGTGAAATTAGGGAATTTTTATTTTGATGTTTTTAAAGTAATCAGAAAGTAAGCGTTCAGGCTTGTAAATTAATTTTTTATTAATCCGTGTTAGTTAGATATTTATTCGTTACCCAATGTTATTTACTTAAGTTTTTTTCGGGAAACGGAAGGGTGTCTTTTGGTTTTCTAATACCGATCTTTCTTCGTGTTGCGTAAAATTAAAAAGCCTGTAAGGCTTTTACTTGAATAGCCACAGGTTTAACCCGTGGGTTGAAATAATCGTTTTATTTCAACCCCAACGGGGGTTGCACAATACAAAGCGTACAAGCAGTCTAACCCCGTTGGGGTTGTAATAATATTGCTGCAATCTACTACCGTGGAGTTTCACCCACGGCTATTCAAATGTTACCCCTTTGGGTTAAAAAAAACGCCAATAAAACCCTTATAGGAAAAGTATATTTTGAGCATATCAGTTTTAATGAAGTTGATGTTAATGCGATTTTTCTTCTGGGCTCCCTTTTACTGTATCTTTTCCGAGCAGCTTTTTCCACATTTTACTCCTTGTGGAGATTCTTGAGTTAATGAGATTTATTCTTAACCCCAATTTTTTAATTACATTTTGACTTTTATAAAAATGATAGAAACCGTTTTTTATTGCCTGTACACTTAATAATATTGAACACTTAGCACTTAAATCCGTTTAAAGGTTATTTTTGTTTTTTAAATACCACTTCATGCAAAGAGATTCAAAAGTTTTTGACCTTATAGAATTAGAATTACAAAGACAAAGGCACGGTATAGAATTAATAGCATCCGAAAATTTTGCCAGTCAGCAGGTTATGGATGCAATGGGTACAGTGCTAACCAATAAATATGCAGAAGGTTATCCCGGTCGCCGCTATTATGGTGGTTGCGAAATTGTGGATCAGGTAGAACAGTTAGCTATTGACCGGCTAAAACAAATATTCAACTGCGAATATGCTAATGTGCAACCTCATAGTGGTGCCCAGGCAAATGCAGCGTTGATGCTTGCTATACTGCAGCCCGGCGATGATATATTAGGTCTGGATCTTAGCATGGGAGGACATCTGACACACGGTAGCCCGGTTAATTTTAGCGGTAAAATTTACAAACCTCATTTTTACGGTGTTACACGTGAAGGTTTGTTGGATTATGAAGCTTTGGAAGCAAAAGCAAGAGAAGTAAAACCTAAATTAATCATTTGTGGTGCAAGTGCCTATAGTCGTGATTATGATTATGCAAGAATTAGGAAAGTTGCGGACGAAGTTGGGGCCTTTGTTCTATGTGATATGGCACATCCGGCCGGATTAATAGCAAAGGGTTTACTTGCTTCACCATTTGAGCATTGTCATTTTGTTACCTCTACCACCCACAAAACACTACGCGGACCCCGTGGTGGCATTATTTTAATGAAGAAGGATTTTGAAAACCCATTTGGGCTCAAGGATATGAAAGGCAACACCCGTATGATGAGTAACCTATTGGATATGGCTGTTTTCCCCGGTACACAGGGTGGCCCGTTGGAGCATGTGATTGCTGCAAAAGCTATAGCCTTCGGCGAAATTTTGACAGATGAATTTGAGGTTTATGCTAAGCAGGTTATTGCCAATGCACAAGCCATGGCAAAAGCATTTGTAGAAAAAGATTATCAGCTAATAAGTGGTGGTACAGATAACCACCTTATGTTGATAGACTTACGTAATAAAAACATAAGTGGTAAAAAAGCTGAAAATACGCTGGTAAAAGCCGATATAACCGTAAACAAGAACATGGTTCCTTACGATGATAAAAGTGCCTTTGTAACCAGTGGAATAAGGATAGGAGTGCCGGCAATTACAACCCGTGGTATGAAGGAAAGCGATATGCAGTTTGTAGTAAATGTGATTGACAACACACTGATGAATGCCGACAATGAAGTAGTGATAGAGAGCATACGTAAAGAAGTAAATGAGTTTATGAAAAGCTTTCCGCTTTATTAGTTGAGAGTTATGAATTTTGAGTTATGAATTTAGAATTTAGAGTTAAGAGTTATGAGTTGTGAGTGGTGAGTGGTGAGTGGTGAGTGGTGAGTTTGAGTGGTGAGTTTGAGTGGTGAGTTGTGAATAGTGAGTGGTGAAGCAACTAATTAATTAACCAATTAACCAGTTAACCAATTAACCTAATTAACCAATAAAAAAATGATTCAAAGGAAACAAACAATATGGCTATTACTTGCTGCAATTGCCGCTTTTTTAGTTACAAGGATACCCCTTTTTCAAGGTGTTTTGCCGGGTAATGTATCAAGGTTTTTTTCTGCAACGGAAAGCCTGATGATATTTGCTGTAGATGCAATTGCGGGTCTTTTGGCTTTTGTTGCAATTTTTCTTTTTAAAAACCGGAAACTTCAATTGAAGCTCGCCGTTTTTGGATTGCTTGCATCTATAGTTTTAGTTGCTTTGGAAGTTATACAGATATCAAACTTTAAGCAGGAAAATGTGGGACTTGTTGGCAACTATTATTGGGGTGCATTATTCCCTATATCCATGGTTATTTTATTTTTCCTTGCAATTTCAGGTATAAGAAAAGATGAAAAGTTGATCAAAAGTTTGGAAAGGTTTAGATAGGGTAAATGTGACAATTTGAAAATTTGAAAATTTGAAAATGGCTCAATTGCTCAATTTGAATTTTATTTTTTTTGTGAAATATAAAAAAAGCCACTCATTTACGAAGTGGCTTTTTAAATTATTATTTTAAGAAAAATTAACCCAGATAAGCTTTCAAAGCATTGCTATAACGTGCTTTTTGCAAACGTTTAATAGCTCTTTCTTTTATCTGTCTGATTCTTTCTTTTGTAAGATCATATTTCTGACCAATTTGTTCAATTGTTGTTCCGTTTTCACCATCTAAACCAAAATATGCATTTACAATTTCAGCTTCTCTTGGCGATAGAGATTTCAAAACCCGGCGAATTTCTTCTCTCAAACTATCTTTCATTACATCATCATCTGTATCATCACCACCTTCAAGAAGGTCGCCCATAGCTACATCTTCGGCTTCATGCACGGGTGCATCAAGAGATGTGTGACGGGTATTGCTCTGAAAAATGTTATTGATTTCTGTTTCGCTCATTTCCAGGATATCGGCAAGTTCTTCTGTACTTGGTTCCCTTTCGTGTTCCTGCTCAAAAGCCATATAGGCTTTATTCGCCTTGTTGTAGGTGCCTATTTTATTCTGTGGTAAACGAACCAATCTTCCCTGCTCGGCCAACGCCTGCAAAATAGATTGACGAATCCACCAAACTGCATAAGAAATGAATTTGAAACCCTTGGTTTCATCAAAACGTTGTGCAGCTTTTATAAGCCCCAGATTCCCTTCGTTAATAAGGTCACTCAACGAAAGACCTTGGTGTTGGTATTGTTTTGCCACCGAAACCACAAACCTCAGGTTGGCTGTTGTAAGCCTTTCCAAAGCCCTTTGGTCGCCCATTTTTATCTTTTGGGCAAGTATGGTCTCTTCTTCAGGTGTAATCATTGGAATTTTTGATATCTCCTGCAGGTATTTTTCAACTGCCTGAGAATCTCGATTCGTAATCTGGGTAGCAATTTTAAGTTGCCGCATAATTAAGTTAAATTTAAATTATATAAGAATTAGGGGCTAGCAATTAATTAACTATTTTTTTTGGGTTTTGCAAAGGTACAAACCTGTAATGGATTATAGGGGTTTTTGTTGAAAATCACTAATTTTTGTCAATAAATTAACCCGAATTTTATCAAATTGTTATTAAATCAGCAAATTATAATTTGTTTTGTTTAAATAAGAATGACTTTTTGGTAATTATGTTGCTTTGTTCAAATACTTTTTAACAAAAAAAACATTTAAAATGTCTGCCATTTATACCTGTTTAGTAAATCTTTTTTTGAATTAACACTTTACTCCTTCTAAAGGTCTTGTTAGTTGAATCACCAGATTCGCACCTCTTCACTTAAATTTGCTGCATATGATTGATTTTAGATCTGATACTTTTACCAAGCCTTCTGCTGATATGCTACAAACAATGTTCCAAGCTGAAGTAGGGGACGATGTTTTTGGGGAAGACTCAACCGTGAATAAGCTTGAAAGTATGGCTTCCGCTATGTTCGGAATGGAGTCATCCGTTTTTTGTCCAAGTGGAACTATGACCAATCAGTTGGCAATAAAATGCCATACTCAACCCGGCGATGAAGTTATTTGCGACAAACTTTCCCATATTTACATTTACGAAGGTGGAGGAATTGCATTTAATTCAGGTTGTTCTGTAAAACCTTTGGATGGAAACTTCGGTAAGATAACCGCTAAAATGGCAGAAGCTGCTGTAAATCCTGATGATATTCACAAACCGGTATCAAGATTGGTCAGCCTTGAAAATACAGCAAACCGTGGCGGTGGAAGTTGTTATGACTTTGAAGAAATTAAAGCTATCAAAGAAATTTGTTTTAAAAATAATCTTTCACTTCATCTTGACGGTGCAAGATTATTTAATGCATTAGTAGCCAAAAAGGAAACTCCATTCCAATATGGAGAAATTTTTGATAGCATTTCTATTTGTTTAAGCAAAGGTTTAGGTACTCCTGTGGGAAGTATTCTTTTAGGAAAAAAGGATTTTATAAAAAAAGCAAGAAGATTCAGAAAGGTTTTTGGTGGAGGAATGCGGCAAGCAGGCTTTTTGGCCGCCGCCGGTATTTTTGCTTTGGAAAATAATATTTCCCGTTTGGCTGTAGACCACCTTCATGCTAAATTAATTGAGGATGCGTTGAGAAAAAAGGATTTTGTGAAGGAATTATTTCCCGTAGAAACCAATATTATTATTTTTGAAGTTGCAGGACGTTTAACAGCAACTCAATTTGTTCAAATATTGCAGCAACACGATATTAAAGCTATAGCCATTTCGGATCATCAGGTAAGAATGGTATTTCATTTGGATATTACTGAATTAATGATTGAGAAAACAATTAGCATTTTAGAGAAAATATAAAAGTCAGCAGAAAAAATTAAGCATGTTTCCAAAAATAAACCCAACAAATACACAGGCATGGCTCTTATTAAAGCGACATTATGATGAAGAAATGCAGCGTATGCACATGAGAAAATTGTTTGAATCCGATGCCAATCGTTTTAATAAATTTTCGCTTCGTTTTGGGGATATACTTTTTGATTATTCTAAAAACATTATAAATAATAAAACCTTGCAACTTCTGTTTCAACTGGCAGAAGAGTGTGAGGTAAAGGCAGGTATTGGTGCTATGTTTTCTGGTGAAACAATAAATGAAACAGAAAACAGGGCAGTACTGCATGTTGCTTTACGCAATTTCTCATCCAGGTCATACTTTTCTGAAGGTAAAGATGTAATGCCTGATGTAGAAAGAGTAAGGGAACAAATGAAAGCATTTTGCGAAAATGTACATGCGGCAGAGTGGAAAGGTTATACCGGTAAACCAATAAAATACATTGTGAACATTGGGATAGGCGGCAGCGATTTGGGACCCTTTATGGTTACAGAAGCTTTGAAACCTTATTGGAAAGACGGAATCACTCCTTATTTTGTAAGTAATATAGATGGTACTCATATAACTGAAGTATTAAAAAAAGTAAATCCTGAAGAGACGCTCTTTTTGATTGCGTCAAAAACATTTACCACACAGGAAACCATGACCAATGCACATACCGCAAGGGATTGGTTTATGTCTGCTGCTAAAAATGAGGCACATGTTGCAAAGCATTTTGTTGCATTAAGTACAAACAGAGAAGCAGTAGTTCAATTTGGTATTGACCCACAAAATATGTTTGAATTCTGGGATTGGGTTGGGGGAAGATTTTCATTGTGGAGTGCTATAGGTTTGTCCATTGCACTAACAATTGGTTACTCAAATTTTGAAGAATTGCTAAAGGGCGCACATGCAGTAGATGAACATTTCAGAACAGAAAAATTCAAGGATAACCTACCGGTAATTATGGCATTAATAGGTTTGTGGTACACCAATTTTTTTGATGCACAAAGCGAAGCCATCTTACCCTATGATCAATATATGCACCGCTTTGCAGCCTATTTTCAGCAAGGAAATATGGAAAGCAATGGCAAAAGTGTTGACAGAAATGGTTATGAGGTAAGCTATAAAACAGGCCCCGTCATTTGGGGCGAAGCCGGTACCAACGGACAACACGCCTTCTATCAACTTATTCATCAGGGTACACGTGTTATACCTTGCGACTTTATAGCTCCTGCTATTAGTCACAACCCCGTCGGGGATCATCATGTTAAATTGTTAAGCAATTATTTTGCACAAACCGAAGCCTTAATGAATGGCAAAACAGAAGCAGATGTTTTAAAAGAATTGGCAGCTTTGGGTAAGTCTAAAGAAGAAATAAAAAAACTTTCACGTTTTAAAATCTTCAAAGGCAACAAACCAACCAATTCATTTTTATTAAAAGAAATAACCCCCAATACTTTAGGCAGCCTGATTGCTATGTATGAGCATAAAATATTTGTTCAGGGCATCATCTGGAATATTTTCAGCTTTGACCAATGGGGGGTGGAACTAGGCAAACAACTGGCAAACAAAATTTTACCTGAGCTGGAGAATCAGGATGAAATATACTCCCATGACTCTTCAACCAATGGATTAATAAATGAGTTTAAGAAGCTTAGGGGATAATGAAAAACTTCATTGGGGTAAAACCTATATTTGCTTATAGATAACAGCTTATGCAATCATTTGAGGACTTAGCAAAAAAATTTACTGAATATTTTAACCACCGTCATTTTCCGGTACAACCTTCTAGTCTCTACGATCCCTGCGAGTATTTTCTTGGGTTGGGCGGCAAACGAATAAGGCCGGTTATGTGCTTGATGGGAAATGAATTATTCGATCACATTTTAGAAGATAGCTATAATGTAGCAACAGCAATAGAACTGTTTCACAACTTTACACTCATACATGATGATATTATGGACAAAGCACCCTTAAGAAGAGGGATGCCAACTGTTCATATAAAGTTTAATGAAAGCACTGCACTATTGAGTGGCGATGTAATGATTATACAGGCCTATGATTATCTAAACAAAGTAAAATCAGGAAGCATTCATAAGATTTTATCCCTTTTCAATGAAACAGCCCGTCAGGTTTGTGAAGGTCAGCAGTTGGACATGGACTTTGAAAAATTGTCTAAAGTAAGTCTCAATGAATATATTGAAATGATCAGCTTAAAGACATCTGTGCTTTTAGCAGCAAGCCTCAAAATGGGTGCAATACTTGGTGGGGCAGGTGAAGGTAATGCGGATCATCTTTATAACTTTGGTCTTAATCTCGGCATAGCATTTCAGATTCAGGATGATTTTCTTGATGCATTTGGTAACCCTGAAAAATTTGGTAAGCAGGTAGGGGGTGATATTGTAGCCAACAAAAAAACGTTTTTATTGATTCATGCTTTAAGTGTTGCAAATGAAACACAACTTTTGACACTACAACACCTACTTGAAAATAATCATGTAGATAAAGTACAGGAAGTATTGGCTATCTATAGAGACTGCGGAGTAGATGATTGGGCAAAAAGCCTGAAAGATAAATATGTTGAATCTGCGTTGCAACATCTTGAAGACACTGCTGTATTAAAAGCACGTAAAGAACCGCTTAAACAATTGGCATCCTTTCTGGTGCAAAGAGATTATTAATTTGATTTATTTTTCCTCAATGGTGAATGCCGCTTTTTAAATAAGGCTTTGTTCGTATTTTCACCATTAAAATCAGCTATTCCATGTCGTCATCATTGTTTAGGAAAAAGTCAATTGATAAGATTGTATCGGATTCGCACTTGGCCCTTGGTGATAGCCACGAAGCTTCTCTTCACAGAGTTTTGAAATTAAAAGACCTTACGTTTTTTGGGATAGCTGCCATATTAGGTGCAGGTAGTTTTAGCAGTTTGGGTGGTGCTGTATTTCATGGTGGACCCGGTGTAGTTATATTATTTGTAATCACGGCTATTGCCTGTGCATTTACTGCATTTTGTTATTCAGAATTTGCCAGTCGTATACCGGTTGCAGGTAGCGCATATACATATGCTTACGCATCCTTTGGCGAACTGTTTGCGTGGATGATTGGTTGGGCATTAATCATGGAATATTCTATCGGAAACATTTATGTAGCGTATAGCTGGAGCGATTATTTCACTTCATTTCTTGAGAAATTAAACATACACCTGCCACAATATCTATGTACTAGTTACATGGAAGCTAAACATGAAATTGTAGGCGGCACAACCAATCCCGATGTGCATGCTGCATGGAATGAAGCGCCACAAATTGGCAGTTTAAGAGTGATTTTTGATCTTCCTGCATTGGTGATTAATGTGCTTATTACTGCACTGGTATTCAGAGGAATAAAAGAGAGCCGCAATTTCAGCAACATCATGGTTATGCTCAAAATGCTGGTGGTTGGTTTGGTGATAGCAGTTGGTGGTTATCTTGTATTTGCAAATGGATTAACAGTCAACTGGCACCCTGTAAATGATGCAGGAGTAAAATCATTTATGCCCAATGGATTTGGCGGAGTGATGATGGCCGTAAGCGGCGTATTCTTCGCCTACATTGGTTTTGATGCGGTGAGTGTTTTAGCAGAAGAAAGTCAAAATCCCCAAAGAGATTTGCCGCGGGGAATGATTTTATCTTTAGTAATCTGTACGGTTGTTTATATACTATTAACGTTGGTACTTACCGGTGCTGTCAATTACAGAAGCTTTGAAGGGGTAGGTGATCCATTAGCTTTTATTTTTGAAAAACAAAACCTGAATGTAGGATGGATGCAGTTTTTCGTTGCCATAGCTGCAGTTATTGCAATGACAAGTGTTCTACTTGTTTTTCAGATGGGTCAACCACGTATTTGGATGAGCATGAGCCGCGATGGTTTGCTGCCACCTATATTTCAAACAATTCACCCCAAGTATAAAACGCCTTCTTTTTCTACAATAGTAACAGGGCTTGTAGTTGGTGTGCCAATATTTTTTACTGATAAAACATTTGTCTTAGACTTTACAAGTATTGCTACCTTATTTGCATTCGTATTGGTTTGTGGTGGTGTGTTATTAATACCACGAAAAGAAAAAGAAGCAGGTAAATTCCATATTCCATACATAAACGGACAATATATTTTTGGTTTGATTGTATTGGGTAGTTTACTAGTGGCATGGTTAATTAATCACCAATATTTTCATGAACTTTTTACTTTTTCACTTACAGATGTAGAAGCAAAAGCAGCTATAGCAGGGGTTGATATTTCAAAACCTGAAACTATTCAATTTAATCTGGATGCAGCATTACTTGCAAAAAAGACCCTCAACATATCAACCATCATATTTTGGATAAGTTGTTTTATAATAAGCATAATCAGTTTTATAAAAAAGTATTCGCTTGTCCCATTATTGGGGTTAAGTACTTGTATGTATCTACTTACCGGTATGACTGCAAAAAACTGGGCTTGGTTTTCTAGTTGGCTTCTGTTGGGGCTTATTATTTATTTTATATACGGCTACAAAAAAAGCAAACTGGCTATAAAAAATGTATAAATGAGCACTGCTGAAGAATTTGTAAAAGGGAAATGGGAAAAGCTCACAGCTTTTTCCAATAAAAAAGAAATAAAAGATTATCTCTGGAATGAGCTTGTTTACCGCTACTCAGGTCCCCACCGTTTTTATCACAATCTCAATCATGTAGCATACATATTCTCGCTTTGTGATACTTATTTAGAGCATATACAAAATAAAGCAGTAGTAGGGTTTGCTATTCTTTACCATGATGTAGTTTATGATACTTTTAGGGGAGACAATGAGGAACAAAGTGCTATGATAGCCGAGACGCATTTACAGAAACTCAAACTAAACCCTACAATTATAGCTCATGTAAAAGATTTCATATTTGCTACCAAACAGCACCTGATTCCTGAAAATTTTATATTAAAAGATGACCTTGCATTGTTCCTTGATTTTGATTTAGCTATTTTGGGAGAAGATAATGAAACCTACAAGTTATACAGCCAACAAATACGACAGGAATATCTGAAATTTAGTGACGAATTGTACAATAGAGGGCGGAAGGAGGCATTGAGTAAAATGCTCGACAACAGCCTGTTTCATACACCTTTGTTTAAAGGATTGATGGAGGAAAAGGCAGTGAGGAATATTAGGGCGGAGATTGCCTCACTTTAAACCTGATTACAGAACTTTCAACTTTTATATTTCCAACACTATTCTTTTCTATGCTTGTTTAAACATTTCATAGATAACTAAAATATAAATATTCACGGAATAGCCAGAATAAAAGAAAATATGAAGATAGTCATCACGCCTGTTTACTCGGATATTTTTGAAGGCGAAAAGCCAAATTACAATACACTTCTCGAAGATATTCCGTCCGAAATTATCATAGTCTTTTTAAGCCTAATTAACGCTAAATTATATTCAGGTGGGCATTCTTTTAAAGCACAATTTGAAATTTTTGACTTGTTTATGCGTAGACAACCTAATGAAATAAAGTCACAAATTATTCTTAAGGCATCACAAAAAATTAAGCAAAATAATAATGAATTACTTGATTTTTTTTCGCCACTTTATTGTATGGAGTTTATTCATCGAGAAATACTCAATTATCGTGAATTTTATTTTGAGGATACAACTCCTGAACAAGAAATGAACATTTTCAAAGCTTACTTTCTTGTTGTTGAAGATATAAATAAAGTTTATTACGAGGCTTATGAAATGAATGACAAATTAGAAGATGAATATTTTCGAAAAAATACTTGGCCTACTCTAATTAACCAAATTGAAACTACATCTAATTTAAACTATATTCCTGGAATGGTAAAGGCATTAGCTTTTTTTAATTTTCTAGAATATCATTCTCCTTACTCTGAATGTGTCAGGAATTTTTTAGACCTTCATGAAAAGAAAACATCTTGGAACTATACTTTAGATTTATTGCAATTAATTACTACAAGTTGGGATAATCATAAAAATGGTAAAATTTCTTTCTTTCCTTTTTCTTTTGAAAACATAAAAGGCTATGATAGATTATTCGAGCATTTTACTTTGAATATTGAAGAATACAAAAAGAACTATAACGATCTTAAAAAGAATTTTAGTGGTTTAAAAGAAAAGCCACTTTATAAATCTTCAATAACACAATCTAGAATAGTACTTAATTGGAATTTCATAACTAACAAACTTTATGACGGATTACTTTTTGATTTTTACAATCATTCAGGTATTAAAACTAAGTTCAAAAATTTTTTATCATTTAAAGAATATCTTTCCCGTGAACTTATAGAAAAATTCATTTTTAGACGATTAATCAAACCATATATAGAAGATAAGAGGTCAATTTTATTTTACGATGAAGAAGATAGTTCCCCTGACTGTTATTGCAGAAACAACAATAGAATTTTTTTAATAGAAATTAAAGATTCCTATTTCCCTTCTTTGTCAATTGATTCCCTTTCGTATCCCAAAATAAAAGAAGCGATTGATGCAAAATATAATAATCCAAAAAAGGGAACAGGTCAACTGATTCGCAACATCAAGAAATTAATAAACGAACCTTATAAGTCGGATAATTATTTAGAAAAGGGAAGAAAAACACGAAATCTGATTATTTTTCCAATAATTATTTATACTGATAAATTTTTTGGAGTACCTGGAATCAATAAATATTTAAATGAAGAGTTTGATAGGAAACTTACTGAAAATAATTTACGAAATAATTTTAAATGCATTAAACCACTCACGTTTATAGGGCTGAATTTTTTAATTGACTTTGTTGATAAAGCAAGTCAATTAAAGTTGTCTGAATTGATTGAACGCTATTATTTAGAACTCTCAAAAAGAAATAGAAAATTTGATAAAACCAATGACTTACAGGACTTTTTTGATGTAAATGATAATTTTGAAACTATTTTTTATAACCTTTATAAATCCAAAATAATAGACAGAGAGCAGTTTGTAAAATCAATAATGACTATCTTACATCTTACCGAAGGTTTACCTAAACAATAATTAAATCGTTGCTAGTCGAAGGTTCCAAAGGATCACTTCGATTTTCTATGAAAACCATACTTACGACGGTTAAAATTTATAGGTAACTTCATAGCCTTATTTTTTTTTAGAAGCACAGTAAATTAAAGTTCCTAAAATTCCCTCAGGTTGAATTTTAGCGAAGCGTAACTTCACCAGAATTGAAAAACCCAAGGATATATTCTGATCATAGCTTATTTTTGTAAAAAGTATTATATGGGTTTAGTGTATGCTGATATTACATTGATTAATGGGGAAGATTTAATTCTTGCTAAACGACACTATATTGGCGAGGAGGAAGTTAAACAAATGCACATCAATATGTTGGTGGATACTGGATCTTACAATTTGTGTATTAACGAAGAAATACAGTCACAGCTACAGTTTCCGGTGGTGGAGAAAAGAAATGGGGAAACTGCAGATGGAAGGGTAATTGAATGTGATGTGGTGGATAATGTACAGGTCAGGTTTAAAAACAGGGCAACCACCTGTAGGGCAATGGTTTTGCCAGGCAGTTGCGAACCTCTTCTTGGAGCCATCCCGTTAGAGGATATGGATGTATTGATTCATCCTCAAACACAGCAGTTGATTGTAAACCCTGACCATCCTTTTTATGCACAAATGAAGCTGAAATAGCTATTAAGTTAACGTTCATACTATTAATTCTTATGTAAAATTAAAAGAGGCATTTCATAAAAATCTCAATATTTTGTATCTTGTGCAAGTGAAAAAAGTAGAACCAAATTATCTTGAATTTGAGATTGATAAATTAACCCGTTCTATTGAAAACGTAGCAAGTGGGGACAGTTTTGCAACAGATATTACTCATCTAGTCAAAACAGATTTAAAACAAGTTTCAAAGAAAAATGGGTGGGTTTTTAACTGGAAGACTGAACTTAATTTTCCGGAAAGGGAGGTTTATAAATTGACAATTCAAGGGAACCCTAATATTATTCAGGGGTTAGTGAGTTTGAGTATTGACAGTGACCACGTTTATATGAACCTAATAGAGAGTGCCCCATTTAATAAAGGCAAAATGAAGGTGTATTTGGGAGTTCCGGGAAATTTGGTTGCGTATACTTGTCGTCTCTCTTTTCAGCGTGGTTTTGAAGGATTTGTTTCCTTTCATTCAAAAACAAAAATTATTGACCACTACATAAAAACATTAGGAGCTTATCATTTTGGTGGACAGCTAATGATAATTGATACGCTGCCAGCAAAAGGATTAATTGAAAAATATTTTAAATCATAAATTATGGGACTTGTCAGAGAACCTTTAGACGTTGATTTTTATGTTGACCCAAGACCTCTAACCAAAGAAGAAAGAGAAAAAATTAGTCAGCACATCCGTGAATACAAGCAAAAGACGTCTAATAAAAAAAGTGAACAACCTTTATCTAAAAAGAAGCCGCTTACCGTTTCAAAATGAAAGTGGAAAACTGCACCTGTTTTATATATTAATGTTCTTCGCAACAATGAAATGCTAGCTTCATTCTTTGTTATTCAGCAATCCCTGATACACCGTATAAAAAGCATTGTATAATTTCCTAAGTAAAAAAGTATCCGTAATTCCGGTTTCTATATATAGTTCCAGGTAGGCTTTATCTATTCCATCTTTATTGTGATGATGGATGCCGAATGTAAAATCATCGATAGATTCAATAGTTTCTCTTAGTTCGGGAGAAGCAAATAACTTTCTTACAGCAGCCTTATCTGTTGTTTTGATGATGAGTTTTTCGTCGAATTCTTTGTAACCTAAAACAACATCCTGCATCCCAAAAAATTTCCCCAATTCATCTATAAAATGCTCCTTATGAATCGCAAAACGAAAAGCCGGATAGTCAGGGAGCAAAGCATTGAAAATTGTAGTAGAGAAGCCGCTTTCGAATCCCCCACCAAGGTCAACATCTATGTCTAATATAATTCTTGCATTACCTTGCGTAATTACAGCATTGTAGCTTTGGAGTTGGTTGCCCTTGTCAAAATCAGCAGAAATCTGTTCCCAGATTTGTTGCTCATTTTCTCCTTTAATGTAATTTTCTACTGACATAAGTTATTGTTTGTTATTTAATTAATATTCAAAGATTATACCTCGTAAAAAAACGATTGACCAAATTATTTTTCAAATCTTTACTTTGCAGTTATGTCTAAGTTAATTCATTACCCAAACTTATTTCATTTCGTCAATAATATATTTTTAAAAATAGGCTGTAATGCCGATGATGCATCCCTTGCATCAAAGGTACTTGTATCAGCCGATTTACGTGGCATTGACAGTCATGGGGTAGCACGCCTTAGTGGTTATATCAGGCTTTGGGAGGCGAATAGAATTATTGCCCAACCCAACATTAAAATTGTGCATGAAACACCTTCAACAGCTGTGGTTGATGGTGGTGCAGGATTAGGGTTGGTAGTGGCACCATACGCCATGAATGTTGCAATAGAGAAAGCAAAACAAATTGGCACAGGGTGGGTAAGTGTCAAAAACAGCAACCATTTTGGCATAGCCGGTTACCATGCCATGATGGCTTTGGAAAATGATATGATAGGCATTGCAATGACCAATGCAAGTGCTTTGGTAGCACCAACATTTTCCATAGAAAAAATGCTTGGCACCAATCCTATAGCTGTTGCCATACCTGCCGGCGATGAATTTCCTTTTGTGGCTGACTTTGCCACCACAACAGCTTCTAACGGTAAGCTGGAAATTCTGCAAAGAAAAAATGAACAGGCTCCAATCGGGTGGGTGCAGGATGTTGAAGGCAATGCATCTGTAAATCCGAATGCGCTAAAGGAACAAGGTTCTATGTTGCCTCTTGGCAGCGATAGAGAACATGGCAGCCATAAAGGGTATGCATTGGGAAGTATTGTTGACATATTTTCTGCCGTATTAAGCGGAGCAAGTTATGGTCCCTGGGCACCTCCGTTTCCTGCGTATATCCCCATGCCACCTGATATGCCGGGTGAAGGTTTGGGGCATTTTTTTGGAGCTATGCGAATTGATGCTTTCAGACCTGCTGATGAATTTAAACACCACATGGATAACTGGATAAATAGATTCAGGAAAGCTAAGCCTGCACCGGGGCATACACAGGTACTTATACCCGGTGATATAGAAAGAGATATGGAAACATTCAGATTAAAAAATGGAATACCAATACATGATATTGTGCTGGAAGATTTACACACTATCGGTGAAAAATTTGGAGTTGAGTTGTACAATTAATGATTTGTCCATTTCAAGTAAATATGCAATTTTTAAAAATACTGTGGATATAATGTTGAGGAAAAAATATAAGAACTTAAAAAATGACTAAACCAATAAATATTTCCGGGATTTTTTCTTTTATAAAGAAAGCACTCAACAGCGAACACCAGGACTTTACAACGGGCAGCATCCGCAGGGCCGTTTTTCTGCTTGCTATCCCCATGATATTGGAAATGTGTATGGAGAGTGTATTTGCGGTGGTTGATATTTTTTTCGTAAACAAACTCACCGACAATCCATCCCTTGCCTCAGGTACAGTTGTATTAACTGAATCCATGATTACCATAGTTTATTCTGTTGCAATTGGCCTAAGTATGGCCGCTACTGCAATGGTGGCAAGAAGGGTAGGAGAAAAAAACATTGCCGGTGCTGCAAGGGCAGGGGCACAGGCTATACTGCTTTCGGTTTTCATTTCCATCATAATCAGTATAGCAGGATTGTTTTTTGCTGATGACATACTCCGGTTAATGGGTGCAACTGAAGAAATTGTAGCGTACGGCAAAGTGTACGCACAAATTATGTTTACCGGAAATGTTGTGATAATGTTGCTGTTTTTACTAAATGGTATTTTCAGAGGGGCAGGAGATGCCTCTATAGCCATGAAAAGTCTGTGGATAGCCAATCTCTTTAACATTATACTATGTCCGGTTTGTATTCATTTTTTTGGATTGAAAGGGGCTGCCATTGCAACAACAATTGGGCGGGGTATAGGTGTGATGTATCAACTATATAATTTACAAAAAGGCAAAGGGATAATAAAACTACATGCATCAGATTTTGTACCCGATCCGGTTGTAATGAAAGCGCTTCTAAACGTTGCAGGTACAGCAACTATGCAATTTATTGTTGCATCGGCAAGCTGGATAGCAATGGCAAGGATTATGGCAAGTTTTGGCAACAATGACTCTATTGCCGGTTATGGAATTGCTATAAGGATCATTGTTTTTTTTATAATGCCTGCCTGGGGATTAAGTAATGCCGCAGCTACTTTGGTTGGGCAAAACCTGGGAGCCGGGCAACCTCTAAGAGCTGAACAAAGCGTATGGAAAGTAGCAAAATACAATGCCATATTTATGGGCTTTGTTTCTGTGTTGTTTCTTTTTGGAGCTGAATTTTTTGTTGGTATAATTAATACAAATCCCATAGTAATGAAGACGGCTGTTTCGGCACTGCGCATCATTAGCCTAGGCTATATTTTTTATGGGGTAGGCATGGTTATGATGAATGCATTTAATGGAGCAGGCGATAGCAAAACACCTACATTGATCAATATTTTTTGGTTTTGGTTAATCCAGATTCCAATAGCTTATTATGTGGCAGTTGTATGCAAGGTTGGAGAATTGGGGGTTTTTCTGGCAATTGTTTTTACAGAAACAGCAGTAACTATTACTTCTGTAATTATTTTCAAAAAAGGCAAATGGAAGTTGGTTAAAATTTAAGGCTACAAAAAATTGCCTTAATATTTCTACTACTTATACAGTTTATAAAATGCACTTTGCTTAAGTACTTACTCACACCAGGCTTTATTGTTTTCAGTTTCTTTACCTTGAATTTTTATATTAAAATTACAAGGGGCCATGAAGGCATTTACGGATAATCTGGATGGGAGCATTTCTGCAAAAAAGATTGTGACATCTTCTGTGCTATTGATCGTTTGGTTGATTGTATTGTTGTTAGTAAAGCCGGTTACCAATTTTGAAAACTTTCTTTATTATCTTGTTCTTTATGTATTAGCACTTCTGATACTAAACATTTACAAGAGAAATAAAATAGCCCGCATTTCACTAAAAGTGCTTTGGATACCGGGAATATTAATAATCGCATTTTATCCTTTTTTGCTTGCAATTTTAAGTGTAATCCTTTCTTTTGGCATTGTTTATTTAATTACAGTTTTAATATTTGAAGTGCTACCTGTTGACCTCTTTCATTACCACTTTACCAAGGCTTTGGATATTTATCTCGAAATAACAATCTCATCTTTAGTTGTTGCCTATTTTTATGATAAAGTAGTAGGCATTTGGGATTATATCTTTATAAGAAGAGATGAACACAAGCAGTTGTCTTATAAAATAATGAATCAATCCCGGGCCAAATTTTCTATTTATTTCTTATACTTCATTGCGTTGCTCATTTTAAATATAAACAGATTAAATGGACAACCTGTATTTGCAGACATTCTGGAAAAAGCAATATTGGAATCTTTCGGAACTTTTCTTGCTTTTGAAAGAATTATCTCTAACTGGAAAATGTTTATTGAGGAGAAATCTGCACAATAGAGCATGTCCGATGCTTTTTTTCATTATTAACCATAGAGAAAATACAAGCGTTTTCACAGAGAAAAAAGGAGATAATTTATTTAACTCTTTCACGCTGTGCATCACTCCGGTTTTCTCTGTGGTTAAGACAATTTCACCAACAAAAAAAGCCATCTGAAAAGATGACTTTAGTGGAGAATAGCGGGGTCGAACCGCTGACCTCTTGCATGCCATGCAAGCGCTCTTCCAACTGAGCTAATTCCCCGTGGGTTGCTAATGTATAGGATGGTTATGTACCAAACAAAATTTTTTGGATTGTACCAGCCGAAAAGAGACAAATCAGGTTTTATCCTTACCCGGGAAAAACAGAAACCCCGGTTAATCATTTTCCCTAGGCAAATTACTATAGCGGTTCCAATACTTCTGCTTTAGTACTGTTTTTAAATACAGTACTAATCTTCATGCCTGAATAATTGGCTTTATTATACTTATTTCCCAATACTATAATTGTAGCAGTATCATCAATTAATCGGGCAAAAACATTGTTGTTGCCGTGCCACCAGCCATTGTGAAATACGACTGTTCCGTTAGGCAATGTCATTAACCTCCAACCCATACCGTAGTTATGAATGCCGGGCTTCTCAAAACTTGTCGGCTTTATAGCTTCTTCATAGGTTGCTTTGGAAACAATACGGTTGGTGTATAGCGCATTGTCCCATAACAGTAAATCCCTTGCTGTACTATAGATATTCTTATCGCCATATATTGCATCCATGGGTTCCAGATTAAATGGCTTATTATTAAATTGAAAACTGGGTTTGTAGGTTGCCGAATCCAACTTGGAGAATACAAATGAATGATTCATTCCCAAAGGTTTAAAGATGTTATTCTGAAGGTATTCCGGATAACTTACTCCTGAAACTTTCTCAATTACAAGAGCCAGCAAAGCATAATTTGTATTACAATAGTTGAATGCCCGGTTAGGGTAGCCATACCATTTTGGCTGTTTCTCTATCAGGAATTGTAACATATCCTGATTGTTAGCAAGCCGGCGTTTCCAATACGGATCTTTTACCATGGCATACACATAATTAGGTAAACCACTCCTGTGGTTCAGCATCATTCGTAGTGTAATATTGTGATAGGGAAATGCCGGGAAATAAACCTGAATAGAATCATCAATATTGAGTTTCTTTTCTTCCCATAACTTAAGAATAGCAGTGGCTGTAAAAGTTTTTGTAACTGAAGCCAAATGAAAAGCGGTATTAGATGTTATGGTGTCTTTTGATGCAAAATCTGCATAACCACGATAATCTTCCAAAAGGATTTCGCCATTTTTTGCAACAATTATACTTCCATTAAAATTACGTTTTAGCAATAATGTATCATACATTTCCTTTACCCTCAAAACGTATTGCTCTTTTTCCTTTTCTGTCATTGGCCTTACTACAAAGGCATTTGTCTTAGAGTTATGATCTTTGCTGTTTATTAGCGAGTCTTTTTGTTTGCACGAAAAAGGGATGAATAATAAAAAAAGGAGGTTAGCTATGGTTTTCAAAAGATATATTTTTTTGTAAGTAAAAGACAAAAGTAAATTAAACAAACACGTCAATATTTGAATGTGAATTACTAGAATGCAAAAATTTTCACAAACCACAATCTGCCTAAAAGTGTGGAGAACCCGGTGGTAGCAGGCTTATTTGGTAAGTTATTGTTACTTGCAAATTGAATTGTTATTTTCGCAACAAATAAAGAGGTGTTATGACAAAGGAACCAACAAGCTATCCTAAAGAAAAAATCAATATTTTATTACTTGAAAACATCAGTCCTTCAGCGGTTAAGATATTTAATAAAAACGGTTATACAAATGTTCAAAGAATTAGTGGGGCATTATCTGAAGATGAATTAATAAAGGCAATTAAAGATGTACACTTGTTAGGTATCCGTAGCAAAACCCACATTAGCAAAAATGTTTTGAAGGTGGCCAAAAAACTACAGGCTATCGGCTGTTTTTGTATTGGCGTTAATCAGGTAGACCTTAATGCTGCAACTTTGGCAGGGGTAGCAGTATTTAATGCCCCTTACAGCAATACAAGAAGTGTAGCCGAATTAGTAATAGGATCTGCAATAATGCTCATCAGGCGAATGCCTGATAAAAACAAGGCAGCACATGAAGGCCGTTGGCTGAAAGAGGCCAAAGGCAGCTATGAATTAAGAGGTAAAACCCTGGGAATCATAGGTTACGGAAATATTGGAAGTCAGTTAAGTGTAATGGCAGAGTCACTTGGGTTAAAGGTTATATTTTATGACATAGAAACCAAAATGCCTTTGGGAAATGCAACCGGCGTTAGATCATTAAATGAATTGGTCGCCAAATCTGATGTAATATCTTTGCATGTACCCGAAAATGTAACTACAAATTACCTGGTTAACAAAGAACTACTCAAGGAGTTTAAGCCCGGGTCTATACTAATTAATTATGCCCGTGGACATGTTGTGGATCTTGAAGCCCTGAAAGAAAGCCTCGAAAGCGGCCACCTTGCAGGTGCAGCAATAGATGTTTTTCCGGTTGAACCTGAAAAAAATGGTGACCATTTTGAAACACCACTCCAAAACCTAAGCAATGTATTGTTAAGCCCACATGTAGGCGGCAGTACAGAAGAAGCGCAGGAAAATATAGGCGAAGACGTAAGCAACAAGTTGTTTTTATATCTGGAAAAAGGCGTTTCGAATGGATCACACACTGTACCCCCTCTTGCATTACCCCTGCAGGAAGGAACGCACCGCATCTTGCACATACACAACAATGTACCCGGAGTATTAAGTGCAATCAACTCACAATTATCACAAAACGATATAAACATTGTAGGACAATACCTTAAAACCAATGACGATATTGGTTATGTAGTACTGGATGTAAACAAAGAACTTTCTGCCCATGCATCTGAACTGCTTAAAGAAGTAAAAGGGACTATTAAAGTGCGGTTATTGTATTAATGGATTGCGAAAGTTAGATTTTATGTAATTGTTAGTTATTAATTGTTCATTATTAATTGTTCATTATTCATTATTCATTGTTCATTTGTGCGTGCCTAAAATAGGTTGACAGATTTATGAATGGTTACTGTTCTTTTTCAAACAAATTTAGTTGTTTTGTAATTGAAGCATCTGCACTCATTTTTACTGTGTAAATTTTCATTTTGGTTC
>JANMMU010000057.1:0-33569 GCA_031373555.1 Segetibacter sp. | reverse complement strand
TAAGTCGGGACGACTGGATTTCCCGCAACATGCGGGACTACCCCAGATCCCCAGCCTGATACCCCGCCGCGGCGGGGCTACGTCTCTCCCAATATGCGGTTGAAAGCCATTCCGCCCTTATAGCTTTTTATTTGCTTCTCTTTTCTTAATGCTTCAATTTTTGAAGTTAATTCTTCGGTGTAAACCAATATAAATGGTGTACGATGTTTGGTGGATCTTTGAAAACCGTTATTGTGAAAAAGTAAACGTTTCTCAACATCTGATGTAGAACCAATGTAATATTTATGGTCTTTTAAACTTTGCAGGATGTAAACATAATAAGGCATTTTTTTGAATAGTATTTCAATGAAAAAAAGTGACCCAATAAGGTCACTTTTAAATAAGTCGGGACGACTGGATTCGAACCAGCGACCCCCAGACCCCCAGCCTGATACGCTACCGGACTGCGCTACGTCCCGAACTCTTATTTTCTTATTCGGCCTGATACCCCGCCAGCGGCGGGGCCACGTCCCGAACTCTTTTTGCCTATTCGGCCTGAAATTCCACAATAGCAGAACCTCATTCGGAACTTTCTCCCTCATTATATAAGCGGATGCGAATGTAAAGAGGATTTTATAAAAAACGGTTATCTTGCAAGCAAATTTTCTTACTGCTTCATGAAGTTGTTACTTAGGCAGGTATCCATTGCTGATAAAAACTCCCCACATAATGGGTCTGTAAATGATATTTTAATCATTGATGGTGTTATTGAACAAATTCAGCCTTCTATTTCTAATAATGAAGCTACTATAATTGAGGGCAAAAAATGGATAGTTTCTCCCGGTTGGATTGATATTTTTGCTCACTTCAACGATCCGGGTTTTGAACATAAAGAAACTTTGGAAACCGGTGCCAATGCTTCTGCAAGTGGTGGCTATACAAATGTTTTTACCCTTCCTAATACATCACCGGTAACAGATAATAAATCTGCAATTGAATACATAGTTCAAAAAAGCAAAAATTTAACTGTCAACATCTACCCATTGGGCGCTATTAGTAAAAAAACTGAAGGCAAAGAACTTGCGGAACTCTACGATATGAACAACAGTGGTGCAATAGCTTTTTCTGATGGGCTTGTACCTGTTCAGAATGCAGGTCTATTGCTTAAGGCATTACAATATGTAAATGCAATAAATGCGGTTGTTATTCAAATGCCTGTTGACACCTCGATAGGCAAAGGCGGCCTTATGAACGAGGGAATCACAAGTACCCGATTAGGACTACCCGGCATACCCGCTTTGGGCGAAGAATTAATCATCAGCCGCGATATTGAACTAACGAAATATACTGGTAGCCGTTTGCATATTACCGGCATTACAACAGCAAAAAGTGTGGCACTTATTAAAACAGCAAAATCAGAAGGTATAAATGTAACGTGCAGCGTAACGCCTTACCACCTTATGTTTTGCGATGAAGACCTGACCACTTATGATACCAACTTAAAAACAAACCCTCCACTAAGAAGCCGGCAAGACATGATGGCCTTGAGGGAAGCTGTTCTTGATGGAAGTATTGATTGTATTGCTTCTCATCATTTTCCACAGGATTGGGATAGTAAAACCTGTGAGTTTGAATATGCCCAACCGGGTATGATTGGGCTAGAAACAACTTTTGTAGTCATTAATCATTTATTTCCAGAAATGAATAATGAAAGGTTGGTGGAATTGTTTTCAATAAATGCCCGGAGTATTTTTTTCCCTACGGAAAATGTAATAGCAGTTGGCAACAAAGCAGACCTTACAATATTTGACCGAAACAAAACATTTACCTACAATTCTACAGATATAAAAAGCAAAAGCCACAATTCGCCTTTTATAAATAAAGTACTAAAAGGAAGGGTGATTGGCATTATCAATAAGGATAAAGTATATTTGAACAATTAAAATTATAAAAATGGAAACTAAGATTACTTCCCCTGCCGTGAAAGGTATCATGATTTCCCTTGTATTAATTGCTTTTGGGCTAATCATTCAATTTATGAATTTGAGTACTAACAAAGCTTTAAGCAGCATTGGAATCATTATCTTTTTTGGAGCAATAATTTGGAGTTGTATTTACTATGCAAAGCAAATGGATGCCAATGTTTCTTTTGGAAATGTTTTTGCTGATGGATTTAAAACAAGTGCTGCAGTAACTGCCATTATGATTGTATTTACAATCATTTCCCTGAAATTATTGTTTCCTGAAATGATTGATAAAACCCTTGAAGAGGCACAGGCAAATATGGCCAAGCAGAACAATATGTCTGATGAGCAAATTGAAACGGCTATGACCATGACAAAAAAGTTTTTTATACCGTTTGCTATCGGAGGGGCATTAGTTATGTACTTGCTTATTGGTGCCATTGCATCATTGATAGGTGCTGCTGCTGCTAAAAAAAATCCCCGTGACCCTTTCAATCAACCCGGTTAATTGTAAAATAGAATGGACGTTTCAATTGTAGTGCCTTTATATAACGAAGATGAATCTCTGCCGGAACTCTGTGCATGGATAGAAAGGGTGACAACTGCCAATAACCTGACTTACGAAATCATATTAATTGATGACGGAAGTACTGATAACAGTTGGAATGTTATTGAGCATTTAATAAAAGCTGATAACAATATCAGAGGCATAAAATTTCAGCGCAACTACGGTAAATCTGCTGCCCTTAACGAGGGCTTCAAAGCAGCTAAAGGCGAGGTAGTTATTACTATGGACGCCGACATGCAGGATAGTCCCGATGAAATACCTGATTTAAGGAAAATGATAATTGAAGATGATTACGATTTGGTAAGTGGATGGAAAAAAAAGCGTTATGACCCAATCACCAAAACCATTCCTACAAAATTTTTTAATGGTGTAACCCGCCGTACAAGCGGCATTCAGCTACACGATTTTAACTGCGGCCTTAAGGCTTATAAAAAGAAAGTTATTAAAAGCATAGAAGTCTATGGAGAAATGCATCGTTATATTCCGGTGATTGCAAAATGGGCAGGTTTTAGGAAAATAGGAGAAAAGGTAGTAGAGCACCGTGCAAGAAAATACGGCACAACAAAGTTTGGGCTTGAAAGATTTGTAAACGGTTTTCTTGATCTTGCCACCATAACCTTTGTAAGTAAGTTTGGTAAACGACCCATGCATTTTTTTGGTCTGTATGGTACTTTATCTTTTTTGATAGGCTTCTTTATGATTATTTATTTAATCGTAGCAAAATTTGTTGCCAAAGATTTTGCATTGACCAACAGGCCATCTTTTTATATTGCCATGGCTACCATGGTTATAGGAATGCAACTGTTCCTTGCCGGATTTTTGGCAGAATTAATCTCCAGAAATTCAAGTGAAAGAAACGCTTACCTGATAGAAAAGAAACTGGGTCTATAGCGAATGCTTTGGTAACCGGCAGTAGAGCTTTGATTTAGCATTGTTGTGTCACTCCCTTGTACGGCAAACCTTTATTCAGCTGTTTCTATCGTTTGCCACAAAAAATGGAGATAATCAAATTATTCCCCTTAATTCCCCCAAGTTAAACCATCAACCTTTCGGAAATTTAGGCACTTCTATTTATCATTGAAAGCTGCTCAAATTCATAAGCGAGTCAAACATTTTTTTTTGCCTTACTCTCCAATCCTTTCCATTTTTTTCCTCTAAATAATCTTCCATTACACAGTTGTATATATCTATACCGTTAGTGACACCACATCCAATATTCAAGGACTTATATCCGAAATAATCTTCCGTAACTTTTTTGGCTGCTTTACGTTTTTTCCAATCAATCTTCGGATTAGGTAGAATCATGCCAAATTGCAGTGTTTGTATTTTGCCTTTACTGATGTCATTCTTTGCAGTGAAATAATTATAGTCTTCATCAAGTCCGTAATACCCAATCACCATTTTCGAAATATCGGTAAGCGAAAAAAGTATAGCTGCAATAGAAATTGTGACTAAAATTCTATGCTTATATTTTTGGCTCCGAAATAAAAACAAACCAAGAAAAAGCCCAATAGCCATGATGATTGCAATAATCACCAGAGCATTTGAAAGAATCAGGCCATTCCAGCGAATATCCCAATCATGCCCCAAATTGGTAAGGTCAAGAATAAAAGCAGTTATAAAAAGTAAAATTGCAAAAATTATCAGTATAGTCTTTCTTCGTTGCGTCATTATTCTTTGTTGGTTAGTTGCTTATTCGGGTGTTTAATAACAGTTATGTATGCCACTCAATGGTTAAGCTATACCATCATACATGCAAATTAAATTCTTTTCCCTTCCCGCCGCTCTTCATTTTTACCAAATATCCATTACCTGCCAACACCATTTTTGGTAAAACTTATACAGCAGCAGAAAGCCACCTCCGCCACCTCCACTTTTTCATTTTACTGCGTTTATTTTTAATTGCCCGTCCCTTTAGGGCGGGGAATGGAGTCAGCAGGCTATTCATTGTTTTAGGGCTTTAGCCTTTTGTTAGTGAACACACCATGCGGTAGCTGGAAATAAGTTTTACATAAGGGCTAAAGCCCTGAAAAAGATGGTGCTATTGATGTTATCCGCGGCCTAAAGGCCAGGGCAATTAACCACCTCAATCATTCATGGTTTTATGACTTGTAATGTGCAATAAAACTAAAGCGATTTTCCAATTCCCCTGTTATCCAACGACTAATAAACTTATTAACTGGTAAATTAATTAATCAATTGACTTTACCTTCGCCCAAAAAACAAATCCATTTTAGTCTTTGCTGTTTTTTTCGCCAATAAAATATTGTGCTGGTAAATGCCTATCTAGTTATTCGGGAAACTCCCTACAGCAGCGGCAACCAAAAAACCTAATTAAACCAATAAACCATTTTGAGTAAAGTCATCATCATAGGCCCTGCACATCCCCTTCGCGGTGGACTTGCCTCCTTCAACGAGAGATTGGCAAGACAATTTATGCAAGAAGGTCATCAGGTAAGTATTTATACATTCTCACTTCAGTATCCCGGCTTTCTTTTTCCTGGCACAACACAATTTTCTTCTGAACCGGCACCAAAAGATATTGATATTAAAGTTTGCATTAACTCTGTCAATCCAATTAATTGGTTGATAGTTGGTAACAAATTGAAAAATCTGAAACCTGATTTAATTGTTGTACGTTATTGGCTGCCTTTTATGGGATCTGCCTTAGGTACCATTTTGCGAAGTGCAAAAAAAAACAAGCATACCCGTGTGGTATGTATCGCAGACAATATAAAGCCTCACGAAAAAAGGCCCGGCGATACCGCATTTACCAAATATTTTATACAGCCCATTGATGCCTTTGTGACCATGAGTCAAAAGGTGTTGAAAGACCTGCAAGCCTTTACAACAAAACCTGCACTGCAGGTTGTCCATCCGTTATATGACAATTTTGGAGAAGCTTTACCCAAGGCCGAAGCAAGACAACATTTAAGTCTTAATGACTCTGAAAAAATCATTTTATTCTTTGGGTTTATCAGGCAATACAAGGGGCTCGATTTGCTTTTACAGGCAATGGCTGAACCGGCTATGAAAGCATCTAACATAAAGCTATTAGTGGCTGGTGAATTTTATGAAGACCGTAAAACATACGACGAGTTGATTGCAACTTACAATTTGTCTGACCAATTAATTTTAAGAACCGATTTCATACAAGACAGCGAAGTTCGTTATTACCTTAGTGCTGCAGACTTTGTTATTCAACCTTATAGAAATGCTACACAAAGCGGGGTAACGCCTTTAGCTTACCACTTTGAAAAACCAATGTTGGTTACAAATGTTGGAGGCTTGCCCGATCTTGTTCCTGAAGGAAAAGTTGGGTTGATATGCGAACCTAATCCAGCTTCAATTGCTGAAGGAATTTTGAAGTTATACGAATTAGGTGAAGAGCACTTTTTACCACATCTTCGTGAAGAAAAGAAAAAATATAGTTGGAAAAATCTTACAAAGGCGTTGATGAGGTAATGTGATAATTTGGCAATGTGATGATGTGATAATGTGATAATTAATCAATTGCTCAATTTGAAAATGTTAAGAAAAGCAGGCTGTTTATCTTTTGATAATTGTAATCACTTTTTAAAGCAAATTGCTTCGTTTCACTCGCAATGACGGTATTAAACTTAAACTCTAAACATTACTCGAAACCCTAAACTCTAAACCCTAAACATTAAACCAAAAATGATATATCGCAGCAGGGCTCCTTTGAGATTGGGATTGGCAGGTGGTGGCACAGATGTAAGCCCTTACAGTGACCTGTATGGAGGTGCTATTCTTAACACTACCATCAACCTATATGCGCATGCAAGCATTGAACCTTTAACTGAAAATAAAATCATTGTTCAGGCACTCGACCGCAATGAAGAACAGGTTTTTGAAGGATCAACACAACTACCAATTGATGGCACTTTGGACTTATTAAAGGGGGTTTACAATCGTATTCAAAAAGATTATGGTGTTGCATTGCCGGGTTTTAAACTAACCACGTTTGTAGATGCACCGGCTGGTAGCGGATTAGGCACAAGCAGCACTTTAGTAGTAGCTGTTCTTGGTGCATTTTATGAGATGCTTAGATTGCCTTTGGGAGAGTATGACATAGCCCACTACGCTTATGAAATTGAAAGAAACGACCTGCAGCTGGCCGGTGGCAAACAAGACCAATATGCTGCAACATTTGGCGGAGTAAACTATATGGAATTTTATGAAGGAGATAAAGTAATTGTAAATCCGTTGAGGATAAAACAGCAGTATCTGAACGAGCTGGAGAATAACCTGGTACTGTATTTCACAAGTACAAGCAGGGAAAGTGCCACCATTATAAAAGAACAGGTTAAGAATGTTAACAGTAAAAATGAAAAAAGTATTGAAGCCATGCACCAACTAAAAGAGCAGGCTAAAATGATGAAGGAAGCGATGCTAAAAGGCCGCTTAAATGAGATAGGTGAAATTTTGGATTTTGGCTTTCAGCAAAAAAGACAAATGGCAGCTAACATAAGCAATAGCAGTATTGAAGAAGTGTATGAAGGAGCAAAGAAAGCCGGTGCTACCGGCGGCAAAATAAGTGGTGCCGGCGGCGGCGGTTTTATGATATTTTACTGCCCGGGAAATACCCGTTATAAAGTTGCCGAAACATTGCGCACATTTGGTGGTGATGTAAGAAATTATCAGTTCAGCCCGCAGGGATTGAATACATGGACGGTGTAGGATTCTTTATGTTGTAATAATCACATCAACCTATCTTTACATAAAATACTAATCGTGAACATAATATCAGATATCATTTCGAAGTCAATAGAAGTGAAACAAGAAATTCTTAAGAACGAGGAATTTTTGAACAAAGTTCAAAATGCTATTGATATCATTACTAACGCATTTAAGAACGGAAATAAAGTATTGTTTTGTGGCAATGGTGGCAGTGCTGCCGATGCACAACACCTAGCTGCAGAGTTTTCTGGTCGCTTTTATAAAGATAGAACAGCATTGCCGTCGGAGGCTTTGCATTGCAATACATCTTATCTGACTGCTGTGGCAAACGACTACAGTTATGATGTTATTTATTCCAGGATAATTGAAGGAACAGGAAATGAAGGCGATGTATTAGTCGGGCTTAGTACTTCTGGCAATTCAGGAAATATAGTTAAGGCTTTTGAAGCCGCTCATACTAAGAAAATGTTGACAATTGGGCTTACAGGCAGCACAGGTGGGGTTATGAAAGAGAATAGCGATATACTATTAAACGTCCCTTCATTTGACACTCCAAGGATTCAGGAAAGCCATATTATGTTGGGTCATATTATTTGCCAATTGGTGGAGGAGAATTTGTTTGGGAATTAGTTATGAGTTGTGAATTGTGAGTAGTGAGTGGTGAGTTGTTCAGTGTGAAATGGTCCTGTCTTGCTACTTAATACTAACTACTTGCTACTAAAGAGTTTTGTACTGACCTTATTAAAATCAATGAAAGAATCAATTATTTTGGCCGGGGGATTGGGTACAAGGCTGCGGTCTGTAGTGGCTGATTTGCCTAAGTGTATGGCTCCGATTAACGGGAAACCATTTCTGGCTTATGTGATCCAATATCTTCAACAACAAGGAATTGAACGTTTTATTTTTTCGCTGGGGTATATGAGTGAACCAATTATTGATTTCCTCAACAAAGAATTTCCTTCTTTGATATTTACAACTTCGCTTGAAGACGAACCGTTAGGTACAGGCGGAGCAATAAAACAAGCATTAACATTTGCCGAAGGCGAAAATATATTGGTAACAAACGGCGACACCTTGTTTAAGATTGATGTAAATGAAGTTGCTGCCATACACAATGAAACCAATGCCGACTGTACACTTAGCCTTAAACCAATGAAAAACTTTGACCGCTACGGAGTTGTTGTTACTGATGAATCTCTTAAAATAATCAGCTTCAAAGAGAAACAGTTTTACGAATCGGGTTTAATAAATGGCGGTGTGTATATACTTAATAAAAAAAGTTTTTTAAGCGAAGATTTGCCACAAAAATTTTCTTTCGAAAAAGATTATTTGGAGAAATATTTTGCAACAAGAAAAATGTACGGGATAAAACAACAGCAATACTTTATAGACATTGGCATACCTGAAGATTACGCAAAAGCGCAGAGTGAATTGCGTAGTCAGTAAGTCAGCAAGTCATTAAGTCATTGAGCCATTTTCAAATTATCACAATATCACATTATCACAATATCACAATATCACAATATCACAATATCACATTATCAGATTATGCATCTTCCAACAATAGACAAAACCTGGACTTTATTTATTGACCGCGATGGTGTAATTAATCATGAGAAGAAAGAAGATTATATTTTAAACTGGAGTGAGTTTAAATTTTACGATACGGTAACTGCTGCTATGAAAATTCTTTCAGAAATATTTGGAGTAATAGTGATGGTAACCAATCAACGGGGGGTTGGCAAGCAACTAATGACAAGAGAGGATTTGCACAACATACATAGCAACATGCTTAAAACGATTACTGCTGCGGGTGGCCGTATAGACCAAATATATTTTTGCGACAGCATGGATAACAATCATCCTGAAAGAAAACCCAACGCCGGAATGGCACATTTAGCTAAAAAGGATTTTAATCACATTGATTTCACCAAAAGCTTAATGGTTGGTAACAAACTAAGCGACATGCAATTTGGCAGAAATGCCGGTATACAAACAGTTTATGTAGATACTACAAACCCCGAAGTTGGGCATCCAAACCCTTTGATAGATTTTAGGTTTCCTGATTTATACGCTTTTGCACTTGCACTGCAATCTGTTGTAACAAAATCTTAAAACATTTGCTTTACTCAATATCTTCACTTATAGTTAATATTCAACTGTTTATATTCGTTGTATCAAAGTATAAACCATGCGCATTTTTTTATTTATTTTATTGCTAGCAGTTGGGCTAATTGCCTCAAGTCAACAAATAACGCCGCAGGATTATACTAAACTTAAAAAGCAGGAGGATTCCTTAAAATCTTTCGGTATTAAAATGATCAATGAAAAGACAGCTTTACAGAGGTTTCTCGCCGATAGCGCTTTTATAAAAATATTGGTAAGGGCATTAAAAAAGCCAAATTCATTTTATTATCCTTTTGATTCGCTACAAACAGTCTCACATATATATGCGCCTGATAGTTCATTCAGAATATTTTCGTGGCAGTTTACAAGAGATGAAGATTATTATCGCCAACGTGGTGCTATACAGATGCGTACGGCTGACGGATCTTTAAAACTTTTTCCGTTGGTTGATATGAGTGATTTTACTACAGCCCCACAAGATTCAATACGAACAGGTAAAAACTGGATTGGCTGTATATATTACGGCATTGTAATGAAGACAGTAAACGAGAGAAAATTTTACACACTGCTTGGATTTGACGATAACAATATGCGCAGTACCAAAAAGTGGATAGAGGTATTGTATTTTGATGAGTATGGCAATCCGCAGTTTGGAGGACCATTTTTTTCTATACCTACCGGCACTATCAAAGCAGGTGGAGGTGGTATGCAGGCAAGGTTTGTACTTGAATATAAAAAAGATGGCAAAGCAAGAATGAATTTTGACAAAGAGCTTGACATGATTGTCTATGACCATCTTGTTCCTGAAGATGGTAAATCTGACAAGACCTACACTTTTGTTCCAGATGGAGATTATCAGGGTTTTAAATGGATGAATGGAAAATGGGTACAGGTTGATAAAATCTTCAATCAAAGATTAGAAGACGGACAGGCACCTTTGCCCAAACCATTAAAAGATTTGGAAGGTAAAAGCAACGAACAAATGCTTATGCAGCAATCTGAAAAAAACAGGCAAATACTTAAAGAACAAAAGCCAGAACCTGTAAAAAAAGCAATTCCTAAAAAACCTGAACGTAAGCCTGCAAAAGAAAATGAGGAAAGCAATTAGCATAAAAATATCAGAAAAGTTTTTTTATAGAACTTTAGTATAGGATTATCCGTTTGTATGTATTGTAGAGTAAAAACAATTATCATTTCCTTCCATTTTCATTATTAGTTAATACGTCTTAAATGCCAGGCATAAAAAGAATAGTACATAAACATCCGTTGGCTATCAGATGGTTTCACTGGATTAATTTTCCGGTGTTGGCCTGTATGATTTGGAGCGGTATGCTTATTTACTGGGCCAATGATGTATATAAAATAAGCTGGGGTTCTACGGTTTTATTCAAATTTTTTCCTCAAGGTTTTTACAAATCTCTACACATACCTTTTAGATTGGCCGAAGGCATGAACTGGCATTTTGCGCTCATTTGGGTTTTTGCAATCAATGGGTTATTGTATGTTTTGTTTACAATTTTTTCAGGGCAATGGCGATTGTTATTGCCTAATCGCCATAGCATTAAAGAAGCATGGTTGGTGCTATTGCATGACTTGCATATTCGCAAAACTGCACCACCTGCTGTGAAATATAATGCTGCACAACGCATAGCATATTCAGCTATTATCATTATGGGAATCGGTTCCTTACTCACTGGCATAGCCATATACAAACCTGTTCAATTTAGCACAATCACCTGGATTTGCGGAGGATATGAAACGGCAAGGGCTATACATTTTATACTAACCATAGGTTATGTTTTATTTTTTTTAGTACATATAATTCAGGTTGTTAAAACGGGCTGGAATAATTTTCAGGCAATGGTTACGGGATTTGAGATATTACCACCTTCAAAAAAAACAGACAATGCCTAATCATACACTACCTGAAGAAAACATTAGCAGCAAATCACTTCGCAAAAAAAGCCTGATTGCATTTTTAATACTCTTTGCTTTTCTTGCAACAGCATGGTACATTTTCAACTATATAAAAAAACAACCTGAAGTTGCAGGTACACCAAAACCTTTAAGAAAGGCCTTGAATTTAAATGAAAAAGTTTTTTCGTCTTTATTTGACAGCAGCAAATTGGTAAAAGAATATCCTATAAGTGAAGCTGCAAAAAAAGTAAGGGTAAATGGTAAAGATGGATTGAAAGATAGTATAAGCGAACAATCGTGGAGATTAAAAGTTGTAAGGAATACCGGGGATACTTTTTCAGTTTCATTAGAGGAAATAAAAAGATTGCCAAAAAAAGAAATTGTTTTTGACTTTAAGTGTATTGAAGGATGGAGTCAGGTATCTCATTGGGCGGGTGTTCCATTGCAAACGTTTATAGAACATTACAACCTGCAACCACAATCCAAAATGAAATATGTGGGGCTACAAACACCCGACAAAGGATATTATGTGGGCATAGATATGCCCAGCGCCTTGCACCAACAAACGCTGCTTTGTTACGAAATGAATGGCAAACCATTACCCTTAAATCAAGGCTATCCTTTAAGATTAATTATTCCTGTTAAGTATGGTATTAAACATCTGAAACGAATTGGAACTATGTTTTTCAGCAATGAAAAGCCTCCTGATTTTTGGGCAGAACGAGGTTATGATTATTACGCAGGACATTAGTTTGCAAATTTTATTCAATAAAAAACCCGGCAAAACTGGCCGGGTTTTTTATTGAATTTCTACAGAATTATTATTTCTTAGACACTTTTTTCTTTGTTGTTACAGAAGTCACTTTCGACTTTTTTACAATCCCCTTTTTAAGTTTCAAATTTTTTGATGACTTCAATAATGAAGCTTTATTTGTGGCAGTCTTTCCCTTCTGAACACCTTTATCCGGCTTTGTTGTAGTTGATTTTTTTATTTCGTTATCATTTGAAATTTTTTCAGGAACTACCTGGTTATTGCTTACCGGCTTACCATTATCATCACTTGCTGATTCAACTGTAGGTTCTTCTGTTTTTATTTCGCTCTCGGCTATAATTGCAGCTTCGGTTGTTTCAGCTTTTTCAGTTTCTGTAAACAATGCAGCTTCTTTCAATTTCAAAGACTTAGGCTGGCCGGGCTTTTTCTTCATTGTCTTATTTGTTGCACCTGCTTCTGCTTCAATATTCTCTTCAGATATTATTTCTCCTTCAGCACTTTTCACAACTTTTGATTTTTCCTTACTTTTTGGTGCTTGCTCTTGTGCAAACATCACACCTGCAATTAAAGTTGCAGCCATCAACAAAATAACATTTTTTAATTTGTTCATATTTACCTGTTTAAATAATTACTTAATCCTTTTTTTCATTTTGCAATAGTTAAAATGTGTCACAATATAAACGCAAATTTAAAGAAATCGTTTTTAGATAAACTTCTTTAACTAATTTAAAAGAAATTATAGTTTTTTCTCAAAAAATAAGAGTAAAATTAATCGCAATATTATGCATCAGATCTTTTAATTGGTTGTCTTACTATTATATACTTGGAATGATTTTTTATCCTTTATAATGTACAAACATTTTTATCTATGGACAATCCTATAATTAACACTGCTTCTACAATTATAGGGCAGTGGTACTCTGAAGATTTTGTTTACACGAATGTGGTACAATATCTAAAAGAAAACGGTTATAAAATCCAGAAAGAAATCGCAATAAAATCAGTTGGAAAAACAGACAGGATTATCAATGCTTCCAAATTTTTTAAAAGAGAAATTATTGAGGTAAAAGGCTTTCCTTATCACGAATCAAACGAAACTGCACATTTGCCTGTTAAAGCTACACAGCATGCAAAAAGCTGGTTTTCAGAAGCATTGGTAAATTCATTTTCCAATTTTGGATCTTTTGATAATGCTGAGGTTGCCATGGCATTGCCCAATGTAGGCCGCTATCAGGCTATTATAGAAAAACTACATGATTATTTTACAACAAATGATTTGTTCTTTAGAATATATCTAGTAAATGAAGATGGCAGCATAGAAGTTTCAAACCTCAATGAGAAATATATTGTCTAAAATAATAGCCCCTATTTCAAGAGCGTAATATCGCCAATCTTTTGTATTTTGGTATTATCAGAATATTCTACATCAAGTGTGTAATGATAAACTTCAGCAGGTTGAACAATCCCTTTATACTTACCGTTCCATGGTGAATTTCTGTCTGTAGTTTCAAATACCACATTTCCCCATCTGTTATAGATTCTCCAAATCATTTTCCGAATCCCAAAACCCCTCACCATTACAAAATCATTTATGCCATCACTATTGGGTGAAAATGCTGATGGCACATCAAGCAGTGGTAAGACTTTGGCATTTATTATTCTGGTAGCTGTATCTGCACATCCACTTGCATTAATAGCTACAAGCATGGCACTAAAATTAAAAGTAGCATTATAAATGTGGCTTACCGGTGCAGTTGATGTTGTGGGTATTTCATCACCATCGCCAAATATCCATTTATATCTTATTGCCCCCGCAGATCCGTTGAAAAACTGTACCGGGGCATTAGGTTGTGGAGGTATGGGTGAAAATGTGAAGGCGGCACTTGGCTTATCGGCTACAGTTAAAGTAAATACAGTACTGTCTGATTTATTGCATGTGCCTGAATCAATGACCACCAACTTTATAATATACACACCTGGAGTAGCGTAAATATGTGTGGGATATTGTGCTGTGGAAGTTGTGCCATCACCAAAGTCCCAAAAAAATTGCTCCCCTGCGTCTGATGTGTTATTAAAGTAAGCATTGTATGGGGCACAACCAAGAATAGGTGTTTCAAATTTTGCTTTTACAAGTGAGGCAATACGAAGGGTGTCTGTCAATGTCTCTGGTGCATTACAAAAGTTAGTATCTGTAATGGTTAGTTTGACAAAATAAATTCCGGGACCTGGAAAGCTATGATAAATTGTATCTAATCCTGCACTAACGGGTGCAGTATTGTCTCCAAAATTCCATATAAATGATTTATTGGTAAATGTTTTTCCGGGAGGGGAAACAAATGTATTATTTGCAAAGCGGTAATTAAAAGCAGTACATGGGTTTAATTTTTTGGAGGTAAATCCAAGGTTAGCTTTGTCAGTTTTTACTCTGATAGTCAGGAAAACAGTGTCCCTCAAATTGCATTTTTGACTATCAATTGAAACCAACATAACCCGGTAATTTCCAATAGCTGTGAATGAGTGGGTGATAGAAGGAACCAATGTTATAACCTCTGCAGAACCATCTCCGAAATTCCACAGATAAGATTTTCCTTCGGCTAAAGTGTCTCTGAAATTTACAGTCAGCGGTAAACAACCAACAGTATCGCCTATTACAGCATCTATAGAGGATCTGATACTTCCTGCTACTCCCGATTCATTAAATGCAATTTTTATGGCCGCCAGATTACATTCAATAGATCCATTTGTACGGGCCCATACCCCCGGTGTGGTGGGAAATGTTGCCCCTCCGCCACAATTGGCACATACTGCCTGATAAATGGTGCCATTCCTATCAAAACGACTTGTTCCCCCATCTACATGTTCAGAAAAATTTCCACCATTTTGCCCAAAAAAACTACCAAACAATTGGCTTTGGGCATTTTTTTCCAAAACAAAAAAGTAGAAGTCACTATTGTCTGTAGTCTTTTGAAAAGCATCATTTGTAATGCTCATACCAAGCGTTCCTGCATTTGGGTAACCTCCTTTAGTATTGGCATCGCCGCCCCAACCTGATACATACACATTTTCACACCGATCTACCAGGAATGCAATGGGAGAAATATTTGGTAAAGCAGAACCGGGTTTACCAAATACAGTGGAATAAACATAGCCGGAAAGGTCAGGCTTTAATTTGCTAATAAATTGTTTGCTACCGGGTTGAGAAAATGCAACATTAGACGTCACAGTCCATGTGCCTGTTGTTGTACCCATTACATAAGGAAATCCAAATTTGTCAAATTGAATACCGTAAAGCATATCATACCCTGGTGTTCCCAAATAGGTTGATTTAAGTAGCTGACCTGTGGGAGAAAGAACAGCAATAAAACCGTCTGTAAGGCCTTGAAAGGTGGGATTGATAACGTTGGTTTTATTACCTGGAAAATTAGAACTGCCTGTATTGCCGCCAATATAAATATTATTGTCATTAGGGTTTATGGCTAAAACAAAAGCCGCATCATTGTCACCTCCTCCTAATAAAGTACTAATAAGCATGGTAGAGAGCGTAGCATCCATTTTTATAAAAACTGCATCCTGCGTGCCAGACAATGTTGTTTGAAAAGCCCCGGGTGTAATGGGGAAAATTGCAGATTGTGTATTGGATACAAGCAAAATATTATCTGATCCGTCTAATAGGACCTCACTCCGGGCATCATCACCATAATTTCTGCGGATACTCTCAGTTACTTTGGGATCGGCATATTTTGGCCGGATATTTACCCCGTCATAATCTGCTCCACCTATTCTTCTTGAACCTATGAGCGCAGATCCTGATGCATTAAATTTTGTAAGTACAATATCATAATTACCGCCTGTACCTATGACTGAACCGGTTGATGGATAATCAGTAGAATTGCTCCTCCCTGCTACCACAAGCTGACCTTGTGCATCAACGACCATGCTATGAGGCTGTTCATTTTTACTTCCGCCCAGATAAGTAGCATACACACGGTTAGAACCAGATGGATTAAATTTAATTATACCAATATCATAACCCGGCAGGTTTTCTTCGTCCTTTATGCCGCCATTAAAAGTACTTTGGTAAGCTCCTGTACTTACCGGAAAACCTGCATCAAAAACAATTCCGCCGGCATAAAAACTTCCATCGGGACCGTAAGTAGCTGTATAACCCCAATTGTCTGCAGAACTTCCGCTAAAAGTTGAAAACACCAATGTTGGATCTATAATTAAAACAGCAGATTTAGAGTAGTTTTCCAGATTGAACGAAACAATATTTTCAGTGACACGAAATGAGCATTTAATTTCTTTTTTTAAACCATCAATTATCTGGTAAGCATAAGGGGCAAGCTCTTTCGTTGTTGCTACTGATGTCTTTATTATTAAATCACCATTCTGGGTTTTCAACTCATCTACTCCTTCATATTTCATAGCAATTTGTGCGGCATCTGCACCGGGTTGCACAATTATGTCATACTTTAACCTGCCATTGTTAGTGTAATACCGCACATCAATCCCTTTATACATACTCCCGTAAGTAACTGCCTGAAATATTTTACAATTATCCCTCCATTTGTCCGGGTTATTCCCAACAATATAATTGTTAAAAGTCGGAAGTGGTTTGTCAGGCTGTATCTTAGGTTGGAGTGCATTCAAAAACCGAACATCATAAGCATGTGAGTGTAAGATAAAACTATCCGGATTTTGTGGCTTTATATCCGGCTTTGAGTGTTCATTGTCCTTTTCATTGTTATGAGGACCATGAAAAATAGTAGCAATTTGCTCCATTTCCTGTGCATTGTGCTGCATAACCCTAAACCCGTTTACCTGTAGAAAAAAAGCACCATTAACAATTTGTCCTTTGTATTTTACCTTGTCATTCCACTGCCCTTTATTCTCTACAAATTCAATATTGGCATATTGCCCAATACCTTTGAATGCAACCAATAAAACCAGAAGAAACCCAATAAGTAACTTCGCATATACCTCTTTGTAAAAAGGAAAATTCGAATAGCGAAGCCTTTCTATACTAATCATGTTGTAATTTATGAAATTTTGCTCCAAACGGTTTTACCTTTTTGAAGCAAAAGGTAGTTTTTTAACTGCAAATTTTCGGCCGCAACAATATCTTCATCTTTGTTTAACAGATTTTCGGCTTCTTCTTTTGCTTTTTGTAAAATATCCTTGTCATTAACAATATTGGCAAGCTTAAAGTTTAAAGCACCGCTTTGTCTTGTACCTTCTATATCTCCGGGGCCACGAAGCTCCAAATCTTTTTCAGCTATTTTAAAACCATCATTGGTTTCGCACATTATTTTTATCCGTTCACGCCCATCGGCACTTAGCTTTCCTGTGAGTAAAATGCAATAGCTCTTTTCAGTACCACGCCCTACCCTGCCACGCAACTGGTGCAATTGGGACAATCCAAACTTTTCTGCATTTTCTATCACCATTATTGATGCATTAGGAATATTCACACCAACCTCTATAACTGTAGTACTCACCATTATCTGCGTATCTCCCTTTACAAATCGCTGCATATTGGTTGCTTTAATATCAGCTGGCAATCTTCCATGCACCATACTTATCCAATATTTTGGTTCGGGGAAAAATGCTTTTACATGCTCATAACCATCCATCAGGTTTTCATAATCCAGTTTTTCGCTTTCTTCAATCAAGGGAAAAATGATGTAGGCCTGTCGTCCTTTTTCTATTTCTTCCCGTATAAAATCCATCACTTTTTCCCTGTGCATTTCATTTCTGTGAACCGTTTTAACGGGCAGTCTGCCGGGTGGCAACTCATCCATTACACTATAGTCGAGATCGCCGTATGCAGTCATGGCTAATGTACGCGGAATAGGCGTTGCAGTCATGACCAATACATGCGGATGAATGGCTGCTTTAGCCCACAACTTAGCTCTTTGCGCAACTCCAAATTTGTGCTGTTCATCAATTATAGAAAGACCAAGATTTTGAAATATTACCGGGTCTTCAATTAAAGCATGGGTACCTACAATCATATGCAATGTTCCATCTGCCAATAGTCTAAGAATTTCTCTTCTTTCGGCTGTTTTTGTACTGCCGGTGAGTATTCTTATGTTTACAGGCATATCCTTAAGTAACTGACTAATGCTTATAAAATGCTGCCTTGCCAGGATCTCTGTTGGAGCCATAAGGCAACTTTGATAACCATTGTCTGCTGCTAATATCATTGTTAAGAGGGCTACAATAGTTTTACCGCTGCCTACATCTCCTTGTAATAAACGGTTCATCTGTCGTCCTCGGCCTGTATCCGTACGAATTTCTTTTAATACCCTTTTTTGGGCACCGGTTAGCTCAAATGGTAAATATTTACTGTAAAAAGTATTGAAAAAATCGCCTACTTTCTCAAAGATTACACCTCTGCTTGTTTTATGCCTGCTAAGCCTTAACAATCCAACTCTTACCTGGGCAATAAAAAACTCCTCGAACTTTAGCCTGAACAATGATTGTTCGTATTCTTCTTTGGTTTTTGGTAAATGGATACACGAATATGCGCTATAACGTGGAATAATATTTTGGTGCTCAATAACGGACTGGGGCAGGTTTTCCTGAATTTCTTTTGGAGAAATCATTTGCATAAGAGTAGCCGCAAGTTTGCCTATCTGCTTGCCGTTGAGTCCCCTTACTTTTAGTTTTTCAGTGGTTGGATATACTGGCTCAAGAACATTTTTATTATCCGAAATAGCTGGGGTCCACAATTCCATTTCGGGATGTGTGATTTGTGCTTTACCATTAAAGAAAGAAACTTTTCCAAAAACCAGATATGGCCTACCAGATTGAATGTTTTTTTCTACCCAATTAAGTGATTGGAACCAACACAATTCCAATGAACCGGTTTTATCCCTAAGCGTTGCCAGCATTCGTTTTGAACGGCCTTCTCCCAAAATATGAAGGTCCTCTACAACCCCTGTTAATTGTACATAATCCGCATCAACTGCAATCTCCGCTACGGTATTAATTTTTGTTTTGTCAATATGCCTTAATGGAAAATGTTCAAGCAAATCGCCGAAAGTATAAATATTGAGCTCTTTTTTGAGCAGATCAGCTTTTAGAGGACCTACCCCTTTCAGGTACTCTATAGGATTGTCTAATATGGATGGAGTGTTTGTAATGAGCCAAAAATAATAGAAAGCAATCAAATAGTATTATCAATCCGAAATAGTAAAACCTCTATTAAAAAAAAGTAAATCAATCCATTTTTTTACAAAGAATTTTTTTTCAATTTTTATTTTAATGTGTAATTCATACATTTTCTATAGAAAATTGTCCATCGCAGAGATTGCGTCCTTTTGGGGCATGTTTTAAACCGCTCTACTCAGTTGATACTTTGAGTAATGCCTTTCTTTGTTCCACGCTACTGAAAATTAACAAATCGGAAAAAAACCCTTTATGGTTACTTAGAAAGAGGCGTAAAAAAGAATCTTATCCTATTTTTTTATTCAAAACCTTTAACACATCCCCCATGAAAACAGCTTTACAGCAGGCAACAGACCATCAGTTAGTTCAGTCCTTTCAGGAAGGCAACAACAACGCATTAGAAATTTTACTTGACCGTCACAAAGAAAAATTGTACAGTTCTATCTATTTTCTTGTCAAAGATAAATATTTAGCCGAGGATTTATTCCAGGAAGTCTTTATTAAAATTATAGACAGGTTGCGCACCAACCGCTACAGTGAAGAAGGAAAATTTATTCAGTGGGCTATGCGCATTGCACACAACCTGTGTGTAGATCACTTCCGAAAAATTAAGCGTACACCACCCATTGTTACAAGTGAAGGAAATGACATTTTTGAAACAATCAATGTGTCATCAGAAGGACCTGAAAATATTCTGATAAAATTTCAAAGCCACACCGGCATAAGAGAAATTGTGGATATGCTCCCTGAAGAACAAAGAGAAGTTATTGTACTCCGCCACTATGCAGATATGAGTTTTAAAGAAATAGCTGAAATGACTAATTGTAGTATTAATACAGCACTTGGCCGCATGAGGTATGCTTTACTTAATATGCGTAAACTAATGGTAGAAAAACAAATAGAATTGTAAAATAAGAATTGACTTTAAAAAAAAGCCGTTTTTGATTAACATCAGAAACGGTTTTTTTGTGTGTTTTAGACGATTTAAATGAAAATAATTGATCAAATATTATTTCACCTCTATAGCATTCAAAAGATACAACTATCAAAATTCTTATAAAGCTTATGAAAGCGAAAAAAGCTATAAAAGCTATAAAAATAATAACGGCCTTTGCTTTTTCGTTTGTAATAGAAATGAAAACTTATGATGACTCAAAATTCAAGACTCCTTTTTTGCAGCAGAGACATGCACAAGTTTATGGAATCAAATGAGATTAATACAATACCCCAATTGTTTGAACTTCGCATAGATGAATTAATAACTAAACCAGACTTTCCTTACAGGTTATTGACAGAATGGGTTACGCTTAGGGATAAGTTCAACTTTTTGCATGAGAACTAAATCCTTCCAATTGCTCACATTTTAATCACTTTATTGTTTCAGCTTTTAAACAACGAAGAGAGTTCTTCAAAATTTACTTTAGTAAAATCATCAATAACCTTATCAGCCCTATGCAATTCTTTTTCAGTATGAGTAGTTGTTAAGGCAATAACTTTCATTTCTGCATCAATTGCAGCATCTACCCCCGCAGTGGAATCCTCAAAAACAATACAGTTTTTGGGTTCAATCTCAATCATTTTAGCAGTAGTTTCAAATATTTCAGGATCTGGTTTTCCATTTTTGATATGTGTGCTGTTAATAATTTTTATGAAATATTTTCTTATTGGTACATGTTCAAACATGAAATCAATATTAACCTGTATGCCTGATGTGGCAATAGCCATAATTATATTTGCATTTTGCAATTCCTCCAAAAAATCAATAAGCCCATCTACAGGTTTTATAATTGGAGCATACAATTCCCGGTAAATTTTTTCTTTTTCCAAATAATAAACTTCAGCTTCTTCTTTGGTCATTTTTTTATGAAATATGTGCTCAACAGCATCATGATTGGTTCTGCCGCTAATGTTGGCTTTATAGTCTTCATCACTAATATTCAGCCCTATTTTTTTAAGGTATATTTTCCATGATTCCAGATGAATCTGATTGTTATCGAGCAAGGTGCCGTCAAGGTCAAAAATGACTGCTTTTAATTGGTTCATAGGTTGCAATTTCGGAAAATAAATTTTTACAGATGAAATTCAAAAAGATTCTACAATTCGTATTTCAATGCAAAAAACCAGCCTCACTCATTTTTATTTTTTTGACTTTCCTCATTTTTATTAAGGTGTTAATAATTTCCAGGGTCAAAATTATTTATAAACAATAGCCTTTCTGCAAGGGTTTCATAGGGTTTGAAACAAGGTAAGGGCAACTATTACAGTTATATTTGCTTAGCTTAAAATTGTTATGGCAAACAGTATAAAAAAGAAAACACCCCCTGCACCAAGTCCTGATAAATTGTCGCCAGACAAACAGGAAGAAGTGACAGTGAAAGATATAGTTCGGGACGAACGTACTTATAAAATTGCAGGAACAATAAACCTGCTTGCATCGCTGTTTTTATTTATGGCGCTTGCATCTTATTGCTTTACATGGCAGGAAGATCAGGATAAAGTTCACCAGTTTGGGGTAAAAATTTTTAGCATAGACGATATGCACGTAAGTAACCTGCTTGGTGTGTTGGGTGCCTATGTGGCCCATGCATTTATTTACAAAGGCTTTGGAATTACATCTTTTCTTTTTTGCAGTTTTCTTTTTGTTACCGGAATCAATTTGTTGTTTGGAAAAAAAGTTTTTTCACTTACAAAAAATCTCAAGTTTATTACAATTGGGTTGATTGTTTTTAGTATAGCATTGTCGTTTATTTTTCGCAACAGTGAATTTAGTTTTGGTGGTGCGTTTGGAGAAATAATAACTGATTGGCTCGTAAAATGGTTGGGAGTATTTGGTACTGGAGCTTTATTGGTTTTAACGGCTGTGAGTTATTTTATCTGGAAATACAATCCAACATTTACATGGCCCGAAAAAAAACAAGCAGCACAAAACACTTTTGTGGAAGAAATGCCTGTAGTTGCAACCCATGAAACTATTAAAACTACACCTGCTGCAGAAACGATTAACGAAGCATATACTGATGAGGAGGGTGCAAAATTATTTGTTGAAAAAGATGTTTTGGTTTCTAACAACAAACTAAAGAAAGAAAGCAATGGTATCCTTGTTATTATGCCACAGGATACACCAGATGCAATGGATGACTATCCACTACATCATCTGCACATAATTGAAAAAGATGAGCCAATTGCAAATGAACCCATTATAGAAAAAGCTGAAGAAAAGATTGAAACTCCGGCTATCATTGATGAATCTCTTTCACTTGAAATAAAAGAAGTTGAGGAAGAAATAAAAGAGGCAGAAAATCTACCTCTACCCGGGCCTGTTTTGCAAAAAAATGTGCCGGTAAATATAGACATGGAACTAGAGATAAAGGAAGTTCCCGATACAATAGATGAAGAAGCATTGGAAGAGTTGGATGCGATGAAAAGAATTGCAAAACTTCCACCCTATGAGCCTACCCTTGATCTTAGAGATTACAAATATCCATCGCTTGACTTATTGGAAACACATGGTAGCGAAAAGATAGTGCACGACCCGGTTGAGCTTGAAAATAATAAGAATCAGATTATTGCAACACTTAAAAATTATGACATTCTCATACAGCGTATAGCAGCTACCGTTGGGCCAACAGTTACATTATACGAAATTGTGCCGGCACCTGGAGTACGTATCAGCCGTATCAAAAATCTGGAAGACGATATAGCACTAAGTCTTGCTGCACTTGGCATCCGTATCATTGCACCTATACCCGGCAAGGGAACTATTGGTATAGAAGTCCCAAATGTGAACAAACGAGTAGTAAGTATGAAAACATTACTTGCTTCAGATAAATTTCAGAACAGTGCTTATTCATTGCCCATAGCAATTGGCAAAAAAATTGATAACGAAAACTTTATTGTTGACCTGGCAACAATGCCACACCTTCTAATGGCTGGTGCTACAGGTCAGGGTAAGTCAGTGGGGCTGAATGCAATACTGGTTTCTTTGCTGTACAAAAAACATCCTTCCCAACTAAAATTTGTATTGGTAGATCCTAAGAAAGTTGAGTTGAGCATTTACAAGAATATTGAGAAACATTTTCTTGCACGTCTGCCCGGCGAAGAAGATAGCATTATAACCGACACTAAAAAAGTTGTGCATACACTCAATGCTTTGTGCATAGAAATGGATAACCGGTATGATTTATTAAAAGAAGCCGGTTGCCGCAACATAAAAGAATACAACGAAAAATTTAAAGCAAGGAAATTAAACCCTGAAAAAGGGCATCAATATCTTCCTTTCATAGTACTTGTAGTAGATGAATTTGCAGACTTGATTATGACTGCAGGTAAGGAAGTAGAAATGCCTATTGCCCGTTTGGCACAGCTTGCAAGAGCTATTGGCATTCACCTCATTATTGCTACACAAAGACCTTCGGTAAATATTATTACAGGTACTATAAAAGCAAACTTCCCTGCACGTATAGCTTTTAAGGTGAGTAGTAAAATAGATAGCCGTACCATTTTAGATGCCGGTGGTGCAGAGCAATTAATAGGAAAAGGCGACATGCTGATTAGTTTCAACGGTGAAATTACACGTTTGCAATGTGCTTTTGTTGACACGCCTGAAGTAGATAAAATTAATGAGTTTATCGGGGACCAAAGGGGTTATCCGCAAGCCTTCTTATTACCGGAATATGTAGATGAGAAAGAATTAGAAGGTAAAGACTTTGACAGCAGCAACCGCGACCCTTTGTTTGAAGATGCTGCACGTTTGGTTGTTAGCAGTCAAATAGGAAGTACATCGCTTATACAAAGAAGAATGAAATTGGGTTATAACCGTGCCGGTCGGTTAATGGATCAACTGGAAGCAGCAGGTATTGTTGGGCCTAATCAAGGCAGCAAGGCACGTGAAGTACAGGTAAGAACAGATATGGAACTGGATGATATTTTAGGGGCTTTTGCCAGTTAATTATTCATAAACATTTTTATTAAGTAAGACATTAATATTGTTGGTTAAGGGGAATAATCAATAGTCCGTTATTTCTGAAGATTTAGTAGGAAGCTGATCATAATAGCCTTTGAATCCGTAATAGCCAAAGATTAAAAACCCTATACAGATAGGAAAGAAAATAATTAATATTATACTCCATTGCAAAGTAACGTTTGCCTTTGTTGCATCCGTTGCTTTGTTAATTTTATCAACAGCCTGAAGTATCATAAACACTACAACTGCCGGGGATAAAAGCATCCAAACAACCCCTAACCATTTCTTTAAATTATTCATTGTTCAAGTTTTATTTATTCATCAGTCCATTACATTATTATCAATTTTGTTTGGCAGATAAATGGCCCCAATTACAAAACAAAGTGCCGCAATACCAATAGGATACCATAGCCCTGCCAACGGATCGCCAAGAGCTAAATCTTTTGTCTTGGTAAACTCTACAATCAGCGTACCCAAAAACGGAACTAATCCACCAAAAACACCATTACCTATATGATAAGGCAATGACATAGAAGTGTAGCGAATCTTAGTTGGAAATAATTCTACCAGAAATGCAGCCATAGGCCCATACACCATCGTAACAAAAATGATCATTACCCAAATCAGTAAGATGAACTTCCATTTGAGAAACGGAGAAAGAATTTTGTTGTTGTAAACCGCTTTCTTAGTGGCTACGATTATTTGTTCAACCTCTTGGATTTCAGTTCTACCTTTTTTCAAAGTATCTATTAATACCCTCGTAAACCTTGATTTGTCATGTGTTTCATAGGATGATGCGATTTCTAATACAGAATCACCTTTATACATTGTTATTTTGATTTCATCCTTTAAAAAAGAGTATTTAGTTTTTGACCATTCTTTTACATCTGCACTTTTCAACATTGAATTAAATATTGGGCGATAAAATATTACACCGAGTAACATACCTGTAAGCATAATCCATTTTCGGCCTATTCTATCACTCAACCAACCAAACAATACAAAAAATGGGGTAGCTAATGCAATACTCCAAAGCAAAATTTCCCTGTTTTGCATAAACTCTAACTTCACGGTATTTTCTAAAAAAGATTGGGCATAAAACTGGCCGGTATACCATATAACCCCTTGCCCCATAACTCCACCAAACAATGCAAGCAATACCATTTTAAAATTAGCCCGGTGACCAAAACTTTCTTTCAGGGGATTAACAGCAGTTTTGCCTTCCGCTTTTACTTTGGCAAACATGGGCGATTCACTCATCTTTAATCTGATGAGTATCGAGACTATTACCAGTAATAATGATATCCAGAAAGGATAACGCCACCCTCCCCATTCATCCGAAAACTTTTCTACCCCTTGTGTATCCCGTATTAGAATGATTACCCCCAATGCAAGGAATAAACCAAGTGTTGCTGTGGTTTGTATCCAACTGGTCCAAAAACCCCTCCGGTGTGGTGGTGCATGTTCTGCTACATAGGTGGCTGCCCCGCCATACTCTCCACCTAAGGCAAGCCCCTGCACAAGGCGTAAGGCCAAAACTATAAGTGGGGCTGCCCATCCTATACTTTTAAACCCCGGCACTAACCCAATTGCGAAGGTTGAGCCCCCCATTAAAATCAAGGTGAGTAAAAAGGTGTATTTGCGACCGATAAGATCGCCTAAACGACCAAAAACCAGTGCACCGAAAGGTCTAACAATAAATCCTGCAGCAAAAATAGCAAGTGTGCTTAACAACGCAGAAGTACCCGAGTCTTCGGGAAAAAACTGTTTGGAGATTATAGTGGCTAACATACCGAAAATGTAAAAGTCGTACCACTCTATAAGCGTTCCTACAGAAGAGGCACCTATAATAAATGCCATTCCTTTTTTAGGATTATTGGTTTGCTCCATTTTAAAATTCAAAAATTGACTGAAATAAAAAAATGCCTGAAATCATCAGTTCTACCGTAACCCATAAAAGTCATTATAAGTTGAAAATAATGAAATTTCAAACTTATACCTTAGAAAAGATTTTGTTACTGATGTATTGTTATTACTTTTAGAAATCAAATGCGCTTACCATGTCATACCCATACCAGATTACATCATTAGAACAATACCATGAGGATTATAAAAAAAGTATAGAAAACCCTGATGCTTTTTGGGGTGATATTGCTGAACATTTTTTATGGAAAAAAAAATGGGACAAAGTCTTAAACTGGAATTTTACTGAACCCAAAGTTGAATGGTTTGCCGGTGGAAAACTCAACATAACGGAAAATTGTATAGACCGTCATTTGGCAACAATGGGCGACAAGCCTGCAATAATCTGGGAGCCTAATAACCCTGAAGAAAGGGTAAGAATAGTTACTTATGCCCGCCTGCACAAACGGGTTTGCCAGGTAGCTCAAATGCTGGTAAACAACGGAGTAAAAAAGGGCGATCGTGTATGTATATATATGGGCATGGTACCCGAATTGGCTTACGCAGTTTTAGGATGTGCAAGAATAGGTGCTATTCATAGTGTAATTTTTGGAGGCTTTAGTGCACAAAGCATTGCAGACCGTCTTTACGATGCCAATGCAGAATTTATCATAACCTGCGACGGGGCTTATCGTGGTGGCAAAGACATTCCATTAAAATCTGTAATTGACGATGCGCTTATTGGAAACAAATCTGTAAAAAAGGTCATTGTTTATACCCGTACAAGAACACCTGTTTCTATGATAAAAGGCAGAGATGTATGGTGGGAAGATGAAATGGATTATGCAGAAACACAAGTGGAGAAAAATGGTGTGGTATCATTTCCTGCTGAAGAAATGGATGCAGAAGATCCACTGTTTATACTATATACAAGTGGAAGCACCGGAAAACCCAAAGGTGTGGTGCATACTGTTGCAGGTTATATGATTTGGACCAACTACACATTTATAAATGCCTTTCAATACAAACCCGGAAATATACATTTTTGCACAGCAGACATAGGTTGGATAACCGGTCATAGTTATATCGTATATGGCCCATTAAGTGCAGGTGCCACTTCGCTAATGTTTGAAGGCATACCAACCTGGCCCGATGCAGGACGGTTTTGGGATATTGTAGAAAAACACAAGGTTAATTGTATTTACACCGCCCCAACTGCCATTCGTAGTTTAATGAGTTATGGTACAGACCCAATTAAAGGTAAAGACCTCTCTTCATTAACAGTATTAGGTACTGTTGGCGAACCTATTAACGAAGAAGCATGGCATTGGTACGATGAAAATATTGGGAAAAAGAATTGCCCTATTGTTGATACATGGTGGCAGACAGAAACGGGAGGAACATTAATTTCAAACATGGCTGGTATTACTCCGGCAAAACCCAGTTGGGCAACTCTGCCAATGCCGGGTGTTCAGCCATTATTAGTAGATGAAAAGGGTGAAGAAGCCTCCCCATACCCCTCCGAGGGAGGGGCTTTAATAACCTCTGGAAACTTATGCATCAAAGCACCTTGGCCGGGAATACTAAGAACTACATGGGGCGATCATGAACGGTGCAGAACCAATTATTTTGCAACTTATCCAGGACTATACTTTACGGGTGATGGTGCACTTAAAGATGCAGAAGGCAATTACAGGATTACGGGAAGAGTAGATGATGTACTCAATATTAGTGGACACCGTATAGGCACCGCAGAGGTTGAAAATGCAATAAATATGCATTCGGGGGTTGTGGAAAGTGCTGTGGTTGGTTATCCTCACGACATAAAAGGCCAAGGAATTTATGCATTTGTAATATACAACGGCCACCATGGTGATGAGCATTTAAGAAGACAGGATATCAGCCTTACAGTTTCAAAAATAATTGGCCCAATTGCCAAACCCGATAAAATTCAATTTGTTAGCGGTCTTCCTAAAACACGAAGCGGAAAAATTATGCGCCGTATTTTAAGAAAAATTGCGGAAGGCGAAATGTCAAATATTGGTGATACAAGCACTTTACTTGACCCTTCGGTGGTAGATGAAATTAAAAATGGTAAACTCTAAAAAAAAATTATTCAGCAACAGAATTAAAATTAATGTGTGAACACATTTTTAACAACCACACTTTAAACATTGTTTCACTACCTAAGTCTTAAACTCATAATTTTGCAGACTGAAAAACACATTATGAAAAGAATATTTTATCTATTGATAGTTTTGGCATTTATTAAAAACAAGGCATTTGCACAAAATGATCCTAACGCAAAAAAAGTTTTGGATGCAGTAAGCAGCAAATTAAAAACATTCAAAGGCATTTCTGCGGATTTTGCTTTGGTTTCTAAGGCAAGAACGGGGAAGGTAAATAACAATGTAAAAGGGAAAATTTTCATAAAAGGAAATAAATATTATATAAAACAGTCAACAACTGAAATATTTAGTGACGGAGCTAAAACATGGAATTATAATGGTAATGATGAAGTAACAGTAACTACTGTAGATGCTGATGCTCAAACGTTAACACCGCAAAAATTGCTTACCAATTTTTACGATAAAGATTTTACCTACAAACTTGTTTCCTCTGTAGGCCAGTATAATGAAATTGAAATGATGCCAAATGATAAACGCAAAAATTTCAAGCAGGTTAACGTATTCATTGACAAATCTAAAATGATGATTACAAAGGCCAAAGTGTTGGACAAGAGCAACAATACTATCCTTTTTAACCTTAGCAACATCAATACAAACGCCCCTATTGCTGACAGCAAATTTGTATTTGACAAAAGCAAATACAAAAAATCTATAGAGGTGATTGAATAATAGCGCCTGTTTATTTGTTCTATTCATTTTGAACTCTGATATTGGGTAAATGAGTCTGTTCGTGTAGGATAATATATTCTGTTATCCCACACCCTTAACATCTTTCTACTTTCCTTATCTTGCACATTCTCATTCATTCACAAAACCGAACAATGAAGAATTTGCCACTGAACCCACAGATTTTTATTAAAAACAGGGAGCGCTTCGTTAAAGAAATGAAACCCGGCAGCATAGCTATTTTCAATAGCAACGACGAGGTTCCTTCTAATGGCGATGCCATTTACCCGTTTGTACAAAACAGTGACCTCTATTGGCTTACCGGCATAGAACAGGAAGATACTATGCTTGTTTTATTTCCTGACAATATTGATAAAAACTTTCGTGAAGTATTGATATTGGTAAGACCCAATGAAACCAAAGAAAAGTGGGATGGCAGACGATTAAGGGCAAATGAAGCAACTGATATTTCGGGCATTAATAAAGTAATATGGTTAGATACGCTAGATGCGCAATTGCAGCCGTGGGTCCACCTTGCAGAAACGGTCTATCTTAATACCAATGAAAACGATAGAAAAGGAGTTCTGTTGGAGACAAGAGACTATCGCTACGCAAAAATGTTTATGAGCCTGTATCCGCTTCATAAATATGAGCGATCTGCCAGAATTATGAAAAAGTTTCGTGGTGTAAAATCGGCAGAAGAAGTAGAAGTATTACAACAAGCAATTGACATAACAGAAAAAACATTCAGAAGAGTTCTTCAGTTCGTACAACCCGGTGTATGGGAACATGAAGTACATGCAGAAATTATTCACGAATTTCTACGTAACCGTAGCAAAGGAGAAGCTTATGGAAGCATAATTGCCAGTGGCGACAGGGCAAGAACATTGCACTATGTCAGCAATAATCAGGAGTGCAAAGACGGCGAATTGTTGCTCATGGATTTTGGTGCAAACTATGGTGGATATTGCGCAGACCTCACCCGTACCATACCTGTTAATGGCAAATTTACTGCTCGTCAAAAAGAAGTTTACAATGCCTGTTTACACCTGCACAATTATGCAAAAGGATTGTTGAAGCCAGGCATTTCTATTGTTGACTATACCGATAAAGTTGGAGATGAAGCTACATTGCAATTCATCAAAATTGGATTGATAACCGAAGCAGATGTAAAAAATGAAGACAAAGACAATAGAGCTTACCGAAAATATTTGTACCACGGCATATCGCACCATCTTGGAGTAGACGTACATGATTTGGGCACAAGAACTGAACCTATTCAGGCGGGGATGGTATTTACTGTAGAACCCGGCATTTATATAGAGGAAGAACAGACGGGCATAAGGATAGAAAATAATTTGTGGATTACAGAAACGGGCAATATTGATTTGATGAAGAATATTCCTATAACAGTAGAAGAGATTGAAAATCTTATGAAAAAGTAGCGCAAATAAATGAAACAAATACCCAATATTTTTACGCTTCTAAACTTATTCTTTGGCTGCATTGCTATTATTCTCATTATGCAAAATGTCATGGTAGCAACCGTAAATGACGATGGAGAAACCATGTTAATGCTACCGGAAAAAATTTACTGGGCATCAGCATTCATAGGCATTGCAGCAATTATAGACTTCTTAGACGGTCTTGTAGCAAGGCTATTAAATTATGCTTCTGAAATGGGTAAACAATTAGACAGCCTTGCTGATGTTGTTAGTTTTGGAGTTGCTCCTGCTATGATAATATATCAGTTTCTAAGGCTTTCTTTTGCCCAACAGGAAGGGGGAATGGATGTATCTGCATTGTGGCTACTACCTGCTTTTGCATTGCCTTGTGCAGGTGCTTACAGATTAGCCCGTTTCAATCTTGATAAAAATCAGACGACTTATTTTAAAGGTGTTCCAATTCCTGCCGTTGGTTTATTGGTTGCATCGTTTCCACTTATCTATTGGTACACTCAAAATGATACGGTAATTCATATTTTGTTGAATCAATGGTTTTGGTATTTGTTGGTTGCAATTTTAAGTGTACTTATGGTTTCAAGGCTCCCTATGCTAGCTTTAAAATTTAAAGGGTTTAACTTAAAAAATGATTTACCAAAAATCATTTTATTAATACTTGCAATTGTACTTGGATTAATAATAAAATGGCTTGCAGTACCCGTTGTTTTTGTGCTTTATGTTTTACTCTCTCTGTCTATGAAAAAATATGTGACCGGTCAAAATAAAGATAATGCACAGTAAGAAATATGTAACTTAATTTAACCAATAAACTTCTAACAAAATCAATCTTAATCAATAAAAAATAATTTTTTAGAAATGACTTACCATGTTCAGATAAAAGTTATGCCGCTAAAAGATTTGTTAGACCCACAGGGAAAAGCAGTCTTAGGTGGATTATTAAACCTTGGCCTAAACAATATTAATGATGTTAGAATTGGTAAACACGTTACCCTTGATATAGAAGCTGATAGCGAGGCCGCAGCTAAACAAGTAGCAGAAGAAGCCAGTAAAAAATTATTGGCAAATCCTGTTATGGAGTTTTATGAAATTGAATTTATCAATTAATTGTCTTTACCCGATAAGTAAATGAGCCATTCAACAATAATTGATTAATGACTAAATGACCATTGACTCTATGACTCATTCCACCGGGTCATTTGCAAATTTTCAAATTAGATGCTCTACATTGTACCCACACCTCTCGGCAATTTAAAAGACATAACGCTTCGCTCATTAGAAGTACTACAAAGTGTAGATGTAATTCTAGCAGAGGATACCCGGACTTCAGGAAAATTGTTGCAGCATTATAATATCAGCAAACCCATTTCACCTTATCACCAACACAACGAACATAAAATAGTACAACATATTGCAGACCAGTTATTGGGGGGCAAATCTTTTGCATTAATTACCGATGCGGGTACGCCGGGCATTTCTGACCCTGCATATTTATTGGTGAGAGAATGTGCAAAACACAATATTAGAGTAGAAACATTGCCGGGGGCTACAGCCTTTGTGCCGGCACTAGTGAATAGTGGCCTACCGATTACCCGATTTACTTTTGAAGGATTTTTACCGCTCAAAAAAAGAAGGCAAACCCTGATGAAAAAATTAGCCGAAGAAGATCGGACCATGGTTTTTTATGAAAGCCCCATGCGACTTGTTAAAACATTGGAAGAATTTGCAGTTTATTTTGGAAATGATCGTCAATGCAGTGTTAGCAGGGAGTTAACAAAAATGTTTGAAGAAAATAAACGTGGAAATTTGCATGATGTTTGCGAACACTTCAAAGCAAAAACTGTGAAAGGCGAAATTGTAATAGTTGTAGAAGGAAAGCAAAAATAAATTTTGCATTTCCTACTATTGATAACCCATTTTCAAAAAAAAGAAAGTTGTTTTATGAATAAAATATGCTCCATGTTACTATTGGCTTTATTTTTATTCCATTACTCAAATGCACAAAATAAATCAATCTCTACAGTTGTATTAGACTCATTTAATGCCAGGTTTCCAAATGCATCGGCTGTAGTATGGAGTGATATGTTTACATCATGCAGAGCTAGCTTTAAAGTAGAAACAGCAGAAATGAAGGCAACCTTTTCAAGTAAGGGAAATTGGTTTAGAACAGAAACTAAAATCACCTACGATCTACTACCTGATGTAGTGAAGGAAGGTTTTAAGAAAACAAAGTATGCCAACATTCCTGTGAAAGATGTATCAAAAACTGAAGAAAAAAACAAACCGATTCAATACAGAATAACAGTAATGAAAGGAGCAGTAAATAAAACCGGCCTTGTTTTTTCAACAGAAGGAGCACTAGTGAGCGAAAAGAATTTTTTGTAACAGGTTATGGAAACAAACTAATGCAAATAATGGGTTGGAAATAGATCATTTTAAAATAGTAAATTGTAAAATTATGAACCAAAAGGCCGTCATTGCGAGCAAAGCGAAGCAATCTGCTCACACAAATAATTAAAATCCCGGAAATTAAACTGCGGATTGCTTCACCAAGCTACGCAAGGTTCGCAATGAAGAGTCAGACTTTGATTAGCACTAGTAATAAACTTTTAAGATAATTTCCTTTTTAATTTCAAATTTCTAATAAAAATAATGTTGAAATTTATGAATAAATGCCTTTGCTTTTTATTAATAATTATTTGCACAATAAAATTAAATGCACAAACTGACAGGTGGCAACAACGCATCAGTTATCAGATAAATGTAAAGATGAATGTTGCGGCAAATCAATTGACCGGTACAGAAAAGATTGACTATTACAACAATTCACCCGATACACTTACACGGGTGTTTTTTCATACCTATTGGAATGCATTTCAACCAAACAGCAGTATGGATGTAAGAAGCAGAGAACTAGGCAATACCGTACTCCGTAAAAAGAAAGACGGAACAGATGTTAGAGATTGGGATCCAAGGGTTAGAGATAGAATTGCTAACCTGAAACCCAATGAAATTGGCTACCAGAAAATACTACATGTAAAATTCAACGGCATTGCGCAACAACTAAAGGAGCATGAAACTATTTTAGAAGTGGTTTTAAGTAAACCCATATTACCAAAATCAAAGGTCTCTTTTGACGTAAGTTTTGAGGCACAGGTTCCAATTCAAATCCGAAGAAGCGGAAGGGA
>JANMMU010000051.1:0-64228 GCA_031373555.1 Segetibacter sp. | reverse complement strand
ATCCCCAAAAACTAAGAAATACGAAGCAAAAAAGTGCATAAAAATCAGATCTTACAAAAGCCATCAAAAAAATGTGCACAACTTCCAGGTTTTATAAAAAATACCCGAAAAATTGAATTTTGGGGAGTGAATAGTTACATTATCAGCAGCTATTTCACTTCGTTCTTCATACCACAAAAATGCGTTTTCATACTCTTCCGCTGCCCGGGGTTCAAAAAGATACTTATAACCCATCTTTAACTTCTTTTTGCCCTATGGGAAGAAAGTCTGCTTTTCATTTCTGCAGGTGTAACCATTTTACCACCTTTCAAATAATATTCAACACGTTTATCTAATTCCGCTTTGTATTCATCAGTATATGCGGTCTTAATATCTTTTAGTGAATCTTCAAGCATTATAAACATTGCTTTCAGCTTTTTGTCATCAGCTATTTCAAGAAAATGATGTAGCTGTTCGCGGATTGCTGCTGTGGTCATAATTAAATAGTTAATGAACAAATTTACAAAGAATGGGTTTACTATTCTTTATGCTTTTGATATTATACATTGATTGACCAAAACTGTAATTAAAATTTATACCTAATAAAAACTGATTGCATTTTCAAAAAACCTTACCCCTCCTTCTTCACCAATACAACTTTAGCCCTGTCAGCCTTGTACATGTCGCTGTAAAACTTCACCAATTCTTTATAATCAGCCTTAGGAAATTTGCCTGATTTTTTATCAAAAGACCTTACCATAGTCACTTTATTGCCTACTACTTTATAATCAATTTTATAAGCACCAAATTTAGAATTGATAGTTGCCGGCTGCGGCAACGACTCTGTTACATAACCGTTGGGGAGGGCAATTTCTACAGAATCAATATCGCTAAATTCATAGGGAAGGTCTATATCATATTGCCGTTCTTCATCCTTTAGTTGCAAACTGGTTTTGTTAAGAATGTTTGGCAAAATAAATATACGCTTACCACTTACCTGTGCATAGTTCTCCGCCACCATTTTAAGGGTTTCTGACAATACCGGCAACCGGGATGGAGTTGATTTGTAATCGAACGAAGTAATATCGTAATTAGGAAGGTCTATGTCTTCTTTAAGATGATCCAACTGCTCCTTTTTTGTATGTGCATTTATATAACTAAATAATTCATCCTGCTGAAGGGCTTTGTAATCAGTCGCTACGTCAGCCATTAGCTTTCCCGTTTCATCAAGTGTAGCTTTTATGTGGCGGCTTTGTACGTTATCTTTCATTTTATAATTAGGGGAGCGAACCAACTTGCCACCATCTTCGGTAACCATCAATGCATACCGGTCTGCAGTAAAATTACTAAGATAGCCTGCTGGCAATGAGTTGCTTGTACACTCTAACCAAACGGTATCTTTAGCCAATGGCACAGATAAAATAACATGATTGAATTGTTGTGATGCAAAATCCTGAACGATTAATTTCTTATTTCTACCTGCCTTAATTAAAGTGTAAACAGATTTAATGCCGGCCTCCTTTAGTAACGAATACATAAAATTGGTGAGGGCTTTACAATCCCCATATTTTTTGGCACTTACATAAGATGCATCAAAAGGTTGCCACCCTCCAATACCAAGTTGGATACTTATATACCGGGTGTTTTGCTGAAGGTATTTATATAGTATTTCAATTTTCTTTTTAACATCCGTTTCCCCATCAGTTAATTCATGTATTTCCTTTTTTATTTCGTCGGGCAACAGGTCACGGCTTTCTTTAAGGCTATATATAAATTTACCAAAATCATTCCAATTGCTCATATCCCCTTTGTACTTATCAATTTCAAAGTTGGTAGCACCTAAAACAAGGGTAGGTGTTATTCTTTGCCACTCCGGGCTTGCATATTCATCGGGCATACCAGCAATGTTATTTACTTCCCAATGGTAGGTTTTTTCTTTGCCTTCAGTAATAACAGGTTGCTTATCGTATTGAAATGCCTTATAACGAAAAGTATAATCTTTAGGAGCTATTACCTCCATAATACTTTTTTCCACTGCAAAGTTATTATCCTCAACCGGCATCCACCCGGGCATAAACATGAGGGAGTGAAATTTAAATTCAACTTCATACTCAACGGTATAAGGATATACTTTGTAATGAAAGCTATGAAATTTATAACGAACGTCATCTGCCAGTGAACCTTCGCTAGTACCGCTAACATCTGCAATGTCAGCATTTTTTAATGACTTAACTTTTTTACCATTTGCATCATATAATATAGCATCTACAGATCTTATATTGTTTATTTTATCGTAGGCTTCGCTCCATACACCATATCTGTCACCCTTCTCATTTAAAATAGTTACAGCCCTTTTGTAATAATAAACTGCACTACCCGGATCTTTTATTTCAAACCTGATAAGTTCATAACGCTTTACTGCATTGGCATCTTTAAGCAATGCTGCATTAATAAGGCTGACATCATAATTATTATCATTGCCACCGGCAAAGGCATGACTTACAAATCCCAAAAACAGTATGGATAAAATGGATTTCATTTTCATAATATTATTTTACATTTTTGAAAACAATCTGTTCACTATGCTTTTTTACTATGTAGGCAAAAAAATCTCTTAATGTCTGATAATCCTCTGTAAGAAAATTTGCTTTTTTAAGCTTTACGGTAGACCGCAACTGAATAATATTATCACTCTTTGAAATCATGTATTCAAATGAACCCTCCCTTTCATTCAGATTAACACGGGCAGATTTAGGCATTTCTTCAACCTTATAACCGTCGGGAATTTCCATACGTAAAATGTAAACTTCATTCATGGCAGAAGGCATTTCTACAGGATAATTTCTTTCTGCAGATTTAAATGGATTTTCTTTATAAGCCTCTGCAAATATTGGGTCTACATACAGCATATCATCTTTAGTATCCATGGTAAGATTATACTTTAAGGTTACAGGATCTTCAAAACTTTTTAAAGAATCAATTTCCAGGTCGCTCATTTTAATTTCTCCTACATAATCTTTTTTCAATTCTTTTATATAATCAGCCTTTGATTCTTTTGCAAGTTTTTCTCTTAAGTGATTCGATTCAAAATCGCCCAATTTAGTTGTAACAGTACCAGAAAAACCTTCTTTGGCATCATTGATAAAAAATACATTTGTTACTTTATACTCCATAACAGAGTCTGCACTCAAATCTATCAACCGTGGCAAATCCTGATTGATTAAACGTGCAGAACCGTTATAACACTCTTCATCAAGTTTTCCGAATCCAAGTTTATTATGTGAGGCATCAAGGTAATATTCTTTATCATTAATTTTTAAGCAACAAATAACATAATTGAGTAAAGACATAACAGGATATATATCGTTTGCCTTTCCGTTGTCACGTGTACTTAATAATACCGGTTCGGCTTTCAGCCCTTGATTTATTAATGCAGCAGTAAGTAATAGATTTATGTCTGCTACATTTCCATTTTTGTTTTGAAATACTTTTTTTATAGGGTTAGACAGATAGATAGAAGAATGGTTGGTACACGTCATATTATCTCTTATGTAAGCAAATATTTTCTTTGCCTTATCAAGGGGTGAGGATTCGGTGCCTGTTACTATTTTCATTTCATCCTGCAACCAACCATTGTGTCGCGAAATGTCTGCACCAAAGTCATCATCTTTCAACAAATCTTTTGAGACGGCATACCAATTTCGCATTACATCCTGCGAAGGAACACCGGGAAAATCAATTTTTGATAGCTGAAAATTTATTCTTGAAATATGGTTTTCAAGTGTAGTGGTAAATTTCTCTTTTTTTATTGCAGGAACATTCTTCATTCCAAATTTGTGAATGACGGTAGAAGTAGGAAATGTTGACCCTTTATTATAAAATGTTTGATTACCGTTTGTTACATCATTAATATCTAAAGGGAGGTCGCCTATCTTATTAAAAATAAAATCGAGAATATTTGGAATAGTTACCTCATACTCACTACGCAACACCGGTGCACTACCCTGAAAACTCCATGGATGAATGAAGTTGGGAAAAGGTGAATTAAGGGAATAATCAAATTCAATTATGGATCCTTCTTTGAGATTCGGTAGTGTAAACTTTTTGACAATAAAATATTTGTTGACCTGATCTTTAAAAATTGAGGCTTTATCTAACTTATAGGTTTTTACCTGCCCTCCTTCTAAATTGTAAGTGGCAGCGTGCAAGTCTTCTATACGTTCTTCAGTACTTCGGCCTGAATACAAAGTAATGCCAATTGTTGCCATATCAAAGGCATTCTTATTAAGAATGCGTATTCTCTTATGCCTTTTAAAAATTACCGACAAACCACCCTGAATACTTTCGTAATAAGAAGAGCCTATATCAAACAACACTACAGCATTTGCGCTGCTGTCAATAGAGTAAACTGTTGACTTAAAATCTTCAGGTTTTATGTCTCCGAACTTAGGTTCCTTTTTTTGAGCAAATGAAACCGAACACAATCCTATTAAAATGCACACACCAATCACTTTCATAATTATGATTAATTTTTAAGTTTAACAATTCCTCTAAAAAGTTCGTGGGGGATAAACAAAAACTAAACAATAATATTAAAATAATAGCAATAAAAAAAATAATTTGAAAATATTTCTCGTAAAAATCGAATCCCTTTAAACAGTACTTAAGAAACAATACTCAAGATTAATAGATCAACAAATTACCCTCATTTAATGAATGATCGAAACGACCACGGCTTATTTCACCTGTAGCAAAGTGTGCTTCAAATAAACCTGATATTTTACCCCTAAAGTCTTTTGGCCTAATAGAATCTATATGAGCATTAAGAAAATTAATACTTCCCCACCCTTTATTGCTTTGTTCGTTAAAAACTCCTATTGATGCAGTATAAAAACCTTGGGTAGTATCAAATGCCATTCTCTTACCTTCCAGTGCATTAAAACTTTGTAGAAAATTCTTTGAAAATGGTATTGTCAGCGAAATTCTGGAATCCCTGTTTGAATTATTTTCAAAATTTCCGTCCCATGAGATTTGTACAGTATCGTAAAAACTTGTTGTGGTGTTTTTATAAATGTAAATCTCATAATTAGTTCCGCCACCAAATCCCGAATAGGCTATTCTGTTGCCAGTCCGCCATGCCTTTCCATTTGCGTAGCAGGTCATTATGTTGTTTTGTGTATTAGAAAATATGGCCAACCCCGGGTCTTCTGCATCCTGATAAAAATTAGTTTGATTTTTACTGCAGGCAATTAATAGAAACGTAAATATTATACAAGTAAACCCCACAATGAATTTCATAATTAATTATTTTGAGTTGTTTTGATTTTTGTCAATGGAATTGCATATCCCACATTGACTGACAATGCAGTAATAAATCCAAAGGTTGAGGGATACTTAATAGATCCACCAAATGGTGGTGAGGCAATTACTAACTGGGCAAAAAGTCTACCCTTTGGAAGCTTATGCAGATACTCAAATCCGCCACTTGCAAAAATGTTTGCTCTATTTTGGGTTTTATCGGGATTGAGTATGATATAATTCTGCTTATCATAAGCATAACTCACAAGCATCTGTTCATAAACCACTCCGGTGTAAATTAGTAATGCTAAGTAATTATTTTGCTCACCACCAAACAGTGTAACCCTATGACCCAATGCAAATGAAAATGTGTATGGCTTGGTAGTCTTTTCTACCGATGCATCTACAGGTAGTGAGGGATTTGAGGTATAAGCCTTTACTGTGCTGCTTTTGGCAATTGGCCAGCTAATCAGGCCTTGAAGCAGGATATCATAATTTTTGCTTTTTCTGAAACTATACTGTGCCCCAATATTGACCTGCAAAAATTTATAAGCTTTGTTATTCAGGGCAAAGCGGCTACCAATTATTGGTTCAATATACGATTGGGCAGCGCATGCACAAACTAATAAGACAAGGGCAATGATTGTAAGTGAAAAATACTTCATGTAGAAGTAAATGAGTAATGATATGTCTCATTTGCTGCATGCATCTTTATAATCCAGCAAATAAAATGGATGAGTAAGAAAAAAATCATCTAATCCAAACATATCCCTATAAAAACAATCAGGCAGATTTGTAAATGGAAACCAACATACAAACCCAACCTGCTATAAATGCAAGGCCACCAAAGGGGGTAATAATTCCAATCCAATCCATACCCGGTTTTACTGTTGCTTTAATATATGTAAGCATATACAAAGAGCCACTAAAAAGCAACATACCCAAAATGAACATATTGCCTGACCATATCATCCATTTATTTGTAAATTCCTTGTATAGGATTGCAGATAGTGCAAGTGCAAAAACATGATAAAATTGATATCGGACCCCCGTTTCAAAAATATTAACCGCTACATCACTAACCATTTTTTTTAGCGCATGTGCCCCAAAGGCGCCAAGACCAACGGCTAATGCCCCTGCTACAGCAGCAAACTGCAAAAATAACTTATGCATGTTGTTTTATAATTTCCACAAAGTTACTTTCTGTTATGTTAGCACCACCTAATTTATAGGTTGCCATTTCATAATAGGGTAACCGCTCATGCAATTTTTCCTGAAGGAAATTTTTCAATTTGTCACCTTCCATTTTCATAAATAATGGTCTTGATTCGGGTGCTGTTGTTATTCTATTGTACAATACGTCTACAGGTTCATCTATCCATATAGTTATTCCATGATTATTCATCCACTGCATATTATTATCATGGCAAGGTGCGCCTCCACCTGTAGCAAGTATAAATTGCTTTTTTTCTGAAAAAAGATGCAACATTTTAGTTTCTACCTTTCTGAAATAATCTTCACCGTCTTCTGCAAAGATTTCAGCAACACTTCTATCATCCATTACTTCAACTACTGTATCCAAATCATATATGGGTAATTTTAATTTTTTCTTTAGTATTTGGCTCCAATAGGTTTTTCCGGCTCCCGGCATACCAACTAAATAGATCTTACACGCAAGATTTTTAATTTTTCCAGAGGTTGATGTTTTTGCTTCATTTGAAGAAAAGGGTAGAATTTCAGTCATCGTTAGGGTTTTGTCAAAATGGTTTAGAGGTTGAGCACATTCCGTTAACAAACACCTTGCCAAAGGAGACAAAACTGCATAAAAACAAAGGGGAATTGTAAAGTTTAAAACTTCACGATTCCCCTTTGTTTGTTCAAAAATAAATATATGAAAATTATTACTCTACTTAAAAGCATTCAAACCAGTTACATCCATACCTGTTATTAGTAAATGTACATCATGGGTTCCTTCGTATGTTATTACACTCTCCAAGTTCATCATATGTCGCATAATACTATATTCTCCTGTAATACCCATCCCTCCTAACATTTGCCGGGCATCACGGGTTATGTTAGTAGCTATTTCGCAACTATTTCGTTTAGCCATACTGATTTGAGCAGGTGTGGCCCGCCCTTCATTCATCAAAACACCTAAACGCCAGACCAACAATTGTGCTTTGGTAATTTCAGTAATCATTTCTGCAAGTTTCTTCTGCTGCAACTGAAATCCCCCAATTGGCCTGTCGAACTGAATTCTTTCCTTGCTGTAGCGCAATGCAGTATCATAGCAATCCATTGCTGCACCTAAAGCACCCCATGCAATACCGTAACGGGCTTTGCTAAGGCAACCCAACGGTCCTTTTAGTCCTTTAATAGTTGGAAAAATATTCTCTTTAGGCACTTTTACATTGTCAAAAACCAATTCACCCGTGGCACTTGCACGAAGGCTCCATTTATCATGAGTTGTAGGAGTTGTAAAACCTTCCATTCCTCTTTCTACTATCAACCCTTGTATTTCTCCGGCTTCATTCTTAGCCCACACCACCGCTACCTGAGCAAAAGGCGCATTGCTAATCCACATTTTAGCACCGTTTAATATTACGTGGTCACCAGCATCTTTAATATTAGTCAGCATACCAGATGGGTTACTACCATGATCAGGCTCGGTAAGGCCAAAACAACCCAGCCATTCACCATTTGCCAGTTTGGGCAGGTATTTCATGCGCTGTTCTTCGCTGCCGTAGGCATAAATCGGGAACATAACAAGCGATCCCTGCACCGATGCAGTAGAGCGTACACCACTGTCGCCACGTTCCAATTCCTGCATCATTAGTCCGTAACTAATGTAGTCCATTCCTCCACCTCCATACTTTACAGGAATTGTTGGGCCAAAAACGCCAATGTCGCCCATTTGCTTTACAATCTGTTGCGGAAACTCTGCTCTTTGCGCATAGCCCTCAATAATTGGTGAAATTTCTTTTTTCACATAATTACGTACCGTATCCCTGACCATTTTTTGTTCTTCGGTCAGTAAATCGTCCACTAAATAATAGTCAGGAGATTGAAAAACATCTGTTCTTACAGCCATCGTTAAATCGTTTTTTTTGTTATAGATGAGACCAGCAATGATTATGCTGCTTAGCATCGTCCCCGCCGGGGCGGGGCTCACTTGTACAGTAAATCTTTGTTTAGCAAACAAAATCTACTTCTAAAAGTTCGGCGAAAGTAGGAAAAAACGGCGGAGATATGGTAAGAATGCTTCGATTAAATACCGGGTAACGCCAAATATAGAAACCAATTTTTCTTATTAAATTTAACATCTAATCACAACTATCATGAAAAAAATTACACTACTGTTGGTTTGCCTTTTATTTATTGTTTTTGTAAAAGCTCAAAGTGACTCTGCACAAATAATAAAAGAAAAATTTGAGCCTATTAATCTATGGTTTGTGATGCTTACAAAAGGTGCAATTAGAAATCAGGATAGTATAACAGCACAAAAGCTTCAGGATGGGCACATGGCAAATATGGGTAAAATGCATAAGGAAGGAAAACTATTGGTTGCAGGTCCATTTTTGGAGGATAGCAATTGGCGTGGCATTTTCATTCTTAAATGCGACAATAAAGAAGAAGCCGAAGCCTTAGTGCAACAAGACCCGGCCGTAATTGCAGGGAGACTGTCATATGAAATACATCCGTGGATGACCGGGAAGAATTGTTTGTTTAAATAAAAAGCTTGAGCTAATAGGGGGCATGTTAAACTACGCTTTCTTAACTAATCTGTAAATAAAGATTACACAATCAATACAACTTATGGCTTACAATAATATTCTCTGCCTTGGTGATTCATACATAATAGGTGAAGGTGTGCCACTACACGAAAGTTTTCCTTATCAACTGCTACAACTATTAAGAAAGGAAGGATTACATTTTCTTGCACCAGAAATCATTGCCAAAACCGGTTGGACAACTTTTGAGTTGAAAGACCAACTAGCTCATACTATTCTGTTGGAAAGATATGATTATGTCACGTTGTTGATTGGGGTTAACAATCAGTATAGAAACTTATCGGCAGACGATTACAAAACCGACTTTGAGTGGTTATTGCACAAAGCCATTAGTCTTGCTGGCAACAAGCCTGAAAAAGTAATTGTACTCTCAATACCTGATTGGGGCGCTACCCCATTTGCCGAAGGCAGGGACAGAGTTACAATAGCTGCAGAGATTGATGCATTCAATAATATAAATGAAAGCTTGTCGGCAGTTAACCATGTGCATTATATAAACATAACGCCAGGTACGAGAGAGGTTGCAAATGATGAAACATTACTTACAGGTGATAAATTACACTACTCGGGTAAAGAGCATAAAAGATGGGCGGAACTTGCGTTACGAAAAATTGTTTCACACAACGGGAACTAAGAGTATAAAGGAACAAAGTAATTGTATCTTGTACAACTCTATGAGTATATACAATACTAAATGAAACTTTTCATTTCAACAGCATACTTAGCCGCTACTATGTTTGCCTGTTCAGCAAAAGTTTCATCGTTGGATGCATAAATAATAGCACGGCTTACATTTACCAATAAACCACCATCTTTGGTTAGTGCAGCTTTACTTACATCGCTTAGACTTCCTCCCTGTGTGCCCACTCCAGGAACCAAAAAAAAATGTTCAGGGTAATTTTTTCTTATTGTTGCAAGTTCTTCTGCCTTAGTAGCACCAACAACAAACATTAAATTTTCAGTAGTGCCCCATGATGCTACTTTTTGCATGACAGTTTCATATAAAAGATGTTGAACATTAGTTTCACTGTTTACATTTAATTGTTCAAAATCCCGGCTGCCTATATTAGAAGTAAGCCCTAATACAATTGTCCATTTGTCTTTATAATCCATAAATGGCTTTATGCTGTCTTGCCCCATGTAAGGTGCTACCGTTACAGCATCAAATCCATAAGTTTCAAAAAAAGCTTTGGCATATTGTGCTGAAGTGTTCCCAATATCTCCCCGCTTTGCATCTGCAATGGTAAAATGTGTTGATGGTATGTAGTCAACTGTGTCTTTGAATGTTTGCCAACCCTTAACACCCATAGTTTCATAAAATGCTGTGTTGATTTTATAACTGACACAATGCTCTTTGGTTGCATCAATGATGGCTTTATTAAACTCCAAAACTGGGTCAGCATAGGAAAGCAAATGTTTGGGAATTTTATCAATATCCGTATCCAAACCAATACAGAGATAATTTTGCTTTTGTTGTATTTGTGAAATGAGTTTTTGGCGGTTCATGATAATAGAACGCAGATTTTTAGGATTATTATGAATAGTTCTGTTTGAAAAATAAACGCTACAATTTTGCCAAGATCATTTGCTCAACTTCCTCACTGTCCCACTTTTCTTTGATTCCATCTGTTTTCATAACCTGCTGCATGATTGCCTCTTGCATCAATCCCCTGCGCAGCGCTTCACTATAGCGGATGTGTGGGCTGAACGTGACTTGTGAGTAGGCTGGTATCCACTTATCAGGATGCTTTTCGTGCAAACGGGCTTCAATTTTTTTCTGTAAAAGGAATGATGGGTCGGCAGTGCGGTCACGCATTTCTGTAAAATTGTTAACCGCAAGATCGGCAATGGCATCACCATCGGGCTTGCGCATGGTTTGGTATTGCCGCAGGATTGCAGACCAATCATCACCGTATTGATCTATCAATTCATCCAGCACACGGCAGTCCTCAAACCCGCAATTCATCCCTTGTCCAAAGAAAGGGACTATAGCATGTGCAGCATCGCCAATCAATGCAAACTTGTTATCTCTTATCCATGGATAACACTTTACCGTAACCAATGATGAAGTTGGATTGTTGAAAAATTCCTCTACATAATTTGGGGCTAAATTTATAATGTCGGGGAATGTTTTTTCAAAAAACGCAACAACTTTTTCTTTTGTATTTAATTTGGAAAATGATTGCTCACCTTCAAAAGGAAAAAACAAAGTACAGGTAAATGTCTTGTCAAGGTTGGGCAACGCAATAAGCATGTAATCCTTTCTGGGCCAAATGTGCAGGGCATTAACCTCCATGGCAAAATCGCCATCTGCCGTGGGTGGAATGGTTAATTCTTTATAACCGCAGTCTATATAATATTGGTTGTAGTCAAACTTATCATGTTGTAATTGGTGCTGCAACCGTGCGGCAGAAAATGCACCATCGCTGCCAAATAACAACTGAAAGTTTACTGTTGTACATTCTTTGTTTACGGTGTTTTCAAAAGTTACCTCATTCTTTTTCCAATCAATGGCACTGCATTTTTCGTTAAAGTGAATTTTGTTGCCTATCTGCTCTGCAAGATCCATAAGTTTCATATTTAGCGTAGCCCTTGACACAGAATTGATGTACTGTCCTTCTTTTCCATAAGGCTGATAGGCGTGGGTTCCATCAAGGTTATGAATGTAACGACCGTGCATAGGTATGGATATCTTACGTATATCCTCCGCCAATCCTATTTTTTCTAATGCAAGTAAACCTCGGTCACTTAGTGCAAGGTTAATAGAACGTCCAGCACTCATTTGCTCTTTACGCATATCGTTGCGGCGTTCATAAATTTCAACCTTATGGCCTCTTTTTGCTAAGTATATGCTTAACAGTGATCCAACTAATCCTGCACCAACTATTGTAACTTCTCTCTTCATACGATTAATTTATTTCCATCAGTTTTATAGAAATGAACCCTTTTAATTATCAAGTATATGCTTTACAATATCCCCAAACATCCATACATCTTCAAATGTATTATATAAAGGTACAGGGGCAACTCTTATTACATTGGGTTCTCGCCAATCTGCAATGACCCCTTTTTGCAAAAGAATGTCAAATATTTCTTTACCACGTTCCAACATTAGCATACTTACCTGACAGCCTTTTTCCTTTTCATTTCGCGGGGTAATAATCTCAATGACCTTGTGCTTTTGTGATGCATTAATTTCATCTAAAATAAAAAGTAAATAATTGGACAACTTTCTTCCTTTTGCTAAAATATTTTCAAATCCTGCATCAGCAAATATTTGCAAGGCTGCTTTATGTGCTGCCATTGAAAAGATGGGTGCATTACTTAACTGCCATGCTTCAGCTGTTGGTATTGGTTCAAACTCGGGTAACATTTTAAAACGGTTATTCTTATTTGTTCCCCACCAACCGGTAAAACGTGGAATCTCTTGGTTGGTGGTATGCTTTTCATGTATGTACACACCTGCAACACCACCCGGTCCACTGTTTAAATACTTGTACGAACACCAACAGGCAAAATCCACTTCCCAATCATGCAAATGCAATTCTGCATTACCTGCTGCATGTGCAAGGTCAAAACCTGCATATGCACCGGCTTTATGAGCAGTTTCTGCAATAGACTTCATATCGAACAATTGTCCGGTATAATAGTTCACTCCACCAAATAGTACAAGTGCAAGCGAATCTGCATTTGATTCAATCGCCTCAATAATATCTTCATGCCGAATCGTATGTTCACCTTGTCTTGGACTAACTTCAATTATTGCTTCATCAGGATTAAATCCATGAAACTGAACCTGTGATTCAAACGCATATTGGTCTGAAGGGAAAGCCTTTGTTTCGCAAATGATTTTGTAGCGTTGCTTTGTTGGCCGATAAAATGAAACCATCAATAAGTGAAGATTGACCGTAAGTTGATTCATGGCAACTACTTCACTCTCTTTACATCCAACAATTGTAGTAAGTAATGGAGGAAACATTTCATGGTACGAAACCCATGGATTTCTTGCATGCACATGTCCTTCTACGCCAAGAGATGCCCAATCTTCCAGTTCGGTTGTTATGTAATCTTTCGTTGTCTTTGGTTGCAAACCCAGGGAGTTACCGGTGAAATATATGCTGTCTTTCCCATTGATTTGAGGAATAAAAAATTTGCTTCTGTAATAACGTAATGAGTCTTGTTCATCTTGTTGTTGAGCGTATTGAAGGGTGTTTTGCATTGTATTGTTTTTTTTAACCCCCGCATTGTTGACGGGGCAAGCACAAAGGAACGAAGGCACAGCGTAACACAAAGGTCTAGTCTATTGTGGCTATTACTTTTAATTCTATGGCTATTGGTGTTGGTAAACTTTTTACTTCAACAGTAGTACGGCAGGCTTCCACATCTTTGAAATACTCACCGTAAATTTTGTTATAGACCGGAAAATCCGTTTTCATATTTGTTAGAAAAACGGTTACATCTACTATTTTATCCCAACTGCTACCACTTGCTTCCAACACGGCTTTCACATTTGAAAATACCTGTTTGGTTTCGGCTTCTATGTCATATGACTTAATTGTTCCGTCCTCATTTAAAACCAATCCCGGAATTTTATTATCAACAGCACTTCGGCTTCCAATTCCGGAAAGAAAAAGTAAATTACCAACCCTTCGTGCATGTGGATAGGCACCTAATGGTTTGGCAGCCTTATCTGTTTTTATTATTTCACTCATAACTAATATTGAACGCAGATATTTATGATGGTTTTGATTTGTTATGATTTATCTGCGTTTATCTTCATCACCATAACAATCAGCGTTCTAAAATTCTACACAAACATTCTTCGCTTCTGTAAAAAATCTCAATGCTTCCCATCCACCTTCTCTACCTACTCCACTATTTTTCATTCCACCAAAAGGTGTTCGCAGGTCACGGAGTAACCAACAGTTTATCCAAATAATTCCTGCTTCTACTTTTGCAGCTACCCGGTTAGCTTTACTGATATCCTGTGACCAAATAGTTGCCGCTAAGCCGTAGTCGCATTCATTAGCTAATTTCAATGCTTCAGCCTCGGTTTTAAAAGATTGCAGCGTGACAACAGGACCAAAAATCTCATCCATATTCGTTTTGCAATTTGCTCCTAATCCTTCTATCACAGTTGGTTCAATAAAATATCCATTGGCGCAGCGGCCTTCAACCTTTACGGCATTTCCCCCGCACAAGATTGTACCACCTTCTTGCTTTGCAATATCAATGCAATTTATCACTTTGTCAAAGTGCATCTTGCTTACAACAGCACCTTGTTTGGATTTCTCATCCATTGGATCACCAACTTTAAGCGCTTTTACTTTATCTATAAATTCAGTTTTGAATTTTTCATAAATACTTTCTTCAACCAAAATTCTTGAGCCACACAAACAAATCTGCCCCTGATTGGCAAAAGATGATTGAAGTGTAGTCCGCATCATTTTGTCCCAGTCGCAATCAGCAAAAATGATGTTGGGGTTTTTACCGCCGAGTTCAAGCGATAGCTTTTTGAACTTAGGTGCGGCAATGCTTGCAATACGTTCGCCGGCACGTGTACTTCCGGTAAATGATATAGCTTTAATTGATTTATGCTGCACAATTGCTTCACCACAATCCTGTCCGGCACCATGAATAATATTCAATACTCCGGGTGGTAAACCTGCCGCTATGCAAATTTTTGACAGTAAATATGCTGTTACCGGTGTTACCTCGCTTGGTTTGGCAACCACGCAATTACCGGCCGCCAATGCAGGTGCTATTTTCCATGTAAATAAATAAAGCGGTAGGTTCCATGGTGAAATGCAGCCAACAATACCAATGGGTTTACGCAAGGTATAGTTGATTGCCTTATCTTCCATCGCATGACTTTCACTTGCAAAGTGCATAATGGCAGTTGCAAAAAAACGGAAGTTTGCTGAAGCCCGGGGAATGTCAACTCTTGTACTTAACCAAAGTGGTTTACCATTGTCTGTGGTTTCAGCTAAGGCAAGTGCATCAAGATTTTCGTCAATTAAATCAGCTATTCTATTTAGGATTCTAAACCGGTCTTCAAGAGGTGTTAAGGACCATGACGAGAACGCATCTTTTGCTGCATCTACAGCTGCATTTACATCCTGATCATTGCTATCGGGAATTTGGGTAAATATTTCTGCAGTAGCAGGATTAATACAATCAATATATTTTCCTGTCAAAGGTTCAACTAGTTGTCCGTTGATATAATTTTCAAGTTTGGTTGGTATCGTTAGATTCATGATATTTTTTTGTTGCACACAAAGTGACAAAGGAAACAAAGAAACAACGTTTATTTTTGATTACTCCATTTCAAATGTTTTCCTTACCCCTTCTTCAAAACTAATTGGATTATAGTCGAGTTCAATTTTAGCCTTATCAATTTTTAAACCTGAACGTTTTGCCCTTTTAACTGGTTCGGGAAATGTATCTGCGGTAACTTTTTCTATTAAAGTACTATCTAATTGCAGGATCTTCGCTGTAAATATGGCCATATCATAGGGCGATAAAATTTCCTTTCCTGCAAGATGAAAAATACCTCCTGATTCTCTTTCTATTATTGATTGAATTCCTTTACAAACATCCTTTACATAGGTGGGAGTCCGCCATTGATCGCTTACAACTTTTATTGGTTTCTTTTGCTCAAGATTACTTTTTACCCAATGCAGAAATGTTGGTTTCATGCCATTCCATGTTTTTCCATACATGAAAACGGGTCTTACAATCGTAGCCAAATGCGGGCTATTCAAAACTAATTGTTCTGATTGCAATTTTGATTCGCCATAAAAGTTTAGAGGCCCTGTATTCTCATCCTCACTATGTGGGCCATTTTCACCAAAAACAAAATCGGTTGATAAGTAAATATAATGACACTTATGGGCAGCTAATAAATATTTAGTGGAGTTTACATTTACATCAAGAGCAAGTTGTCGGTTGTTTTCGCATTCATCAGGTTTGCTTAGTGCAGCATTATGAATGATTACATCAGGTTGTATTTTATTTAATAAAACGTCAACTTCATGCCTATTAGTTAGTTCCACTGGTTGATAATTAATTTCAGTGTCTAACAATCTGCTTTCGCCTTTGCCTGAAGCAATAACTTCAAAACCATTTTCTTTTAAATAAATAGAAAGGTGCTGACCTAAAAAGCCATTTGCGCCGGTAATTAATACCTTCTTCATTTTGTAAAAATACAAAACCAAATCATCTCAATGACTATGGTCTAATCATATTAGAGAAATGAAATTATAGCTTCCTATTTTATTAATACTTTTTTGGTGGTTATACTATTACCTCCAATTACTCTTAACACATACTGCCCGGCCGGAATTTTGGCATTTATTGGTAAATTAATAATACTGTTGTTATTGGAAAAACTGCTTACAATAATCTGTCCTAACGAATTAACCAACTCAAGTTTTGCATTAGCTACATTTTCTACCTTTATAGTTAAGTTCTCACCCCTGTTAACAGGGTTAGGAAAAACTGTAAAGTCTTTTATTGCAGCAAAATTTACCTTCCTTACAGGTGTATATGTAACCCTTCCATCTAAATCAACCTGCTTTAACCGATAATAAACAACCGTTGCATCAGGATACAAATCTCTATAAGAATACTCTTTTGTTTTTTCGCTATTGTTTGCTGCCAATACCTTGTCAATTTTACTAAAATGCTGACCATCAACACTTCGTTCAATATCAAAATGACTACTGTTTTTTTCCTGTGCTGTAGCCCAGTTTAGTTGAGCTACATTATTTAAAGGTTTAGCATTAAAATATAATAACGAGATGGGAAATCCTATAGGTTCAGGTTCACAATTAAGATAATGTGATGTGTGTGAGGATGTATCAATTATAATATTTTCATCACCGGCCTGATAGGGCAGATAAGCAAAATAGATCAACATCATTTCATCAGTTGTTGCTTCTCCCTGACTTACATTTTGTGGCGGACTGTTTGGATTGTCAGGATTGTTTATTGTATTATCATAATACGCCATTCCATGCAAAACTGTTCCGGCAGGTATTTTTATTGGTTTTTGAAAATTATGAGACCCTTGCCAATGGAAATCCCAATCATCTATTTTAATGAGTTTTATTGTATCTCCAATCAAAGGTTTTGCATAAACCTCAAACTTCTTACAAATAAGATGTGCATGAGGGCCTACTGAAATGATAGTGACATTTGCCGGTACTACGTATCGGGAGTAAAATGTACGAACAGAATCAGCCGCAATAAACAGCGGGCCATTGGTCATATTATTTGTATTAAGGACCGGCGCTATTGTCACATCCCTCAATGTCGTTGAAGAAAACTTAAGATTTATTCTTGTAGAATCCATTTGCCCTGCGGCACCGTTTGGATAATGAATCTGTACAACCAATCTTGCTCCTGCATTTAATTTAATACCCATTCCTGGTGGCAATGTATAAACATTTGAACCGGGTACCCATGTAGCAACCAGTTTTGCTGTTGGGCTGCCAATACCACCAAATGAAATATATCCCGGACCAGAAGCAGCGCTATCATTGGCAACAGGTTTATAAGATGTATCCTGATAAACCAAAACGTGGTGAACTATATTCCTATTTCCCGGCAATACTTCAACTTGTGTTATGTATTTGGCTATAGGGGTAGGGTTGGTAATAACAAATGCCTGATACAAATCGGCTCCTATATTTGGGATAGTAAAATCTGGGATTCGGGCAGTAAGGTCAGGTGAAGTAATTACTTGTGTTTGGTTGTAAACAGGGGGAGGAAGAACTGTTGAAGTATCACCCGCCGGGGCACCACCATTTACCCAATCGCTGATAAGATTTTTTTCAGCATCGGACAATACCTTCGCATTTGCCAAATGCGAATAATTAACATCTGGCAAATAAGGAGGCATTTTATTTGATGAAACAGCATTTAATATCCCATATCTGTTACTAAAGGCCTGAGTATAAGTTTGTAATGAAAATGGGGCAAGACCATTTGGATTATGACAACTGGTACAATGAGAATATACAATACATGATATTTGTTTGCTCCAGGTGGGCGTTTGTGATTTGCCGGTTATAAATATTAAAATGCAACAAAACAGTAAAATGGGAGACCTCATAAAGTTTATCTTTTGAATGAAAAGTTACGATTTAGAAGGTAATTAGAATGAAGAGTTTAATTTCAATTGAATTAAAAAATTTGAAAAGTAAAGTAATTAGATTTTCAATCATTTTTAAATAATGACTATACCAGTTCATCATACATACGAATTAGTTAAATCATTTCTTTTTAAATTCAAATCCCTACATTTGTGATGTGTATAAATTACACAATGTATTTTGAATATTTGTTCTCATAATTAATGAACTTACAGCTTATATGGTGTCAAAAGTTTCAAGAATTGGTGTACTAACTTCGGGTGGAGATAGTCCGGGAATGAACGCTGCAATACGGGCCGTAGTCAGAACAGGCATTTATCATGGGCTTGAAGTATATGGTGTAATGCGGGGTTACAGCGGAATGCTTGATGATGATATTATTAGAATGGAAAGCCGGAGTGTTGCAAACATTATTCAACGTGGTGGCACTATTTTAAAAACTGCCCGAAGTAAGGAATTCTTGAATCCTGAAGGCAGAAAAAAAGCTTACCAAAATTTAAAAAACAGGGGAATTGATGGCTTAGTTGTAATCGGTGGAGATGGAAGTTTTCGCGGAGCGCAAATATTTAGCAACGAATTTGATATACCCTGTATCGGGCTTCCGGGAACAATTGATAAAGACATTGCAGGTACAGATTTTACCATAGGTTTTGACACAGCAGTAAATACAGCAGTGGAAGCTATTGACAAAATACGGGATACGGCAGATGCCCACGACAGGCTTTTTATTGTGGAGGTTATGGGCAGAGATGCAGGATATATTGCTCTACATAGCGGCATAGCTACAGGTGCTGAAAATATTTTGATCCCCGAAACAAAAACAAATCTCGAGGAATTAATCAGTTCACTTTTTGAGAAGGAAAAAAGAAGCAAATTGGTAAATCTTGTTGTAGTAGCAGAAGGAGATGAATTTGGCGGAGCAAATGAAATTGCCAAAATAATAAAAGAAAGATTACCCAACACAGATACAAGAGTTTGCATACTGGGCCACATTCAGCGTGGAGGATCACCTACCTGCATGGATAGACTGATAGCAAGCCGAATGGGTTATCATGCAGTAGAATGCTTAATGTTAGGGAGGTTTAATGTAATGGTTGGAATCCTGAATAACAAAATGCAATACACCCCGCTTGACCATGCGGTAAAGGCTAAACAAAAGATTAGTAGTAACTGGATGAAAATTGTAAAAATATTGGCAAGTTGAGTTATGATTTTTAAAATCAAAACAAAAGGAACTGCCCATCGTTTATAAAGAAGAAATCTTAAAAATCACTTAATGTACCAACACAACACTCAATACGTGAACAAACAAACCGACCGCCCTATAGGATTAGATCACCTGGATCATCGTACTAAAATAGTTGCAACTGTAGGACCTGCCTGTGATACATACGAAAAACTGCTTGAACTTGTAAGAGTAGGCGTAAATGTATTCAGGTTAAATTTCTCACATGGCGGACATGAGGACAAGATAAAAATTATTGAATACATCAGAGCTATTAATGAACTTCCAAATTACAATATTGCAATACTGGGAGATCTGCAAGGACCTAAGCTTCGGGTTGGTGAGATAGAAAATAACTCGCTTTTAATTACACCTGGTGATATCCTAACATTTACTAATGAGAAATGTGTGGGAACCCTTGAAAAAATTTATGTTTCTTATCCAAACCTTGCAGGGGATGTTAAGCTTGGAAATGTTATCATGATTGATGACGGCAAACTGGAAGTAAAAGTGGTAAACATACTCCGCAATGGAGATGTAAAAGTGGAAGTTATTCTGGGTGGAATTTTATCCTCTAAAAAAGGGATCAATTTACCTGATACTAAAATTTCATTGCCTGCACTTACTGATAAAGATTTGCTGGACCTTGAATTCATTATAGAACAGGAACTTGACTGGGTGGCACTATCGTTTGTAAGAAATGTAAAAGACATAGTCATTTTGCGTAGCAAACTGGATGAGAAAAAAAGCAAGACAAAGATCATTGCTAAAATAGAAAAACCCGAAGCGGTAGCTAACATCAGGGATATAATAGTAGAAAGCGATGCAATTATGATTGCCCGTGGAGATCTTGGTGTAGAATTGCCTGTTGAGAAAGTACCAATGATCCAAAAGAACATCATTCGCAAATGCCTTCACAGGGCAAAACCTGTGATAGTAGCTACGCAAATGATGGAGAGTATGATTGACAGGTCAAAACCCAACAGAAGCGAAATAACAGATGTTGCCAATGCAGTATTGGAAGGTGCAGATGCTGTAATGCTTAGCGGAGAAACGGCTACAGGCATGCACCCTGCACTGGTAGTAGAAACAATGTGCAAGATCATAAATGAAGTAGAAAAAGAGTACCGGTATAACCGTGAGGAGGATCTGAAGCCGCAACCACACTCTCCTTCATTTTTGAGCGATGCTGTTTGTTACAATGCATGCAAAATGGCCAGAGATGTAAATGCTGATGCTGTAATTGGTATGACTCAAAGTGGCTATACAGGATTTATGTTAAGCAGCTATAGACCCAAGGCTCCAATCTTTATTTTTTCCAAAGTAAAAACTTTGATTAATCAGTTAAGTCTTAGTTGGGGTGTAAGGGCATTTTTTTACTCCGAAGAAGAAACGCTTGATGCTATAATTGAAGATCAGATTACCATACTCAAGAAAAGAGGATTCTTAAAGTCGGGAGATATAGTGGTAAATACAGGAAGTACACCTGTACAGCTTCATTTACCTACAAATATTTTGAAAGTCTCAAAAGTTGAATAGTTGGTTTAAAAAAATCATCATAAAAAAAGACCTGTAAAAGCAGGTCTTTTTTTATGGCCATTAAATTATACTTTATGACCATATCCCTTTAAACTTATCCTTGTAAACAAAGAGAATAAAGTATAAATTGATAAGCAGCAATACAATACCCATGCCCGGAGCTTTTGCAATAAATACTTCAAACATTGCAATGTTTACAATAATGGGGAGAAGTATTGCCCAACCTAAAGCCCTTTTAATATTTAATCCTAGCAAAAGCCCACCGATTAACTCAAGTATTTTCACAACCAATAAATAATGCGTTGTATGCATTGTTCCAATCCACGATGCGGACGGTTCGGTCATTGGAGGATCAGGTAAGAAGTGAAAAAAATAATTTCCGGCACCTAAAATAACAAAGAGTGCTGCCACCAAATAAGTAAGCACAAGATTTACAATTTTCATGTTGAGTGTTAATTTTTGTAATGATAAAATCCGATTATTTAAGATGTTTAATTTTGGTGTTTAATAAGCATAAAAAATATACCACGGGCATAAAAAAAGGAAATTTTTTCCCCTTAAAAATACTGAAATAGTTGACAAACTTATCTATTCGACTGCTTCCCACCATCTAGAAAACACCTGTTCGTTATCATCAAGATTAATTATTTCACCTATCATTGGTGTCAACAAAGGGATTTTATCGATCTCATTAAGGGCTGTCAATTCCATAATCGGTGTATCCCAATCGTGGTTAGCCAACGCAAATTTACCCCAATGCACAGGTAGCAGTCGTTTGGCTCCAAGGTCTTTTGCTGCCTGCAAAATTTCCGGCGGCAGCATGTGAATGTGTTTCCAGCTTCTGTCATACTGACCACATTCTAATATCGCCAAATCAAAAGGGCCGAAATCATTTCCTGCTTTCGCAAAATGAGTATCATAGCCGCTGTCCCCGCCTATAAATATTTTGAATGTTGGAGTAGTTAATGCAAAAGAAAGCCAAAGTGATTGGTTCCGTTTAAAACCACGACCGGAAAAGTGTCTTGAAGCAACAGTATTTACTTCAAAACCCTTGTCAAGTAAGATGTGTTGATCCCAATCATTTTCAATTACAATATCAGGATTGTAGCCCCAAAGTTTTAAATGTTCGCCAACACCCAAACCACAAATCACCTTTCCCACCTTAGGTTTCAGCGCATTTACTGTTTCATAGTCCAGATGATCCCAATGGTCATGGCTAAGAAAGAGATAATCAATTTCAGGAAAGTCATCTGTAGAATAAACATCACTTCCGGGAAAGCTTTTCGTTGTTGATTTTATTGGCGAGGCCGCTCCACTAAGCACAGGATCAACCAATATTTTCTTTCCATTTATTTGTATAAAATAAGATGAATGCCCAAACCACACCAAAACGTTTTTATCAATGGCTATTGTTTTCAAATCAGTCTTATGACTTGGAATCAGGCCTTTCGGTTTTAGCCTTTTACTTCGTTGAAAAAAGAATTTTTTCATTACCGAATAGTAAGTGGCACCGTCAGTTAATTGTGGTGTAACACTTATGTTTTGAAACATACCTTCACCAAAGTTCTTGGAAAGCTGCATTCTTTCAAGAGCATCACCAACAGGCTTTTTCCCAAATTTTGCTTGATTCATAAATATGAACACAAACAACACAAGCAAGAAAACAATAACTAAAATTATCATTGTAATTTATGACTAACTTTTTATAAAAATATTGGATTAGGACATCGGAATAAAAATCAGACCTGCTATCAAAAACTAAGCGTATTAATCAATAACCAAGGTACTGATAGAATGAGCCAAGCTCTTTGTTTTAGCACCTTTGCCATCAATCCACAAGGTATAATCTAACGCATCATTACTCATATTTAAAACAACTACGGCTACTTTTCCATCAGTATTTACAAAGGCAGTAGTTTGTAGTTTATCCCGATTGGAAGATGTTACAATACGTTTCGCCCCCGGCCTTATAAACTTGGAGAAATGGCCAATGTAATAGTAACTGCTAGTGTAGTGCAATGAGCCATCTCTTGTGTCCGCTATAACCGGGGCATAGCAAAAGTTACCAACGTGGTTTGGTCCGCCTTGTTCGTCCAATAATATATTCCAGTCAGTCCAGCCTGCGGTGCCACAGTTAAAGTCATTCACCATGGAGTGTGCATATTTTTCACCCGGCTCCCATTTACCAATCTTATCAAAATCCATTTTCTCCAAACAACCTTCGGTAAAAAATAATTGCTTGTCAGGAAATGCTTCCTTCACCCTGCGCAGATTATCGAACAACATATTGCTACCGGTCCATGTTTCGTACCAATGGTAGCCAATGCCCCATATATATTTAGCTGCATCAGCATCAGCCAATAAGGTGCTTGCCCGCTGATAAACAAGGTCGCGGTTGTGATCCCATGCTATAAGTTTTCGATTTGCCATTCCGGCCTTTTGAAGTGTCGGCCCAAGGTATTGCTTAATGAAATCACGTTCTTCTTCAGCAGTGTACATACAAGATTCCCAGGTTTGTTTTGCCATAGGCTCATTCTGCATGGTTAGTCCCCAAATAGGTATTCCTTGCTTTTCATATGCATTAATGAACTTCACATAATAGTTAGCCCACGACTGCCTGTACTTAGCCAACAACTTGCCGCCATGTAGCATCTCGTTGTTGTCTTTCATCCAACCCGGTGGACTCCAAGGGCTTACAAACATAGTTAGCTTGCCTCCTGCAGCGGCTATGGCTTGTTTTATAAAAGGAATACGATATTGTTCATCATGCTTTACACTAAATGATTTCAGCGATTCATCTTTCTCATCCACATAAGTATAACTGCCACTTGAAAAATCGCAACTGTGAATACTCGTTCTTGCCAGGGTGTAGCCAATGCCGTCTTTGGGGTCGAAGTAGGCTTTCAAAAATTCTTGTTGTCTGGTTTTATCAAGCTTGGCAAATATTTCAGCCGAGGCATCAGTTAATGCCCCACCAATACCAACCAATGTTTGAAAGGTTTTGTTGGGGTCAACAAACACGCAAACATCCGTTTCCATTGGTTGACCAACATTGGAAAAAGATAGTGAACCCGAATTGCTTATGCGCAAATCAGTTTTATCAGCAGTAGTAAATACTGTCACCTTTTTACCCACTGCTGAATATTTTGGTTTCACAGATTTTTTTGGGGCAAAAGAAGCTAGCAAGACAACTGGAAGAATGTAGAATAGTTTTTTCATAATGCTGGTTTCAGAATGCTAAAGGTAGTTTGTACGTGATAGACAAAAAAGTAAATTATCCTTCAAGAATCACCAATAATATAAATGAAGGAGTACTAAAATAAGGAGTAAAATAGGGGAAGGAATCTCATTACGATTCAATTTTCATTTGTGTAAAAAAACTGAATTGCATTACCCAAGAACACAAAGGAGACCAGCATTGGCGAGGACGATGATGAGTATTGAACCAAATGCTGGTTAAATAATATTAAACCTTTTGAAAAGAATTAGCATACAAATTCTAAAAATAAAACATGCTTAACAATGCACCGGGCCATACCCCAAGCACCACAATCAATGCTGCAACAGCCACCAGTAAATATTTAAAAGTAGAAGAAACAGGAATTGCCAATGCTGCACTGCCGTCTTTAAAATACATTGCCTGAATCACCTTAAAATAGTAGTAAACACTTACCGCAGCAAACAATACGCCTACTATTACCAATCCAAGGTAATGACCGGTTTTTACTACAGAAGCCAACATGAAGTATTTTGCAAAAAATCCACCGGTCAGTGGAATACCGGCCAACGACAAAAAGAAAATAACCAACACCCCGGCAAGCAGCGGTTGTGTTTTTGCAAGGCCGTTGAAGCCATCTACGCTCATATCTTCCATTCTTGTTAGTACGGCAAATATGCCAATAGTAGCCAACGAATAAGCGGCGGCATACAACAACAAACCTTCCTTAGCCATATCATTTAAGCCAAACAAAGCAAATAACATAAAGCCGGCCTGTGCTATACTACTGTAAGCAAGCATTCGCTTAACACTTTGCTGAAACACTGCTGTAAGGTTACCAAATGCAAGGGTCAAAAATATTACAACCGCAAGCAGCCTTTCCACCTGACTACCCATAGAACCGTATCTTATTTCAAACAAACGAAGAAAAGCAGCAAATCCAGCAACTTTGGCAATTGTAGCCATAAACGAAGTGAACACCGGCGGCGCACCATCATACACATCAGGCGTCCAGAAGTGAAACGGAGCAGCAGATACTTTAAACGATAAAGCGATGAATACCAACAACATTCCCAGTGCCTCAAGATAGCTCAACATTTGATTTGCACTTTTCTCAATCATAAATGTACCCCCGGTTCCATAAAGCATTGCAATACCCATGAGCAAAATGCCAGTTGAAAATGAGCCCATCAGGAAATATTTCAGCGATGCTTCGTTTCCTTTCAGGTTTTTCTTGTCACTGCCGGTTAATATGTAAAGTGGTATTGACAGTATTTCAATGCCTATAAAAAGCATCAGCATGTTTGTGTAAGAAGTCAATATGCCCAAGCCGCAAAGCACAAAAAATATCAGCGCAAAAGATTCCGCAGGATTGTTACCAACCCTTTCAATATCGCTACCGCTAAGTAGTACATATATTAGCGTACAAAACAGGCAAACCGAATTAAACAGCAACCCATATTTTTCAAAATGCAGAAAGTTTGTGGTGTCAAATTCAAACAATCTAAAACCGTGGCTTTCTGCAATATTGAATACCAACAATATTAAAAGGCCAACAGCAGCAATGTGTTTAAACGCAGCCTTGCCTTTTACCAGCACACTGCTAAACATCATCACCACACCTAAAATTGCCGAAAGGATAATTGTATTCATATTCTATACTTACAAACTGTTCAGTTTTATTTTTTTGGGGACAAACATTTGTCCATGTTGCGGCTATATTGGCGACGCTCCATTCATCATTTGATTTTTCAATTTAGCTTTTTACACCAGCAAAATTTACAATTCGTCTGCATCATATAGCCAGCCTTTAATATCATTGTCCATAAACCAATTTTTTTTGTTGATTTACTGACATTTTGAAATATGGATTCTTAATTGCTGTTTCTTCTAATAGGTCAATTTTCCTTTTTAGAATATCCTGCAACGAAAATTTAAAATCAAAGTAATTATCAGCATACTCTTCCAAACTAAGATTCGCAAAATCAACTATCAAATCTATATCGCTATCATCACTAAACTTATGGGTTAAGATTAAACCAAAGGCATAAAGGCTTTTCACTTTATGGGTTTCACAAAGTTTGGTGATAGCTTCATTGTAAGGTTCAAATTTGTTCATATTTCTTAACCTTTACTTTATTCCTTTTAAAGTTTGATTTTTTCTTTCGTCATACAACTACAATTAAACTATTTCAAAAAATACATAATTTTTGATCACTTTATTTTAGCCCTATCAGTTCATCACCTTTAAATTGTCGTTGTACGTTTTTTGCACTAAAGAAAGCATATTTTTAAACAAAGCTTTTTTCTTCTCATCAACTGGGAAATCTTTGTGGCCACTAGAAAAATTAATTCTAATACTCTTTACATTATCAGCTGTTAGTTTATCATCTTCGTAAACAGAAAAATATATACCCCCAAATCCATTTGCTTCATAAACCTTAGAGGAACCTGTATATAAGTACTCTACTATTTTTCCATCTTCAAATTCAACTTTTACTGACGATTCATTTTTTTGAATGCTTATAAAGTCGTCTGGCGAAAACCATAAGTAAACCACAAATTTCAACTCATTACCTCCCTTTAAATATTTGGAGGATAAAAGTTTGTTACAAGTAACTGTTACTTCAAGCTTGTTAGGTCTACCTGCCAATTTTTCAATCGCAGTTTCAATTTTTTGTACACTATCGTATTTGTCAAATAAATTCATTTCAATTTTTTGACTAAAAGCATTTGCGGATAAAATAATAAATACTATTATTAAAAACTTCTTCATTTTACTTTTATTTTCGCATAAGATAACCAGTCTTAAAATATTTTTCATTTCACCAACCCCAACATCCCCCCCGGATAAACCCCAAACGCAATTACCAGAATCACCAACACTACCAACATTGCAGTGGTACCAACCGGCACTTTGGTAATTACAGCCTCACCTTCCCGCACTTCGCCATAGAAAACTTTTTGAATCATCCATAGTGTGTAAACCGCTGCCAGTATGATGCTTACACCAGCCACAGCCGCCATTGCTATACTATGTTGAAACACACTATTAAACATCAGGAATTCCCCTACAAAAGAATTAGTCAAGGGCAGTGCAATATTTGCGAAGCACATCACTGTAAACAAAATAGCCAATGTAGGTGCCTTTTGTGCAAGCCCACCCAACTCACTAAACTTGCGGGTTCCCAATTGTTGCTCAATAACATCTACCACTATCCACAACCCAATGATATTAATACCATGGGCAAACATTTGAAAAATAACGCCTTGCATACCCGAAGCATTTCCGGTAAATAAGGCAGCAGCCATTAAGCCAATGTGAGCTATAGAAGAATAAGCCACTAATCGTTTTATATCATCCTGCTTTATGGCAATCAGGCTTGCATAAATCATCCCGATAACCGCCAAAATCATGATCACATCTGCCATTCTTACTGAAGCCGCCGGGAACATAGGCAACAACCACCTGATGACACCAAATACGCCCATCTTCACCATTATGCCGCTCAATACCATTGTGACTGCGGTAGGCGATTGCTCGTAAGTATCAGGTTGCCATGTATGAAATGGAAATACCGGCATCTTAATAGCAAAAGCAATGAAAAACAACCAGAAAATAAAGTTTTCTTCACCGGAAGTCATTGACAAGTTGCGCAATGCAGACAATGCAAAACTGTGTTCCGGTGTTTTGTAATACACAAATAAAATACCCACCAACATCAGCAATGAACCAACAAAAGTGTAAACAAAGAATTTGAACGTAACGGCAATCCTTTTCTCACCACCCCAAATGCTGCAAAGGAAATAAGCCGGTATCAGCGCCAATTCCCAGAAGAAATAAAATAACAATAAATCAGTTGCACAAAACACGCCCATCAATCCTGCCTGTGTTAGCAACATGAAGCCGTAAAAGGCATTGGATTTTTTGAAAGTGTTGGTATAAGTAGAAGCAAAAATTATTGGAAATGAAACGGCTGTTAGCAAGGTCAACACCTTTCCAACACCATCTAATGAAACCGAAAAGCGACTGCCCAACATTGGCAACCACGGCGCATCATAGCTATTCTGATAATTGCCGTGAAGCAAAGTCATTACCGATACAATAACAGTTAATGTGCTGCTAACCAAAGCCCATATTTTTGCACTCTTTTCATTTTTAATTAAAAAAGAAAGCAAACCAGTAACTAAAGGAACCAATATTAATAAAACAGGGTGCATACTAAATTCTTTTGTTCTTATTTCACACAACGAAACAAAGAAAACCAAGAAACAACGTTGCTTACTTTGTATCCGATGTTCCTTTGTGTGAAACCACTTTTACATCGAAAAATATTTTAACAACGGGTTTAGATTATTGCCATAAAATACCAGCAAAATCAACAATACAATGCTCAATACCATCAAAAGGATGTAATTTCCAACCTGACCACTTTGTATCAATCTTATCTGCCTGCCTGCATAATTTACGCCTCTGCCTACTCCATTTACAATACCGTCTATTCCACTTTTCTCAATCACATTTTTAAAGAAGCTTGCCATGCCCAGCAAAGGTTTTGAAAATACTGCATCATACAGTTCATCTACATACCATTTGTTGTTCAATACTTTGCCCAAACCTTCAGGCTCCCCCGTTTCAGGGGTTTTGCTATATTTAGTCCAGGCGTAAATAATTGCTATTAAGGCCAATGCAACTGAAATGCCCATCAGCATGTATTCAGTTGAGTGATCAAGTGCATGACCTTCTTCCCCTGATTTTATTATAACCGGAGAAAGGAAATGAGCTAACCAATGGCTGTCTTTAGCAAATACTTCAGGCACACCAACAAAGCCGCCAACCACACTCAATATAGCCAATATTATCAGCGGAATGGTCATTGCTGAAGGACTTTCGTGCAGATGATGTTCCTGTTCTTCAGTACCACGAAATCTTCCAAGGAAAGTCATTGCATACAAACGGAACATATAAAAAGCAGTCATTCCAGCAGTCATAACACCTACTACCCACAATATTTTATTGTGCTCGTATGCAGCAGCCAATATCTCATCTTTACTAAAGAAACCACTAAAGGGTGGAATACCGGAAATAGCTAAACAAGCCAACAGGAAAGTAATGTTTGTAATAGGCATATATTTTTTCAACCCACCCATTTTGCGAATATCCTGCTCGTTATGTATTGCGTGTATAACACTGCCTGCACCCAGGAACAACAATGCTTTGAAAAAGGCGTGTGTCATAACGTGGAAAACAGCGCCGGTGTAAGCACCAACTCCAAGACCTAAAAACATATAACCCAACTGACTAACGGTAGAATAAGCCAATACTTTTTTGATATCATTTTGCTTGAGTGCAATTGTGGCGGCAAGAAAAGCCGTTGCCAAACCAACAATTGCTACCACCGACAAAGTTGCAGGGGCCAATGTGTAAAGAATGTTGCTTCTTACAATCATGTAAATACCTGCAGTTACCATGGTAGCGGCATGTATTAATGCAGATACAGGTGTAGGACCTGCCATTGCATCGGGAAGCCATGTGTACAAGGGAATCTGTGCACTTTTACCCATTGCTCCTACAAACAGTAACATGGTAATGGCGGTGACATCAGTTTTAGAAAGTGCTCCTGCATGTGCAAAAACATCGCCGTAGGAAACTGTGCCGAGTTTTGCTAATATCCAAAAAACAGCCAGCAGAAAACCAAGGTCGCCAATGCGGTTCATAACGAATGCTTTGCGGGCTGCATAATTATAATTGTTGTTATTGAACCAGAAACCAATCAATAAATAAGAGCAAAGACCTACACCTTCCCAACCTATGAACATAATTACATAGTTGCCGCCTAAAACCAACAGCAACATGGAGAAAACAAATAAATTGAGATAAGCGAAGTAGCGCCCAAAATGTTGCGGCTCTTCGTTGTGCATGTAGGAGGTTGAGTAAAGATGTATTAGAAAACCTACCCCGGTTATAATTAAGAGAAACAAAGACGATAGTTGGTCAACCTGAAAAGCAAATGGAATTTTGAAAGCAGCTACATTGATAAAGTCAAACAGCGTAACTATCTGTGTTTGAAAACCGGGTTGTTTTACTTCAAAGAAAATGCCGAGGCTGACTGCAAAAGATGCAAGTACAGATCCGCTTCCGATAATTCCTATCAGTGATTTGGACAATGATTTGCGACCGAGGCCATTGATAAGGAAACCTATCAACGGAAACAATGGTACCAGGTAAACGTATTTGCTCATAGAAGCCCCACCCAACCTCCCCAAAGGGGAGGATTTCAGAGTGATTTTTTTGTAAGTTATTAATTAATTATTAGCCTTTTCACATCTCTCCCCCATTGGGGGAGCCGGAGGGGGCCTAATTTTTCAATCGGTTTAAAAAATTCACATCAACTGAATGTGTGTTTCTGTACATCATTACTATTATAGAAAGGCCAACGCATACTTCTGCGGCGGCTACTACCATTATAAAAAATACAAACAACTGTCCGTCTATTCCTGCTGTGCTTCCGGCAGGGTTTAAGGCCAATGCTTTTGCATTGTGCATTTTTGAAAATGCAACCAACAGCATGTTGACCGAGTTTAACATCAACTCAACACACATAAAAATGATAATGACATTTCTACGGGTCAATACACCTATTATGCCTATACAAAACAGGACAAGGGATAGTGTGATATAATATGTTATTGGCATAAATTAAAGCCCCCTCGATCCCCCAAGGGGGAAGTTATATGCAGACGTGTCGATTAAAACATGGCTGCGATTATTGAATTAAGAACTATTGTTTTAAACAAAGGGCAAAGACAACCAAAAGAAAAAGTTTATTCGTTGTTCTCTTTGTATCCGTTGTTCCGTTGTGTGAAACTAACAAACAATGTAAAAAGCCGAATAAAGAACTTAAAAGTACAAGTGTGCGACGCCAATGATGTTCATTAAAAGTACATCTGCTGGTTCCCAAATTGTCCTCCTTTGACCTCACCCCAACCCCCTCTAAAGGAGAGGGGCAAGAATGGGGAATATTGTTTCATCGCTCTGAATCATTTTCACATCAAGGCATTTTTCAAATTTCACATTGGTTATTCTTTCTTCCCTATCACTACCGCTCCTATCATTGCACTTAAAAACAATACACTGCTTATCTCAAATGGTATGGCATAGTTTTGAAAAAGTTCCATACCCAATGTCTTTATCAATCCTATGTTTCCGGTTTTTGTCAAAGCACTTGCGCCTTTTAGTTCAGTTGTGCTCATAACTATGTCAATCATCAGCAGCAAAAGACAGCCTCCTGAAATGATTCCTGCAATTTTTAAACGGTTGTTTTTTTGTGGTTCGTTGCTGCTGTTTAGATTCATAAGCATGACCACAAAAAGGAAAAGCACCATGATAGCCCCGGCGTAAACAATCAGGTTTACAATGGCGAGGAATTGTGCATTGAGCAAAATATAATGACCGGAAATGGCGAAAAACACCACGATGAGCCAAAGTATGCTGTGAACGGGGTTTTTGCTGATTAGTACCATTGTTGCGCTAAGCAGGGCAAGGGCAGAAAGAAACCAGAATAATATTTCAGTTGTACTCATTATTGCTGTTGGTAATGGTTTAGTGGGTTGTTGGTGCTTTTTCGCCCCTTGCTTTTTCGTAAGCTTCGGGTTCGGTAAGCGGGTTTGGAATCAACAAATCGTCTTTACCATATATAAATCCTTTGCGGTGGTAGTTGGCCGGGGCAAAGGTTTCGCTTAAATAAATTGCATCTTTTGGGCAGGCCTCTTCACACAATCCGCAGAAAATGCAGCGGAGCATATTTATCTCATACTTGGCCGCATATTTCTCTTCTTTGTAAAGGTTCTCCTCCCCTTTTTGCCTTTCGGCAGCTTCCATAGTTATGGCTTCTGCAGGGCAGGCCAAAGCACAGAGTCCACAAGCGGTACATTTTTCACGTCCCTCTTCATCGCGGTTCAGCACCTGCAATCCCCTGAAAACTTTTGAAAACGGACGGGTCTTTTCAGGATAACGAATGGTAGGAACTTTCTTAAAAATATGACTGAAAGTGATGGCCATACCTTTGAAAATGGCAGGCAGATAAAGCCTTTCCATAAAGGTCATGGGCTTGCGCTCCACTTGTTTTACTTTCTTTGTTAATGCTTGCATATTTATAAAGCTATCGGCTTGCGGCCACTTGCTTTTATTTGTAAGGTGTGCAAAAATATTTTTCTATACTTAGAGTGCCAATTTTATTTGTGTTTTGTTGGTTTTTCTTTTTTTTTAAACAGCATTGAAACTTTGAATAGACTTTATTGGCGACAGTCAATCCCGATTTTTAATCGGGACTCCGTTCAGCTTTGGTTTTTCAATTGAACTTTTTTCAAATTTTCACATTAATGCCCCTGCCTCCACAAAATCACCGCCCCAGTTATGAACATATTCACCAAAGCCAACGGAATCAACGATTTCCAGCCCAAATTCATCAATTGATCATAGCGGAAACGGGGTAAAGTCCACCGTACCCACATAAACACAAAAATGAAAATGAACGATTTACCCAACAGTGCAATGATACCAACTAATGCGGCCACATTTACCGAAAGATTGGCTTCATTTACAAATGGCATATCGTAACCACCAAAAAACAATGTGGCCATGATTACACTGCTGATGAACATATTAATATATTCCGCAAAAAGATAAAAACCCAGTTTCATACTTGAGTACTCCTGATGATATCCAAAGTTCAGTTCATTTTCAGCTTCAGGAAGGTCAAAAGGTGCACGGTTACATTCTGCAAAGGCACAAACCAAAAATATTAAAAATCCGAGTGGTTGATACCAGAAGTTCCATCCTTTTAAACCACCCCAACCTCCTGCTGCCTGCTGTTCTACAATTGTTTTCAAACTAAGCGATCCGGTCATCATCAGCAGGGCAATAAATGAAAGTCCCATTGCCAGTTCATAACTAATTACCTGCGATGCACCCCGCATAGCCGCCATCAACGAAAACTTATTGTTACTTGCCCAACCGCCAATCATAATACCATAAACCCCGGTGCTTACCACTCCAAAAACATACAACATTCCTATGTTAATGTCCGCTATTTGCAACTTTACAATGCGGTCAACACCAAACAGACCAAAATGCAGTTCATGCCCCCATGGAATTACTGCGCTTGTCATCATAGCTGTTAGCATTGCCAAACAAGGACCCAAAATGAACAACCACTTATTGGAAGTATTCGGTATAATCTCTTCTTTAAAGAATAACTTACCTCCATCTGCCAATGGCTGTAAAATTCCGAATGGCCCTGCACGGTCTGGACCAACGCGGTCTTGCAAAATGGCCGCAACCTTTCTTTCGCCATAAGTAGCGTACATAGCAATCACCAACGAACCGGTGATTACTGCACCAATTAAAACAAGCTTTTCAATTAATAAAGCCCAGTCTATTTGTAAAAGGATCATTATTCTAAATCTTTTAAAACTTTATGTGTATTTTCTAACAAAACCGGAATATCATTTTGAGCAGTCTGAAAAACTATTTCGAAATTTATTCCGAAATATTCATGAACAATTATGTTTCTCATTCCCTTCATTACATTCCAGTTGAATTCAAGATGTTCTGCCTTGAACTCATTACTAATGGAATTACTTGCTTCTCCTACTATAATCAATAGATTGCAAACTGCATTTTCAACTATGAAATTCTCAATAAAAGAATCCAGTGTGTATCCTTCAATTGCTGTGAGTATGTTTTGACATGCATCACGAATGTGTTGCAATCGTTGTTTATCTCCCAGCTTACTTTTCATACAATAGAACTTTGTCAGCGTCAATAAATGGCTTGATGTATTTAGAGACCCCTCCATCACTTACTACCTGCACTTTTTTATGCATAATTTCTTGCATTTCCTCACTCCATCCATAATACTTCCAGCCTACGATTGAGCTCTTCTCAAAACTAATTAATATATCAACGTCACTTTGTTCATCATAATCGCCACGGGCATAAGATCCAAACAGCCAAACTTTATTTACAGGTTTGTCTCTAAAAAAGTCTTCTACATGACGTTTTATTTCTTCTTTAGATAAAATCATAGAAATTACTTTAAAACCTTCTGCCCATTCTCAAAAACCTCCCCGGTAGCCGGCCCATCAATCTCATTCAAATGAACATTTGGTTTGTTTACTTCACTCACCTCATTAATATCCATAAATAAACGAGGTTTTCGGCCGCCCATCACTTCAGCAATGGTTTCGTGAGGAACAACAGATCCAACTTTACCCTGGTAATGATTGGCAGAAATTACAGATTGGCGTTGTACCATTCTGGGTCCTTCTATAATCCAATCGCTTGTATGCTTCTTATCAAAACGGCAAGTGTTGCATATCCAACCCGGTTTATCATCTTCTGTATTTTCAACTTCGCCCCACTGATCTTTACGGGCTGTAACCCTGAATACTTCATCTCCACGGCTCCAAAGCGTAACTTTTCCGCAGCATTTATCACAATCCCTATGAGCATCTTGGGGTTTTAAAAACCAAACCCTGTTTTTAAACCGGAAAGTTTTATCTGTAAGCGCACCTACCGGGCAAACATCAATCATGTTCCCGCTAAAATCATTGTCAATTGCTTTGGAAATATATGTGCTGATTTGTGCATGTTCACCTCTATCTAATATTCCATGACTCCGGCTATCGGTCAGCTGATCTGCTACATAAGTACAACGATAACAAAGTATGCAGCGTGTCATGTGAAGCTGAATGTAAGGACCAATGTCTTCCCTTTCAAACAGCCTGCGTTCAAACTCATAACGGGTTCCTTCTTTACCATGTTCGTATCCAAGGTCTTGTAAATGACATTCACCGGCCTGATCGCAAATTGGACAATCTAATGGATGATTCAGCAACAAAAATTCAACAACACCGGCTCGGGCATCCTTTACTTTGTCGCTGGTAATGTTTTTTACGATCATCCCATCCATTACAGTTGTGCGGCAACTTGCCATTAATTTAGGCATAGGTCTGGGGTCGGCCGCAGAACCGGCGGCTATTTCCACAAGGCAGGTGCGGCATTTGCCTCCGCTACCTTGAAGCTTACTGTAATAGCACATTGCAGGTGGTGCTACATCGCCGCCTATCATTCGGGCAGCATTCAATATGGTGGTACCCGGCGGCACTTCTATGGTTATGTTGTCAACAGTAACTTTGAAGTTTGCGGGTGGAGTTTTTATTTCTTCAGGCATTTATTAGTTCGTTTATGTCTGTCTGGTAATTTTTTTCTTTCAGATAAAGCAACATTGATTGTATCTTTTTAATTGTTGCGCAATCGGTTTTAATGACTGCGCTTACCAACTTGTTTAGCTTGTCATCCTTTTCGTTATCAATGTCATCTTTTATTTGCTGCTTTAGTTTCTTAAAATTTCTTGAGTACCCAAAATCCTCTATCTTCAATCCATTTTCATCCAAAATTGAAACAATCCAATTTTCCAAAGGTGGATTCAATTGTATGATAAACTGCAACCTATCATTGTGTTTCCACAAAATCGGCTTATCTGAATCATGAAAAACTTTGCATTGTTTCAAATAAGCCAAGTCTCTTTTGTCCCTGTCAATTATTCCAACGGCAAATGAGTCTTTCAATCTTGGACTATCCAAATCATTAATAACATTGTTACACCCTCTCCTGTGCATCAACCTTCGGCTGGTCTGCAACAATCGTTTTAAAAAAACTGTATCAAAAAAACATTCCGGCACAAAATGCTGGTGCCAATTTTCTTCAAAATTAATCATGCTGTTTCTGCGGTATGAAATTATCTATGTTCATGAAAAAATCATAGCCGAATTGATAAGCCTCGTTTACGTCTTCGTCGCTCATCCGGTGTATCAACGTTTCCCCTGTTTCATTTTCATAGCTTACTATGTAAATAGACAACTCTTCCTTTTCAACATTAGAAATCAAATCGTTCATTACAAACGGGCTGTGCGTTGCAAGAAAGAACTGGTTATTGTTTTCATCATTGACTATGTCACTAGTTAGTTTTGAGATGTATGGCGGAAACATGTGTGCTTCGGGTTCTTCAAAAAGAAGGATAGAATTTGAATTAGATAATATAGCAGCTTTATAAAAAATTAATCTTCGCAAAGTATCTGCTACTTGGTGATACGGAATACTAACTGCAGTTTCATCGTTTAATTCCTTTTGAAATTTAATAGACTCATCAATATTATCTATAACTAATTTCAGTCTATAACTTCTTAGTATTTCTACAATATCTTTTCGTAAAGTCGAAAAACTGCGAAGAACATTCAAAAGATTTTGGCCTTTTGGTATTGCTAATGAATATGGTCTTTGCGCTTTAATGGGTGAATCATTTTTAAAATCATATTTTTTTATTCTTTCAACTACATTTTTATAACTTCCTTCTTTGGGACTTTCTGAAAATTGAAAATTGTAATTATTATTATTTGCTGTTGCAGTAAATATGTTATCAGAAACGGGATTGCCAACATAATCCACAATAATATTTACTCGAATTTTTAAATAATTAGAAGTATCTAAAGTTAATTCTAAAGAAATTTTCTTATTGATAATGATTTCGTTATTTTCTTTAGAATTTTGATTAAAAAATAACTCTGCAAAATGTTTAACCCTGCAAATTTCATTAAAATCGTAATGATCATCCGCTAATTGAAGAGTGGAATACAACCCAATCGCCTCCAAAATATTACTCTTCCCCACATTAGGATACCCAATAAAAACATTCACCCGCCGACAATCTTTTATCTCGGCGTGTTTAATGGATTTAAAGTTCTTAATCTCTATGTTTTCTATGTGGTTCATTCAATGTTTTATGAAGTTGCAATATCACTGCAATATTTTTCTATGTCCGCATTATATTTTTTCTCAACCAAGTATTCCAATATTCTTTTCGTTCTCAAAATGTGATTATCTACTGTTTCCAGATTTTCAAAAACAAAGGCAATCACACTTTGAAACCGCTTATTTCCATTTAACTTTTCAGGAAGTGATTTTGAATCTTTCATAAACTCCTGAATATTACTGTAACCAAAATCCCCTAATTGCTTCCCACATTTTTCTACAAAACTATTAATCCATCTTTCAAATTCTTTTGGCTGCAACTGAATGATAAAATGAAAGCTATTTTTGAGTTTAATGACTTCGGTGAATTCATCAATCAGAACTACTTTTTCAATTTCATCATTGCGAAAATAAAATCCAATTTCCCTATCGTCTTTATCCACTATTCCAATCGAAAAATTTCCTCTTGACCTTACTGTAACACTTTTAAAAACTTCGCTTTTGTTTTTCTCTTTTCTAATAATTTTTTTATTGTTGAGAAGCCTTTCAAAGAAAAGTTTATCTGCCCAACATTCTACACCAATTATCTTTTCCATTAGTTTTCTTCCCAAAGGCTTTGATAATTGAAAAAAACATTCAGACCTCTTAAAAAAACATCGTCATTCCTATCTCTGTCTAACAGTTTGATTTTCGTTTCTCCGTCTTCGCTACCTACCAAATAAATGTTTGTATCATTCCTGCTTTCGCTATCTCTCAATAATTCTGAAACAACATATTGATTATGGGTTACGATAAAAAATTGATTACCTCTGGAATCATCTTTAATGTTGTTTGTCATCTCAAGCATATAAGGTTCAAATAAATTAGCTTCAGGTTCTTCAAAAAGTAGTACAGCATTTGAATTAGTTAACATGGCAGTTTTGTAAAAAAATAATCGCCGTAAAGTATCTGATACTAAATTATGCTGAAATGCTACGAAAGTACCATCCGATAATTCTTTCGCTACGCTAAATTCTGTTTCGGAAAGAATAAGTTTAAGATTATTAAACGCCAATAACTCCAAAAAGATAGAAGTCAACTCTCTATTTCCATGAAGAACATCTAATAGATTATCACCAGCCGGAACACTTAATGAAGTACCCTTCTTTTCTTTTATTTCAACGTCTTTGTTAAAGTGGTAATACTTTATCTTAAAAATCAATGAGTTTGAAAACTCTTTTGGAATATCCCAATATGTCTTCCACTTGAAATTCTCACCAATAGTCGGTTGAAAAATTGGTACTGGGTCACTCTTTTCGCTAACTCTTAATTCTAATTCGGCAGAATTTTCGTTGACAATAAATGCTAATCTAAAATTGTTATTTAAGACAATCTCCGGCTTTCGCTTTAAATCTTTATCAAAATACAAATCCGAAAATCGATTTAATCTGCAAATAGAATTCAAGCGAAAATCTTCTGAATTAGTGAGCAATGTTGTTGAATACAACCCAATCGCCTCCAAAACATTACTCTTCCCCACATTAGGATACCCAATAAAAACATTCACCCGCCGACAATCTTTTATCTCGGCGTGTTTGATGGATTTAAAGTTCTTAATCTCTATGTTTTCTATGTGGTTCATTCAATGTTTTAAACTGTAGCTAATTCAATCGGTTCCGCATAATGAGCCAATCCAAAATTCCTCATTTGGGATTCTTCCGGATTTAAGATATGCCATTCAAATTCATCTCTGAAATGCCTGATGGCTGCTGCAACAGGCCAAGCCGCTGCATCGCCTAATGGACAAATCGTATTTCCTTCTATCTTTCTTTGAATATCCCACAACAAATCAATATCACTCATTTTTCCTTTCCCATATTCTATGTTGTGCAATACTCTTTTCATCCATCCGGTTCCTTCACGACAAGGGCTGCATTGGCCGCAACTTTCGTGGTGATAGAAACGGGCCAAAGTTAATGTATGTCTTACCACACATTGGTCTTCGTCCAATACAATGAATCCGCCTGAACCCATCATACTTCCGGTTGCAAAGCCACCGTCAGCTAAGCTTTCGTAATTCATCAACCTGGTTTCGCCTTTGGCTGTCTTTAGCAACAGGTTTGCAGGCAAAATAGGTACCGAAGAACCACCCGGAATACATGCTTTTAACTTCTTACCATTAGGTATTCCACCGCAATATTCATCACTAAAAATAAATTCTTCAACGCTAATCGTCATATCAATTTCATACACACCCGGCTTATTGATATTGCCGCAGGCACTCATCAACTTAGTACCGGTAGATTTGCCGACGCCAATCTTTGCATATTCCTCTCCACCCATATTAATGATTGGAACAACCGCAGCCAAAGTCTCTACGTTATTCACCACCGTAGGGCAGTCCCACAAACCTTTCACTGCAGGAAATGGTGGTTTTATCCTCGGATTTCCACGTTTACCCTCAAGGCTTTCTATCAGGGCAGTTTCTTCTCCGCAAATGTAAGCACCTGCGCCTCTTTGAACATACATTTCGCAGTCAAAACCGCTACCCAAGATGTTCTTTCCCAACCACCCGTTTTGTTTAGCTTCAGCAATAGCCTGTTCCAGTATGTCTGTAATCCATGCATACTCGCCGCGAATGTAAATATAGGTTCTATTACTCCCCAAAGCATAGGCGGAAACTATCATCCCCTCAATCAGCAGGTGCGGAATAAACTCCATCAGGTAGCGATCTTTAAAAGTGCCCGGTTCGCTTTCATCTGCATTGCAAACGAGATAGCGGGGCACACCTTCGGGCTTTGCCAAAAAACTCCATTTCAACCCTGTAGGAAATCCAGCACCGCCCCGACCCCGAAGTCCACTTTTTTTAACTTCTTCCACAATGTCTGCCGGAGCCATTTTAAAAGCTTTTTCTACAGATGCATATCCGCCGGTTCTGCGGTAAGCTTCGTAAAAACGAATGCCTTCAACTTTGTCGTTTGCCAATAATATTTTCTTACTCATATTTATCCCTTTTCAGGAATTTTTTGTGTTATAATTTTTTGTCCCGGCATTTAATCTTTGCTGAACTTCATTGGCGTCGCACACTTGTACAACACAACCTTTTTCAGCTTTTATCGAAGCGTATCATTTCACACAACGAACACTACGAATAACAACGAAACAAAGTCAAACGTTTTCTCTTTGTTTTCTTTGCTCCTTTATATGAAAAATTATGCTTTCACCGCCTGTCTGGCAAACAATACCCAATTCTTCGTCTTTCTTATCCAGACTTCCAACACTTTGAGGTGAAACGTATTTGCTGTCCCCCTAAGTGTCGCTTCGATAGTAGCCACAAAACGCACATTTGCAATTTTTTCGGTTTCATTCATTGTTAACGTCATGCTGTCTTCATCATACCTTTGGTAAGTCAGCAACCCACTCTTTAAATCGTCAAGCACTTCATTCCTGGTTTGAACCCAGCCATTGCTATGCCCATAACTAAGCGATTTGTCAGTTAGATCTTTCATAAGCATAGTATCATTACTCACCAATGCCTGATGAAAAGCCGTAACCGTTGCCATAAGAAAAGGCTTTTCGTTGTTTTGACCAAAAATATATGTTGAAAAAAGTATGAAAAATAAAGTCAAAAGAGATTTCATTATCCTTCTTTTTTAAAATCATGGTTAAACATCCAGCAAATGCCAAACTTATCTTTCAACATTCCAAATCTTGCATCCCAAAAAGTATCCTGCAATTCCATCGTTACAGTTCCACCTTCGCTCATTTTTGCAAAAACCAAATTTAGTTTTTCAACATCCTCCACATCAATACTCAACTGTACATTATTTCCTTCATTCACATTTCGCCCTTGTGATGAGTCCGAAACCATCATCAAATTACCGTCAAACTCCAACCGGGCATGCATAATCATATTCTTTTCTGCATCGCTGCAAGGCATTGGGCTTTCTCCATATCTGCCCAATTGACTTATTTCACCATTAAAAGCTTCTTTATAAAAGCTCAATGCTTCTTCTGCATTACCATTGAAAAGTATGTATGGAAAAAGTTTCATTTTGTGTTATTTATTAATTTTTGCCATTAACATGCGCATAGGGTGAAGCGTTCTGGTAAACGGATTTAACACCAATCCCAATGATTCCAAAGTTGTTGCTCCAAGTAATGGTTCATCTCCCTCTTCACCATACACAACAGGTGCAGGCCCGCCCTCTCCATTGAACTCAAAATATGCGGAACAAACTTTCCTTTTTATAGTGGTTCCATCTGCCAAAGCAAAACTCATTTCTCTATATGGCTCAATATCCAGTTGATCCAGAATTTTTCCAGGAACCAAACTATAAACTGCACCGCTATCAACAAGAAAACTCAATTCCGCTGTTTTTTCACTTTTGCGATGTTCTTTTACTCTTAATATAGCGGTCGTTATGCCCATCAGTTAATTAGAAATCTTTTTTTGGTGCTAAAATTATTTAACTGTTATTATCAATTATTTTTCGCAGCATTATTGGTACACTCTACAATAATTGCATCTACCTTTTCGGATGTTAAATGCTCCCTGTAAATATTTCCCAACTGCATCATAGGTGCATAACCACATGCCCCCAAACACTCAACTGTTTTCAATGTAAACAACCCATCAATAGTAGTTTCGCCCACACCAATGTTTAGTTTCTTTTTGATGTAGCTGATAATATCATCACTTCCACGCAGCATACAAGGACCGGTTTGGCAAACTTCAAATACATATTTACCGACAGGCTTCAAATTGTACATGCTGTAGAAAGATGCAACTTCGTACACTTCTATTGGAGTAATATCCAACAGTTCGGCTACATAATCCATAGTTGGTACATCCAACCATCCACCAAATTCTTCCTGCGCCAAATGCAGCACCGGCAATAAGGCACTTTTGTGCTTTCCTTCCGGATATCGGCCAATGATTTCATTAACCTTATTCAGCCTTTCCTGTGAAAATTCTATTGACATTATACTGCTGTCTTTTTACTTTTTACAAATTCATCGAACTCTTGCCATAAAAGAACGCTTTCTCTACTTTTTTCAGCAAGAGTCGTTTTTCTTACGACTGTCCTATCAAACCCTTCGGGATAAACACCTCCATTTTTATTAGTCCAAAACTCTCTCCAAAGGAATCGCTCTTTTTCGAGCTCTAATTCTTCTATTTCATCTTCGGATAGTTGTTTATCTTCCATTTTTACCCATTAAAATTTCTCAAAATTAATTATAGAAATTGAGTTAAACTATATTCAGAATTACAAGGTAATTGAAATAAATCAGAGCCATTCCATTTAATGCTGTCTAATTTTTCGCCTTTACTTTTTTGCTTAAATCCTTTATAAATATTTGCAAAGCAAACAAACCTTATCGGGGGAATTGCAGCCCCAATTTTGTGATGTTGCTTAATAATTGACAAAATATAGGAAGTAAGTTTTCCGGTATTTTTCAGTTGTACTTTCATTTTACCTTCATTATTACTCTTCATTTCACAAACCAAGATTATTTCATCAGAGATAACCACATAGTCGCTAATACACCTTATTTCTCCGGGATTGTAAAGTGTATTAATAATGCTCTCCTTAAAATCTTTATGGTCTGTTTGAATAACCACATACTTACCTTTTATTTCAACACTTTTGCAATCGGCTTCTCCAGGCAAAACTTTGCCTTTTACAAAAAACAATTGATTAACCAAACTTGAAACTCCGGTAACATAACTCATAAACTAATCTTCAAATAATGTCCATCTAATGTCATTAAAGGCTTTGTTTTGTTCACTAATTGTTTCATCAATCGTTTCAGCTGAAAATCCTGTTTCCGTCACTTCAATCTCCTTTGCAAATCCATCTTTAAACAAATAAGCCCCAACACTTTTATGCGATAAAACTTCCTCTTTTTTGAAACCATACTTTTCCATCAGTTTATCAGTTTCATCAGAAGATTTGTTAAGCATCAACAATGTATTAAACTCTCTAAGCAAGTAGTCGCTATGGGTACTAAGGAAAATCTTTATTCCAGCATTAGACAACTTTGCCAAAAACCTTGCAATCTTTCTCTGATTATCAGGATGAAGATTTATTTCCGGTTCATCAATAAACAGTGTTTGTCCTTTTGCTGCAAAATATCGTAAGTAAAAAACCAAAGAAGATAACGACTTGATTGTAGAAGCACTACTAAAAATTGATAAAGGTTCTAAATTTTCGTTGCTGTAAAAAGCATCTCCGGCTTCGTTTACTGTTAGTTTACCATTTAAAATTTCTCTCTCTAATTCTACGGCCAACAAAACAAACTCTTCGTCAACCTTTTTGGTCTGAAGATTAGTCATTTGGAATTGTCTTTGAATAGCTTCATTAATAATTAGTGAATATGAAGTGAAGTTTTCTTTTTTCACTATTCCACTTGTATTTTGAAAACGATTCAAAACAAGTTCTTTTCCAAAAACAGCAACCCCTATTCTTTCAGCAGGTAAGAAGTAAGAAGGTTCGCCTTCAAAAAAAAGATACTCTATTAATGACATTGTTGTGTCTAATTTTAAATTCTTGTTTTTAATGTTGTCTTTTTTAATCTCAACATTGATAAAATTGTTGACTTTTTCAAAACTGATCCTATTACCTCCAGCATAAAAAACCTCAAGAGGCGGTAGATTAAAATCTTGTAAATAATTATTTAACAGATTATCGTTGTCAAAAAAATTGTAATAAATTTGTGATTTTGAATTGTCAAAATCAGAATTTCCAAAAAGTTCAGGAAGAAATTTTTGAAACGAATTGTTGACAACATTCTTAAGTTCAATTCTTTTTGATGTTATAGTTGCAAATTCAATCTTAGCTGAACCATTCCTAAATAATTCATCTACATTAAAAAAATTTAGGTCGTCAACATTTCTAATTCTTTCAAAATCAGAGATTTTACTCAATCCATACAAACAGTAACTCACATAAGTCTTCCCATTATTATTTGGCCCAAAAAACACAGTCAATTGCTTGTCCAAATCAATTTCAGCTTCCTTAATCTTCCCAATATTTCTTAAAATCAGTTTCATTAAACATTAATCATTAAACAATAAACATTCCCTAAGCATCCATCTCACCCGCAATCAAATTCAACGAACTCATACAAATGATTGCATCGCTCAACATACTGCCTTTTGTTAGTTCAGTAAATGCCTGGTAATAAATAAAACAAGGCCTGCGGAAATGTAATCTGTAAGGCGTCCTTCCTCCATCGCTAATGAGGTAGTAACCCACTTCTCCATTGCCGCCTTCCACACTATGATATACTTCGCCGGCAGGCATTTCTATTTCTCCCATTATTATTTTGAAATGGTAAATAAGCGCCTCCATTTTAGTGTAAACATCTTTCTTTTCAGGCAGGTAATATGCAGGTACATCAGCATGAAATACTTCTGCATCCTTCCCTTTGAATTGCTTTAATTTTACCAATGCCTGCCGAATGATGCCCAACGACTGCCACATCTCCTCATTACGCACCAAAAAACGGTCGTACACATCGCCTGTTTTACCCACAGGAACTTCAAAATCAAAATCTTCATAACTACTGTATGGTGAGTGGGCCCTTACATCGTAATCTACACCGGTCGCCCTAAGATTAGGGCCAGTGAAACCATAGTTCAAAGCCCTTTCAGCAGCAATACCTCCAACACCTTGTGTCCGCTCCATAAATATACGGTTGCGGTTAAACAGGTTTTCAAACTCCTTCAACACCTTAGGATATTCGACCAAAAATTTGTCTATTTTCCTAAAAGCAATTTCATTAAAATTTCTTTCAAAACCACCAATACGGCCTATGTTGGTCGTCAACCTGCTGCCGCAGATTTCTTCCCATATTTCATAAATCAACTCTCTTTGTTGCATCACGTACAGGAAGCCGGTAAAAGCTCCGGTATCTACGCCGATAACCGAATTGCAAATCAGGTGATCGGCTATACGTGCAAGCTCCATGATGATGATGCGTAAATATTCTACCCGCTTTGGCAAAGTAACCCCGAGTAGTTTTTCGCAGGTCATGTGCCAACCCATATTGTTGATTGGGCTGCTGCAATAATTTAGTCTGTCGGTTAATGGAGTTATCTGGTAGAGTGGTCTTCTTTCTGCAATTTTTTCAAAAGCACGATGAATATATCCAACCGTTTGTTCAGCATCCACAATCCTTTCTCCATCCACTTCCAATATGTTTTGAAACACACCATGCGTAGCAGGATGGGTAGGACCAAGATTTAGTGTAGTTGTCGTTTTTTCAATACTCCCAACGGGAAGCACTTTATTTTTATGTTGTTCTACGTGAGACATTTTCTAATTTTTTACATTCAGGTTTCTGACCCTTAATGCTTTGTTTTCTGATTATTTTGTAACCGGCATTTTATTATTAACTCAACTACTCTTGTTTTATCAGAATCCCGATTTTTCGGGACTCACTTCTACGGTATAATTCATGGCAACTTTGTCCACTGTTTGCCATTTCACACCACGTACACAACGATTACAAAGTACGCAACGAAAAACCCTTTGTTTGTTCTGCTTTGTTTCGGTGTGTGAAATTTATAACCAACTTTTGTCCTTATCGGCCTCGCTGATAGTAGATGGCGAACCGTCGGCTTTTCTATTTCCAAAATCTAACATTCCACCGCGGCCAAACATTTCATCATCTTTATCGGTACGGCTTTGATCTTCTAAAGGATATTCTTTTCTCATGGGGAAATAATCCATTTCCTCCACATTCAAAATACGCTTCAGGTTTGGATGACCAATAAAATTAACACCATAAAAATCATAAGTTTCACGCTCCTGCCAATTGGCTGATTCATACACTGTGGTTGCTGTTAGAACTTCAGGTTGCGCAATTGTAATGAACACCTTCAATCTGATACGCACATTGTCAACCAGGTTGTGCAAGTGATAAACAATTGCAATCTCCTCCCCTTTTCTATCCGGATAATGTACGGCGCACAAATCCGTCAAAAATTGAAACCTAAGTTCCGGGTCGTTGAAGAGAAACTGCAGCAGTTTTACATTCATATCCGCAGGAACAGAAAAAGTAAGCATTCCATAAGGTTCCTCAAACTCTTTAGCGGCTTCGCCAAATGCTTCTGTTATCCTTTGTTGTATCCTTTCGTTGGTTAAAGCCATTGATAAGGTTTATTATTGATTGATGAATTTATTAACGATTCTTCATTACTGTATTCCATAACTTTCCATAAGCGCTTTGTACTGTTCCCCATTACGGCGCCTTGTACTTTCATTGTGAATCAAATCCTGAATGCGCAAAACCCCATCAATAATGGCTTCTGGTCTTGGTGGGCAACCTGGTACATACACATCAACCGGTATAACCTGGTCAATACCCTGCAAAACACTGTAAGAGTCGAAAATACCACCTGAACTGGCACAAGCACCAACTGCCATAACCCATCTTGGTTCGGCCATTTGCAAATAAACCTGCTTGAGAACGGGTGCCATTTTCTTGGCAATAGTCCCCATTACCATCAACAAATCACATTGGCGGGGAGAAAAACCCAATCTTTCGCTACCAAAACGGGATAAATCATAGTGGCTACCCATGGTGGCCATAAATTCAATACCGCAGCAACTTGTGGCAAACGGCAAGGGCCAAATAGAATTTTTACGGGCAAGGCCTAATACTTTTTCCAGTGAAGTAGCACCAAAGCCTTCTCCAACGTAGGTTTCGGGAATTTCCAATTCTTTTACCTGTGTATGAAATCTAACGGGACGAGCCATATTATTAATTGTATTTTAATTTACATTTATTCTTTACAAACTTTGATAACAAGGATTATTATCAAATGTTTCAAAAAACAGTGTATTAAAGCCGCAAAAATACTGCAACAGAATCAATTTTAAAGATACCCATAAAATTGTTTTTATTTCAATTGCATTTTGGCTTAGTTAATGCTAATATTGTGAGAATCATAACGGATTAGGTTTCTATTAATTGTGAAAACAAATATCATGTGAACCAAATTCAATAATAAACTTTTTATGCTTAATTTATTTTATAAGATCGTACATTTTACGAAACAAAAGACAACAATAATCTTCTTTCTTGGTATGATAGCGGGAATATTTACAGTATCTCAACTGGCGTTTAGAGGTGATGGTAAAAATAAAGCCTCCAATGACAATGAGCAAATAGCCCCCCCAAAATTGTATTTACCCCAAGTGCCTGATACAATCTCATTTGCCGGGGAAAAGGTCCCACTTGAAAAGACAGAGGTTACAGAGGCTTTTGACAGAGAATTGATGTATAATTATAACAGCAGAGGTCAACTTACCCTACTTTTAAAATTAAGCCAACGATACTTTCCAATGATTGAAAAAAAATTAAAGGAGAATAATGTACCGGAAGATTTCAAATACCTATGTGTTGCAGAAAGCAACCTTCAGAATCTTATATCAACTGCAGGCGCTAAAGGTTTTTGGCAATTTATGAAAGACACAGGGCCTGGATTTGGACTTGAAATTAGTGATAATGTTGATGAACGCTATGATATGGAGAAAAGTACAGATGCAGCCTGCAAATATCTCAAACTGGCTTTTTCAAAATTTGGTAACTGGACAGCTGCTGCAGCATCATACAACTGTGGCATGGCCAGATATGATGACCTTTCAACATTTCAACAAACAAAATTTTATTATGATTTACTCCTGCCCGAGGAAACAAATAGATACATATTCCGGATTCTCTCCTTTAAATATCTGATGGAGAATGCAAAAGAATTCGGCTATTTAATTAATGAAAGTAATGGTTATCAGCCCCGTAAAACAAAAACCGTAACTGTATCAACATCCATTCCTGACCTTTCGCAATGGGCTTTGAATAATGGTACCAATTTCAAAATGCTCAAAATTTTAAACCCCTGGCTTAGAGAACGGTCGCTGACAGTGAAACAAGGAAAAAATTACATAATAAAACTTCCCCAGTAACGTTATCACTTTGTAGGTGTGAATTCTTTTAATTTCTTTTCCAAAATATTGGACAGGCAATTCTTTGAATTATCACTCCCTTTTTCACAAAAACAAAGGGTTCTTTTACCCTATTTTTTGTTTAAATTATTCTCAACAATCTGATATGTATTGTAATCTCAAAACTTCTATGAACAAACTAAAGCTACTTGCAATATTGCTTTTTGCAATATTGCCATCACTTGTAAAAGCGCAGCTTGTGATTAATGAAATATCACAAGGAAATGGCGGCGCAAAAGAGTATATTGAATTTGTTGTAAATGGTACCCGAAGATGTAGCGATAGTACTGCTGACATAAGAAAGTGGATAGTAGATGACAATAATGGCTGGTTGGGTTCCGGAGTCGGACAGGGAATTGCTACCGGTTGCCTTCGTTTTGCAGATGATGCAAACTGGTCAAATGTACCATATGGCTCAATTATCTTACTATATGATGATGCAAATAAAAATCCATCTATAACCCTTGGCGATGACCCTACTGATGCAAACCAAGATCTGGTATATATAGTTCCTGTTAGTTCATTGCTCATAGAAAAAAATACAACCTTACCCTCTGTACCGGGCTCTACGTCCTTCATTTATCCAACCACAGGGTTTACACCTGGTGGAGATTGGTCATTGATAGGTTTGGCCAACTTTGGTGATGGCGTTATAACAGTTGCACCAGCAAATCTTGCTGCTGCAAGTTTTTCGTTTGGATACGGTACTATCAATAATCCTGGTGCTGCAACAGTTTACATTAGTACAGCAGGAAGTGGGAGAGTTTATTACCTGTCTGACAATTTATTTTCTACCGCAAGTTCATGGATGGTGGGTAACGGGCCAACAGACGAAACACCTGGCATGGCCAATTCTGCAATGAATGCGCAATGGATTGTAGATTTAAAACAAAGTATAGGAGGAATAGTACCCCAAAATCAAGTAACTGATTTGCATGGCTGTGGTAGCCTGATTTTCAATGGGATAAGCTATACAAGTTCTACCGTTATAAGAGACACTTTAAAAACAACAGGTGGGTGTGACAGTATTTATATCACCACTAACATTTCAATTGACAATATTGTAACAACATCCACTACCACATATCTTTCAGGTTGTGGTAATGTGATTTATAATGGTACTACTTATACATCATCTACTGTTCTTACTGATACTATTAAAACAGTTAACGGTTGTGACAGTATCTACAACATTACCAACATAAGAGTAGTAAACCCTACTACACAAACTACATTTCTTAGAGGATGTGGAAGTGTAGTTTATAATGGAATCACTTATACTTCAAACAGAACTTTCAGGGATACGGTTAAAAGTATATTAGGATGCGACAGCCTCATTCACATTACCCGTATTCAAATTCAAAATGTAGTTCCTGTTTTTCAAAATACAGCATTCTCTGCATGTAGGAGTGTGGTATACAATGGGGTAACATACACAGTTTCCACAAATGTAAAAGATACACTTAGAAGCACTTTTGGTTGTGATAGTGTTTATAGAACAACTGCAATAACAATTCAGGATATTGCCCCACTTATTCAAACAATATTTCTTGCAGACTGCGACAGTGTGGTTTACAATAATAATACTTATACCGCTACAATAAGCACCAAAGACACTATTCGAAGTATGTTTGGATGTGATAGCATACTCATCAACCTAAACATAAGAATATCAGGAAAACCAAGCAAAGATTCTATGACTCTTATTGGTTGCGACACAGTAAGATACAATGGAACTTTATACTCGGATTCTATTATCATAAGAGATACAATAAAAACCGTTTTTGGTTGTGACAGTATCCATAAAATTACAAACATCCTGGTTAAACATCTTCAAACAACTAATAAAACAGATACATTATTAGCTTGTAATACAATAACTTTTAACGGAATTGTTTATACCGATTCTGCTACAGTACTTGATACATTAAAAAGCGCAGAAGGTTGTGACAGTGTTTACCGTACAACTTATATAAACCTTCAAAAAATAACCCCGATAATAAGAGATAGTATTATCAATGGTTGTTTAAATGCAGTTTATAATGGGATAACCTATACAACAACAACCAATTTTACTGATACTGTAAAAACAACACTTGGCTGTGATAGTGTACTACAGAATATTCATATAATAATTCGTAACCTGACTCCTATAACACAGCGTGATACCTTGTCGGCATGTAACAAAGTTTTATTTAACGGAATAACATATACTGTATCCACAATTATAAAAGATACAATAAAGACAGATGCCGGATGTGATAGTATTTATAACTTAACTCACATTATAATAAAAGTTACAACGGTAACACAAACCAATTCATTCTCCTCTTGTAGCAGCATATTTTACAATGGCGTCAATTATACCACATCAACAATTGTAAGGGATACTATAAGGAATGCTGCAGGGTGCGATAGTATTTACAAAGTAACCACTCTTACAATTCAAAATACGCAAATTACTAACAACATCACACTCTCCGGATGCGATAGTGTAGTATTTAAGGGTATTGTTTATACTACATCAAAAGTTGTTAGGGACACTGTAAGAACGGCACAATTCTGCGACAGCATTTACAATATCACAAACATTATTGTAAAACATATAACCCCTGTAAGTAAAACTGATACAGTTAAAGGTTGCAACAGTATTATTTTTAATGGTATAACATACACAACATCTACGATTGTACTAGACACCCTAAAAACTCCTGAAGGATGTGATAGTGTTTATAGAACTAATCATCTCATAATAAAATTATTAGTACCTGTTACGACCACAACTAATTTGACCGGTTGCAAATCATTGATTTATAATGGAATCACATACACCACATCTTCGGTTGTTAATGATACAATAAGAACTTTGAGCGGCTGCGATAGTGTTTATAAAACAATCAACATAAGAATTGTAACACCTACTTTAACTAACAACTTGGTTACCGGCTGTCGTGGCAGTGTGATTTTCAATGGAATAACATATACTACTTCTACAACAGTACTAGATACCATTAAAACTAGTTTTGGGTGTGATAGTATATATAGAACAAATCAAATTGTAATTGAAAATATAACCCCAATAAATAGAGTAATTAATTTATCGGGCTGTGGTAGTGTAGTATATAATGGTATTACCTATACAACAGCTACTGTATTAAAAGACACATTAAAAAGTGTTGGTGGGTGTGACAGTATTTACAGAACAGTAAATATCAGTATCGTAATTACACCTGTTACAAATTCAAATACTCTAAATGGCTGTGGTAGTGTAACATTCAATGGCACTAATTATTCATCTTCCGTAATAATTAAAGACACTATAAAAACTGCCGGAGGATGTGACAGTATTTACAATGTTACTTCTATAAATGTCCAGAATATAACACCAATTAAAGACACTATAATATATAGAGGTTGCAGTGGAAGTGTGGTTTTCAATGGTACAACTTATACTGTTTCAACAATAATAAAAGATACTATCAAGAGTTCCATAGGCTGTGATAGTATTTATAAAATAAACAAAATCATAGTTGAAAACATAGTACCAAGTACTAAAACAATCACTCTTATTGATTGTAAAAGCATTGTGTATAATGGAGTAACTTATGTAAGTTCCTCATTAATAAAAGATACTGTAAGAACACAAGGTGGCTGTGACAGTATTATAAAAAGGGTTTCAATCAACATATATACAGCAGCAAATACAACGGTTAACCTTAAGGGATGTAACAGTTTAACATTTAATGGAATTACTTATACCACTTCAACGACAATAAAGGATACTGTTAAATCTGTTTCTGGTTGTGATAGTATAAGAAGAACCATAAACATTACCATTCAAAATATCACCCCTATTTCTGGAAATAACATTGTTGCAAGTTGCAATAGTGTAACCTTCAACGGAGTTACCTACACTACATCAACCGTTGTAAAAGACACCTTAAAAACAACTTTAGGTTGCGATAGCATCTTCAGAACTAACTTCATTGTTGTACAGTTTGTAACACCAGTTGCTAACATAACGACACTGTACGGTTGTGGTAGCCTGACTTATCATGGTATCACTTACACAGCATCAACAGTAGTAAGCGATACAACCAAGAGCATCGGTGGATGTGATAGCTTGTACAACACAACAACCATTAACATTGTAACACCAATTGCAACTGTTAATAACGTTCAGGGCTGTAACAGCCTGGTTTTTAACGGCATCACTTACACTAATTCAGCAGTAGTAAGCGATACTGTAAAATCAATTACAGGTTGCGATAGCTTATTAAGGACCAATAATATAATTATTCAGCAACTTACACCCACCCGGGATACTGTTGTTTTTAGGGGCTGTCAGGGCAGTGTTACTGTAAATGGAATTACCTTTACATCTTCTATAATAAAACTTGATACCATCAAAAGCAGTTTTGGTTGCGACAGTGTTTTTAAGGTTTCTAAAATTATTGTAGAAAATATTTCACCTATCAGAAAAACAATTACATTAGTTGATTGTAAACCTATAGCATATAATGGGATTACTTATGTAAGTTCATCTTTCATTAGAGATACACTAAAAACACAAGGAGGCTGCGATAGTATATGGCTTAGTGTATCAATTAATATCTATGCACCTACAGCACAAACCGTTACAATAAGAGGGTGCAACAGTACTACTTTCAATGGCATAACTTACACTACTTCTACTATTATAAAAGATACCGTAAAATCTGTTTCTGGTTGTGATAGCATAAGAAGAACAATAAATATTATTATCCAGCAAATCACCCCTGTTCCCGGAAGTAATTTAGTGGCAGGTTGCAACAACGTAATATTTAACGGCGTCACTTATACAGCCTCAACAACAGTTCTTGACACGCTAAGAACCACCTTGGGTTGCGACAGTATTTACCGCACCAACTATATTGTAGTACAGTTTGTAACACCTGTTGCTAATGTAACAACACTATATGGTTGCAGAAGCCTGACTTATCATGGCATCACTTACACAGCATCAACAGTAGTTAGTGACACAACCAAGAGTTTAGGTGGATGTGACAGCTTGTACAACACAACCACCATCAACATTGTAACACCAATAGCAACAGTCAACAATATTCAGGGTTGTAACAGCATGGTATTTAACGGCGTTACTTACACCAGTTCAGCGGTGGTAAGCGATACTGTAAAATCAATTACCGGTTGCGATAGCTTGTACAGAACCAACAACATCAACATTCAAATTATTAACCCTGTACCGGGAAGCAATATAGTGGCAGGTTGTAACAGTGTCACCTTCAATGGCGTCACTTACACAGCATCTGCTACTGTAAAAGACACCTTAAAAACAACTTTGGGTTGCGATAGTATTTACCGCACCAACTATATAGTTGTACAGTTTGTAACACCGGTTGCTAACGTTACAACACTATATGGTTGTGGTAGCCTGACTTATCATGGCATCACTTACACAGCATCAACAGTAGTTAGTGACACAACCAAGAGTATAGGCGGATGCGATAGCTTGTACAACACAACAACCATCAATATTGTAACACCAATAGCAACTGTCAACAACATTCAGGGTTGTAACAGCCTGGTATTTAACGGCGTTACTTATACCAATTCAGCGGTAGTAAGCGATACAGTAAAATCTATCACCGGTTGCGATAGCTTGTACAGAACCAACAACATCAACATTCAAATTATTAACCCTGTACCGGGAAGTAATATAGTGGCAGGTTGTAACAGTGTCATCTTCAACGGCGTCACTTACACAGCATCTGCTACTGTAAAAGACACCTTAAAAACAACTTTGGGTTGCGATAGTATTTACCGCACCAACTACATCGTTGTACAGTTTGTGACACCCGTTGCTAACGTAACAACACTATATGGTTGCGGAAGTCTGACTTATCATGGCATCACTTACACAGCATCAACAGTAGTTAGTGACACAACCAAGAGTATAGGCGGATGTGATAGCTTGTACAACACAACAACCATCAACATTGTAACACCAATAGCAACTGTCAATAACATTCAGGGTTGTAACAGCCTGGTATTTAACGGTGTTACTTATACCAATTCAGCGGTGGTTAAAGACACAGTAAAATCCATTACCGGTTGCGATAGCTTGTACAGAACCAACAACATCAACATTCAAATTATTAACCCTGTACCGGGAAGTAATATAGTGGCAGGTTGTAACAGTGTCACCTTCAATGGCGTCACTTACACTGCATCAACTACTGTAAAAGACACCTTAAAAACTACTTTGGGTTGCGATAGCATTTACCGCACCAACTACATCGTTGTACAGTTTGTGACACCCGTTGCTAACGTTACAACACTATTTGGTTGCGGAAGCCTGACTTATCATGGCATCACTTACACAGCATCAACAGTAGTTAGTGACACAACCAAGAGTATAGGTGGATGTGACAGCTTGTACAACACAACAACCATCAACATTGTAACACCAATAACAACGGTCAACAACATTCAGGGTTGTAACAGCCTGGTATTTAACGGTGTTACTTACACCAGTTCAACGGTAGTAAGCGATACAGTAAAATCAATTACCGGTTGCGATAGCTTGTACAGAACCAACAACATCAACATTCAAATTATTAACCCTGTACCGGAAAGTAATATAGTAGCAGGTTGCAACAGTGTAATATTCAATGGTGTCACTTATACCGCCTCAACAACAGTGCTTGACACGCTAAGAACCACTTTGGGTTGCGATAGTATCTTCAGAACCAACTATATTGTAGTGCAGTTTGTGACACCGGTACCAACCAGTACAACTCTTTATGGATGTGGTAGCCTGACATTCAATGGCGTTACATACACTGCATCAACAGTTGTGACCGACACAACAAAGAGTATTGGCGGATGCGATAGCTTGTACAACACAACTAACATCAACATCGTAATAGCCACAACGGTTACAAACACACTGCAAGGTTGCAATAGTCTTGTGTTCAATGGTGTCACCTATACAACCTCAACCGTGCTGAATGATACTACAAAGAGTATGACAGGATGCGACAGTATTTACACCGTTACCAACATCAATATTCAGATCATAACACCGGTGCCAGGCACCAACCAGATAAGGGCATGTAACAGTACAGTGTTCAACGGGGTTACCTACACCACATCCACGGTAGTGCTCGATACACTCCGCACAACAGTCGGTTGCGATAGTATATTCCGAACCAACTACATTACTATACAGACCATTATTCCGGTCACTATTCCGACTGCGCTTACAGGTTGCCGAAGTGTATTATTCAATGGCGTTACATATACAGCCTCAACAGTGATCAACGATACAGTCAGAAGCAGCTTTGGTTGCGATAGCATTTACAAGGTAACAACTATTACCGTCAACAATTTAAGCTTAAGTATTACCGCAAACCCTAATCCGGTTATAGTAGGCACCAATGTAACACTTACAACATCGGCTTCGGTTCCTTATAGCATACAAGGGTGGTCACCTGCTTATCTTTTTGCTAATCAAACCGCAACAAGTCAAACCATAAAGGCAGACAGTGCACGAGATATATATGTATATGGAATATCCAATGCAGGTTGTGTTGACACCGCTGAAATAAGGGTTAATATCCGCTATCTTGACCAGATATTTATACCCAATACTTTCACCCCTAACAACGATGGGCGAAACGATGAGTTTAAGTTGTATGGCAACAACATAGCCAAAGCCGAAATGAAAATTTTCAACCAATGGGGACAGTTGATATTTGAAAGTAGTGACCAAAATAAAGGCTGGAACGGCTATTGTAAAGGGCAACTTCAACCGATAGGTGTATATGTTTATGTTATGAGAATAACACTCACAGACAACACCGTACTCAACAAAAAAGGTTCTATCAACCTCGTTAGATAGACACTTTGCAAAACCAAAATACAAAGCCTCACCCTTAATAAGGTGAGGTTTTTTTTATTGAGCAAACATTTATCCTTTATTCACCATTGTTGTGTCACACCCTTTTACTGCAAATCTTTATTCAGCTTTTTCCACTATTTATTACTTGGAACCACGAAATCACAAAACACAAATGGTCATAAAGGAAATTTACTAATAACCTTCTGCTTATGTCGAAAATGTTAGTATCGCAGTATCACCAATTAATCTTTATACAATAAATAGTTTACGATTGAATATGACCCAGACAGCGAATGCGGCTTTCATTCTCCGGAGGAGATAAATATTTGTAGAACTCCAATAGTCCCCCAGTATTCAGAACTCCGTTAGGAGTTCAACAATATCCCCACCGTTTATTTGTTGAACCCCTAACGGGATTCTAAAAACAGAAAACTCTTGCTGCTGCTACAAATATTCAACTCCTACCGGAGTTGCCTAGATTGTATAAATGTCAAATCAAACTCTTTATATCAGATATGCTAAAAGTCCCATTCTATTAACTTATTGACTTTAATAAAAGCCACCCATTTAAGGCGCCTCATTTCTGTATTCATTTTGCACATTGAGCAATTTCCAAATTGAGCCATTTTCCCATTGAGTCATTAACCCATTACTTCCTCATCCCCGGCATCTTTCCCATGCCCATTGGCATTTTGTTCATCATTTTCATCATTTGGCGCATTTGGTCAAACTGTTTCATAAATGCGTTTACATCTTCCATGCCTTTGCCGCAGCCTTTTGCTATGCGCTGTTTGCGGCTTTGGTTTATTTCGTCGGGGTTGCTGCGTTCGTAAGGGGTCATGCTTTTTATAATGGCTTCTATGCCCACAAATGCATCATCGCTGATGTCCACATCTTTGATTGCTTTGCCTACCCCGGGTATCATAGCCATCAGGTCTTTCAGGTTACCCATCTTTTTTATCTGCTGCAACTGATCTAAGAAATCCTGGAAGTCGAACTGATTTTTACGAATTTTCTTTTCTAAGCGTTTGGCTTCTACTTCATCGTATTGTGCCTGTGCTTTTTCTACCAAGGTGGTAATATCGCCCATGCCCAAAATACGTTGTGCCATCCTTTCGGGATAGAACACATCGAGGGTATCCAACTTTTCACCACTGCTTATAAATTTGATTGGTTTGTTGACCGTGTACTTTATTGAGAGGGCTGCACCACCACGGGTATCACCATCCAATTTTGTAAGAACCACACCGCTAAAGTCAAGCCTATCGTTGAACGTTTTAGCGGTGTTGACTGCATCTTGCCCGGTCATGCTGTCCACCACAAAGAGGATTTCATTGGGGTTGACAGCTTGTTTCACATTGGCTACTTCGGTCATCATCACTTCATCAATCGCAAGGCGACCGGCAGTATCTATTATAACTACATTTTTATTTTTGGCCTTTGCTTCTTTTATAGCATTGAGCGCAATTTCTACAGCATTTTTATTTTCTCTTTCGCTGTACACGTCCACTCCTACCTGTTCGCCAAGCACCATCAATTGGTCAATGGCTGCAGGGCGGTAAATGTCGCAGGCAACCAATAAAGGGCTTTTGCCTTTGCCTTTCAGGTATTTTGCCAGCTTACCGCTAAAAGTGGTTTTACCACTACCCTGAAGGCCGGCGATAAGTATCACTGCGGGATTGCCGGTAATATTGAAAGTGCTTTCTGTACCACCCATCAATTCAGCCAGTTCATCTTTAACTATTTTGGTCATCAACTGACCGGGGCTAATAGCGTTGATTACCTTACTGCCGAGAGCTATGTCTTTTACCTTATCTGTAAATTCCTTGGCTATTTTGAAGTTTACGTCCGCATCTACCAAAGCACGGCGTATTTCTTTTAACGTAGCGGCAATATTCAGTTCCGTTATCTTGGCTTCGCCTTTCAGGTTTTTAAAGGCACCTTCGAGCCGCTCACTTAAACTTTCAAACATGGTATAATAAATTTTATGGTTTCACCCAAAAAGCAAAGGTTACAAAAAGATTAAGCCGGTTTTGCTTTTACAGTTTATAAGCGTTAGGTGAAATTCGGGTTGCAAATATATTTCATGCAGCGATATAAATTAAGAAAGCGCCATTTAAAACAATTTCCGGTTAAAATGGTTAAAGTAAATGTCATTTCAATCAAGGTGAAATATTCATATGTATCTTAAACTTCTGATTTTGAAGCTTTTCCAAAATAATAGCCCACCCCAAAAACGTTATAATTAGAGCTAAATCAAGTGAAGTTTGTGTTATTTTAAAAAAAATATTTTGCCTCTATAATTATTTTGATATTATTGCAAACTTTCGTTGATCGGATAATAGATATTTATGAGTAAAAAACAACTGTACACTTTAGAATACCCGGTTAGGTCTTCACCTAGTATTTTGTTTGAATTTCTTTGTACACCAGCAGGTTTAGGTGAATGGTTTGCGGACAGAGTGGATGAAAGCAAAGAGCATGTTTTCAGCTTTATTTGGAAAGACAGTACCGAGAAAGCGCAACTTGTAGATATGCAACAAGATAAATTTGTACGTTTCCATTGGTTAAATTCTCCAAAAGAAGAATATTTTGAATTTGAAATTCAGAAATCAGAAGTTACCAATCAAACCATTTTGGTAATAAAAGATTTTGCAGAAAAAAAAGAGATTAAAGATCAAAGTCAGCTTTGGGAATACCAGATAAAAGATCTTTTTCACCGTATAGGTGCCTGATTTGAAATAGCTTTTAACAGAATTTGAAAGTTTTTAATAAAGAAATCTTCAACATTATCCCACTCACTAAGTGGGATTTTTTTTGCGAATTTTATGAATGGCCTTCCGGCAAAAGAATTCGCTAAACTGCTGTTAATCAAAGAATAGTTATCCGTTTCAAAATGATGCTCCCATTGTTTATCAGCTACATTTATATACCAACCTTGAAAATAATTTTCATTAATTGCATGTTGTAAAGCAGGGGTAAATTCATGCTTATATTTCCCTGAAAGGTGCAATGTGATGCTGAAAAAATTTCCCCACCAAAAAAAACAACGAATAGCCAGAACATTCTCTTTTTGAAAAATGCGTGGGTAATCCAAAACTACATAAGGAAGCCCTTTGTAATTTTCCCCTTTTGAAATTTTTGGTGTGCCTGCTTCTATTTTTTGAAATGAATGATTGAGGTGAATTGCAAAATCATCTGCTACATTCCCAAAAACGCTATATACCTTTTCAATTATGCGGGTTTTTGTAAATAGAAACTCTTTATCGTTTGCCACTGCCATTTCATTGTCAGAAAGCGAAAATGATTTATTCATTGATATACGTTTGTTAATAATAATTACCGGACCATTTTATTGCAACTTTGCCAAAAGGTAAAAGACTAATTTTGCCCGGACCTTAAACCGATTGTAAACATTTCTGCAAAGTGATAAAAAAACTTGACAAGCTCATCATAAAAGCATTTATAGGGCCATTTTTTGCAACATTCTTTATTGCATTATTTGTGCTTGTAATGCAGTTTTTCTGGTTGTATATAGATGATTTGGTTGGCAAAGGATTAGACATGTTTACCTTGGCCCATCTTACAGGTTTGGTTACGGTCAACTGGGTACCTTTGGCCTTGCCCCTTGCACTATTGCTTTCTTCCATTATGACATTTGGCAATCTGGGCGAAAGTTTTGAATTGGTTGCTATAAAGTCTGCTGGCATTCCCTTGTTGAGGTTTATGCAACCATTGTTTTTCGTAACCCTTTTTATTGCAGGCATTTCATTTTTATTTGCCAATTACATAATGCCCGTTGCCACCCTCAAGTTAAATACACTCAAGTACGACATTATAGTTTCTAAACCGGCTTTTGATATTAAAGAAGGGATATTTTATGATAAAATAGAAGGTTTTGCCATAAAAATTGGTAAGAAATCTAAAGATGGAAACGATATTAAAAATGTAATCATTTACGAACGTGGCTATGGTCTTCAGGATAACAGCATAATTGCTGAAAGTGGCACAATGAAAATTGCACAAGGCAACAAGTTGGAATTTGACCTGAAAAATGGTTGGCGCTACCAGGAAAGAGGACCTCGCTATACAGCTAACACAGAGTTTATAAGACTTGGTTTTAAAGAATATAAAAAGATGTTAGACCTTAGTAGCTTTCAGCTTAACAAGACTCCTGACAGTGCTATGAAGGACAGTTATCGCATGTTAAGTGTAAGGCAATTAGGCAAAACAATTGATTCCTTAAAAAACTCTGAAGCTTATTATTTATTAAGGTCAAAAAACGAACTCTCCCCTTACTTTAGTTTTATTAAATACAGTGATACAGGTCTTACCAAAGTGAATGAAAAAAGTGTTGGCACAATTACAAAGCTTAGTCAAATAATACCTGATTCCGCTTGGGATGTAGTAATATCAAGGGCCGCAATGCAGGTAGGAGCAGCTAAATCCAATGTTGATATGATGGCTACAGATTATCAAAATAAGCAAAAAGAAATCGTTTCTAACCAAATAGAATGGCATCGAAAATTTACATTGGCTGTAGCCTGTATTGTGTTGTTTTTAATTGGTGCACCCTTGGGTTCTATAATAAGAAAAGGTGGCCTGGGTACACCGCTTGTATTTGCAGTTATTTTCTTTGTTTTATTTCACTTGCTTAACACCTTCGGTGAAAAAATGGTAAAAGGTGGGGTACTACTTCCCTATCAGGGTATGTGGATGAGTTGTTGCATACTTATACCGGTGGGAATTTTTCTCACCTATAAAGCAATGAAAGATTCGCAACTTTTTAATCAGGAATACTATTATAGAACATTTAATAAACTAAGGGCTTTATGGGTTAACTTTAGGTTGAAAAAAAGCAGCGTATAATCTATTATAGTTGCTTTATTCAAACCACGAAACTTAGCAAGTCAATAATTACAGCCCTTTAAATATTTGCAATAAAAACCAGTTTCATGAAAAATAATCCGCTTTCCCGTAGAAATTTTATTCAACAATCCGGCAAAGCCGGCATTGCGCTTACATTGTCTACTGCAGTTGTTCCTTCATTACTCTCCTGTAGTGCCACACACGCAGCAGCAATGAATGCTCCGCTTACAGGTTTTTCGCAACAACCATTACCATATGATTATAAAGCGTTGGAGCCCATTATTGATGCTTTAACAATGGAAATACATTACACAAAACATGCAGCAGCTTATACTAAAAACCTGAACGATGAAGCAGCCGCTGCGGGCATAAATACAACTGTTACGTCCCTTGAAGATATACTTGCCAATGTTTCAAAATATTCTGCAAAAATGAGAAACAATGCCGGCGGACATTACAACCATGAACTCTTTTGGAAATGCATGACTACACAAAATGATGGCAAACCCACCGAAAAATTGCTCAACGCTATTACAAAAGATTTTGGATCGTATGAGGCATTTACTACTCAGTTTACCGATGCAGGTAAAAACAGGTTTGCCAGCGGTTGGGCATGGCTTGTTATTGATAATGATAAAAAATTAAAAATTGGTTCTACACCCAATCAGGACAATCCCCTTATGAATGTAAGTGAATGGAAAGGGTTTCCCTTGCTAGGGCTTGATGTTTGGGAACATGCCTACTATCTGAAATACCAAAACAAACGCCCTGATTATATAAAAAACTGGTGGACTGTAGTAAACTGGCAATTTGTAAGTGAAAGGTATATGGGAGCAATTTAGTATTTAGTATTTAGACAAATACAAGCGGGTGTTTATTCCATCTTACTCATTACAATGACTTACTGACTTACAGACTAATTGACTAATTGACTAATGACCTACTTGACCCCTGCCCTTCACAATCTGAAAATCCAGAAATGGATAACTGCTTTATCAATCGTACTTTTTGCAGCAAAGATTGTAGCCTATTATCTCACTCATTCTATAGCAATACTTACTGATGCCCTTGAAAGTATAGTGAATGTTGTAGCAGGAATTATTGGTTTATATAGCTTGTACATAGCCGCTAAACCAAAAGATGAAGAACACCCTTACGGGCATGGAAAAGCTGAGTTTGTTTCTGCTGCTGTAGAAGGCACTTTGATTGTTGGAGCAGGTGCACTTATATTGTATGAAACAATAAAAAACATTATTGTCACCACACCCGTTAAGCAATTAGATATTGGAATAATATTAGTTGGTATAACTGCCATTATCAATTATATAGCAGGTAGTATTTGTCTTTCTATAGGCAAAAAAAACCGTTCAATAGCATTACAGGCAAGTGGTCGTCATTTACAAACCGATACATGGTCAACCCTTGCTGTTGTTGTTGGTTTACTCATTATCATTTTTACAAAGCAATTTTGGTTAGATAAATTAATTGCATTTATATTGGCGATTTATATCATTCACAATGGATATAAAATCATAAGAGAGTCCCTTGCTGGAATAATGGATGAGCAGGATAAAATATTACTTCAGCAGATAGTAGATGTATTGAATGAAAACCGCCGAATCAACTGGATTGACTTACACAACTTCAGAATAATAAAATATGGCAGTCATCTTCATATTGATTGCCACCTTACTATACCGTGGTACCTGAATGTACACGAAGCCCAAATAGAAATTGATACATTTATCAGTATGATTACTTCCAACTTTGGAAACCAGATAGAGTTTTTTGTACACACCGATGGATGTGAAGCTTTTAGCTGTAAGCTATGTAGCAAAATGAGTTGCCCGGTAAGATTGCACCCGCTGGATCATAAGGTTGAGTGGACACTTGACAATATGCTTTTGAACCAAATGCATCGTCTTTAAACCTCAACCCCTATAATAGGCTCAGCCTCTGTAATCTCCACAACAAGTTATGAAAACTACAAAGGCTGATTAGATGGCTTTATGCACAATCGTCTGCCAAAAGTAACGCCTGTTGACACAACTTTATTGTATTTGAATAACTTTTTTTCTTAAAATTTTTATTAACTTTTTTGTATAGGAATAATAGAATATTTGGTGTATTTTATTACACATTTCTGCTGCACTATTGTTTAAAATCAGGAAAACTATTTCCCAATAAAAAATGCCATACTTTAGTTTATAAGCATGGCATTTTTACAATAAAAATCTACATTAATCTATTTAATATCCGAAGCTGTTAACTTCTGGTAAATAGTATATTGCGGAATTGGAATTGAAGTTCCAACAATAGGAATTGTGATGGATTGTGCAGGAATATCGAGGCTTCCTTGAATTAATCCAACTCCTTTAGCGTAATAATAACTTCCTGTTGCATTAATAGTAAAAGACAATCCGGAAGCAACAACAGTAAGACTAGCTAATTGTACGTTGATAACATCAGTATACGTAGTGCCGCTTACACTTAAGGATCCGCCTTTAGATACAATTTTGTACTTAAGCGTTGCAGTTGCTGAAAAACCGCCACCCCCGGGTATTACAAAAGGGGCAGTTGTTTGGCTCCAGATACTGTTTACCGCTAAACTATCATTCAGATAGTTATCTTCAAACGCACTTATTCCTAAACCTTGCAAAGAGGTAAGCTGATAGTAATTTGCATTAACTTTTGCTTTATATCTTACACTTGTATCTGAACCACTTAGCTTATAATATTTTTTCCCATTTACTGTTGTGTCACTTCCTGTTACAGTTAGTGTATAGGATTTTACATTTGTACCTGCAGCTACAATAGTGCTATCCCTGAATGTAAATGTACTTCCCGTAGTCACAGGCGAATAATCCTTTGTAGCTGGGGGAGGTGGATCAACAGTCCCATCATCTTTTTTACATTGAGTAAATATTAATAAAGAAGAGGCCAATAATGCAGATAAAAACTTAATTTTCATAATTTGAAATTTGGTGCCATTTTTAAAATGAAGAATAAAGATAAAAGATTAATTAAAATACCGCTCACATTATAATATTATTAACAATGTTTAGAAATAAATAATACTTTCTTTTCAAAACAAAATTAATAATGATTCTCTTAAATACAATTGGTTATTTGGCTTTTCAAGCAAATCATTTAATGCTATAAGAAGTGAGTATTTGCGATGATTTGTAAGCTGAAATGCCAAAAGAAGGTACATCCTCTATCATAAATCTAGCTTGTACTAATCCCACTCCCAAGGCATAATAAAAATCACCGGAGGCTATCCCTGCCGCTAATTGCCCTGAAGGTGGTACAGCAGAATAAGCAGAAACATCAGTAAGGGATACATGTATAACATCTGTATAAAGCTTGCCCTGAATTGCTCTCGAAATCCCTTTTTCTGAAATTTTATAAGTAGCAACAGCAGTAAGCGAATCAGGG
>JANMMU010000001.1:0-1606 GCA_031373555.1 Segetibacter sp. | reverse complement strand
CTAAGCTAGAGCCTCCCTTATCGTCTGAAATTATACGGACCTTATAATTCCTATTTATTAATAAATCTTATTGCGTTGTGAAATAAATGATAAGACCCCCAAGCATTTGTATTGCCCTGGGTATTAAACTATATAAATATTTTTTGGAACACCATACAAAAATGAGGTGCATAACGAATAAGCTAGTTGCAGTTGGGAATTCCATTTCCCAAAAAGTAGAATAGATAGTTTTGTTTGGAAAGTAAATTTCCCAGCTACAACCTGCGATTCGCTATACACCCATAACTGAACACAAAAACGAAATTTACTTTACAAGTTTAAGGAGTTTAACCCATACTCAAAACAAATAGGGACAGAAACCGCTTTTTTTATACTCCAATACGGGTTTTATGTATTCCAATTCATTTTATTAGTATAAATGCGAATAATGGGTTAAAAAAGCAGAAGTAGCGACTCGAAATAGGACTTACCTTTATGGCAATCAAACTATAAAATAAGACCTATGTTAGAGAATGAACTCATTTCAATGTACTGCTACTTCTGCGAGTGCTATACTACGGAACTTCGCTGGTATAACCAACGATTTAGCCCTAATTCTTCACCATCGAACGAAAAAATAACGGATGAAGAACTATTGACGATATATTTTTATTGTCGGCGTTATGAAAACAAGCATCTAAAATCAGAGATTTGGGATTATGCCAATCGCTATATGCGTTCTTGGTTTCCCCATTTACCTGCTTATGCTAATTTTAATAGTCGCATTAATAATCTATCAAGTGCGCTTATTGCTCTTGTGTGCATTCAGTTAGACACCTTGAAAAGCATTGATAATCAATTGATTAACGAAGAAATTTCACTTGTTGATTCATTACCTATCATGCTTTGTTCAGGTAAAAGACAAGGCAAGGTAGCCCCTGAATTGTCTGATAAAACTTTCTGTGCTACTAAAGGTATTTTCTACTTTGGGGTTAAACTCCATATTGTGGCTTTTCAAAGACCAAGGAAATTACCATTACCAGAATTTCTAAGCATTACCTCTGCATCTGAACATGATTTGACAGCCTTAAAACCTATTTTGCCCAAACTTATCAATAGGGCTATTTTTGCAGATAAGGCTTATGCTGATATACCACTCAATGAACAACTGATGAAAGACATCAATACTTTTATTTATACACCCGTTAAACTTGTAAAAGGTGAATCAGAAACCACTAGACAATTTAAAAAAGCGGCTGATGACCTCTTTTCTACTGCTGTTTCTGTTGTCAGACAGCCTATTGAAAGCCTGTTTAACTGGTTAATTGAAAAAACAGATATTCAAAATGCTGCTAAAGTCAGAGCTTCTAAGGGTTTAATCACTCATATCTTTGGTTCTATCGCTACGGCTCTATTTTTTTGGCTTTTTTAACCCATTATTCGCATAAACAGATAATGATAATCTCCGTCCCACCCGCAGAAATCGCCCTTGATGAATTATTGAAAATACCCGCATTTAAAAAGGATTTAGAAGCGGCTAAAAAAGAAATAGAACAATTAAAATTGAAATAAAATTAAATATGCGAATAATGGGTTAAAAAAGCCAAAAAAATAGAGCCGTAGCGAT
>JANMMU010000041.1:0-135803 GCA_031373555.1 Segetibacter sp. | reverse complement strand
TTTACCTCTACTTTTTAGTTTTATTTTATTGGTTTTCAGCTATTGATCTGATGTTGGGGCTATTTCTGTGAAGTTTGGGCAACAGGTTTTCCTTGCTCCTGTTTTTCAGGTGCTGTTGAGAAGATCGGTGAAGTGGCTGGTTTAGGCTGCCTGCTTTTTTTGTGCCTCCTGCCGTCGTTTGGTAATGATGGAGGCGTTGGCGGTCATCATTCCAAAAAATATCCAGCACTGTTCGGTGATGGCATTGCGGGCATTGACCTTGTGTAGCAGGTAGTGGTTCTTTTCATTGCCAAAGCTGCCCTCGAGCCGGGTTCCCCGTTCCTTGTCCAGTACGACCCTCATGGTTTTACTTTGTTCTACATGCTGCGCTTTTTGGCGGCCTTTGGGAATAAAGTTGGTGATGATGCCCGATGCCTTGCAATAAGTCCTGTTGGCATTGGTAGCGTATATTTTATCGGCACTGTGGTGGCTGCATTTGCCAAACAACTGTTGGTGCAGTGATATGCATTTTTGCAGCCGGGTGCCTTCATTAAAAGCATCGTAGCTAAAGTGTTCGATGAAGCTGATGCCGTCTACCTGTAGCTTGTTGACCTTGGCACCAAACTCTACCGCCTTGTTTTCTTTGCCCCTTACGATGGGGCGTATGTAGGGTTTGCTAAGGCTTACAATACGGTCTTTTATCTGGTCCACCTCACCATATACTTTGCTGTGTTGCTGCTCATACACCTTGGTAATGGTGCGTATTTGCTGCTGTTCTTTGATGCTTAATGAGACCTGGTTACCAGTTACGATTTCTTTGTGTAAACCGAGCAAACGGAGTAAAAATTTGAGTAACTTTTTAACGAGTTTCTTTTCTGCACGTTTGCTTTTTCTCTTCTTTTTCTGGTAAGTTAAAAATGCTTTTTTTTGTGCCTCATAGTTGCAGCGGCTTTGTCTTTGCTTCAACTGTTTGCGGATGGCATTGTAGCTTAGATAAACTGTGTTGCAACACTGCCACAGCAGCTTTGAGCGGGTTGGGTAAGCAATGCGGCTTTCATAACAAGTGGCATCTTCGCTGCTGATATTTGCCTGGTTTAGTTCAGGCTTCCAGTAGTGTGCAAAGGCCTGTTGCATAGCTGCAATATCCAGGTGGCTGCCTATGTATCCACGCCAATAACTGGGCAGGTTGGTGTCTTTGATGACCTCGTTTGGCTTGAGCCGTATACCGCAAAAATATTGAAGGCTCCAGTCGGTGTTGATACGCTCAATGAGCAACTCATCGCTCAAACAGAGGTAGTGTTTCAAAAACTGTAGCGCAATGCCGCCTTTTACATCGAACCAAGCCTTGCAACCCTTGCCGCTGAGCTGGCCTTTGGGTACTGGTATGGTAGCTGCTAAAGACTCAAAAGGGATGGATAGGTACAATTGCCCTACATCTGTTTGTAAAAACCTTTCGTGAAGCAATTGTTCGTGGGGAAACAGTAAATTTGTCATGGGTCTAACTATTAATGCTGCCCCACTTTGCTCATATATTGTGCCATCGTGGGGCTTTTTTAATAGATTTTTATCCCCAAACTCACGCCCAGTGTGGATTACGTGTTTTCAGGAAGACCCTCATCAACAGCTTGAAAAAGTCAGCTTGGAATAAAAAATATAAACCCTTAAAACAAGCGTCTACTTTATTTTCACAGCTTTCAAAGTCCTTATTTCATTACCTTGGCGAGCCTCTACTAAGTAAATTCCCGGTGCCCATTCTGAACCAAAGGTGAAATTTTGCGCTACGTTACTTTTTAATAGTCCCACAATTTTTCCATTCACATCAGTGATGCGAATTTGAACCGGAGTATTTGATTCACCATGAAACAACATTGTAAAATCATTTTTAGATGGGTTTGGCTGAATAGTTACATAAAAGGAACTCCTGTTATCAATTGATCGAACCGGGCTATAAGTGAATTTACCATCTTTGTCAATCATTTTTAGTCTATAGAAGTTCATAAGGCCGGGTGGAGCAATATCAATATAATCATAGTTACCTGTAACACTACTTTTTACTATACCGATATTCGTAAATTCACTGTTCACATTACTTCTCTCAATTTCAAACTTGTCAAGATTTACTTCCTGAACAGTTGCCCAATTCAGCACATTTGTTTTATCTTTTTTCCGGGCTGCAAATGAAACCAATTTTAAGGGTAAAATACTTTTGACAATACAACTGTCTATGTTGGTTTTAACAGGAAGATTGTAATCGAAATAAATAGAAGCACTGTTTGTAATAATGTCTCCGATTAATACATTGGCTTTAGGCTTTACCTTGTAAACAATATAACCGTGACTGGCAGGTTCATTTGTGTTACTGTCAACAAGTTTAATATCAATGAATGTCCACACTAACTTGTTGCCCTCTTTTATCACCAATTTATAATTTGTACTTGCAGACACCATTTCTAAACTATTTATATCCACTAATGCACTTAGGGTATCTCTTATATAAATATTAAAGGCGGTATCATTGCCTGTATTTTGAAAACGAATTGTGTACTGTAGATAACCGTCATTTTGAATTTCGGATAAACTTATACTTCCTCCGTGGCTTTCTGTTTTATCATTTGGATCGTAAGATCCGGTAACTAATTGAGTGTGATTACTAATATTGTCCTGCGGATATAAATCAGTTAAACCCGAAGAAATGTTGGCTATGGAAAAAAGAAAATCGCCTCTATTTACTACGGGAGGAGCCGGAATAGAAAAAGTAGCACTGATATTTTCTATTTCATCAGGATTTAGGTTCGATATATTCCAGGTAAGAGTATCTGCAACAACTGATAAAGGCGGAGTTGCTGCGCTTATAAAAGTTAAAAGATGAGGCTTCACAAATTTTAAAACAGCATTGCTAACCGTGTCTGTTCCTTTGTTTTTGCAACTTAGCTGATACGAAATATTAAAGCCTGGTCTTGCCGGATTGATTGCAAATATGACAACAGAAAGATCTCTTTTATTATTGATAGGTTGTAATGCAAAAACAGCAGTATCAGAATTGAGATAAGTAGAATAGTTAGATGTGTGTGAAGCAGGTACCGTTGTATAATATGGTCTGTAAGGCACAACGGTTGTTGTGTAATTGCCCGTATCAATATCTACCCTACATTGGCCACTTGATGTATGTGTGACGATTGGATTAACTCCAGTTTTACCGGTAATAATATTAGCGTCATCAAAATAAGGCTCGCCTGCATCCTGAATGGTATTGCTATTTTTGTCCAGAAAAAGTGAAACATTCAGTAAGTTGGAGCGGGTCACATTAATATCATCAAGAAATATATCCTGATTGTTGGATACTGTATTTGCATAAAAGCCGATATAATGGATACCGGTTACAGCAGGTGTAAATATAATAGTCGAGGTTTGAGGAGTTGTACTAGTAACGAAATAATTGAAAAGTGGGTTTGTCATAGCAATTCTCAAAGGCGAATTTCCATATTTCACTTCTAGTTTATCAAAAGCTGAACCCGAACTAAAATGCTTACCCGACTTGAATGTTAGCCGGTAAGAAGTGCCGGCCACCAACTTCAGTCCCGCAGTGTAAAACCATGCACCAGAATTTGGAGTTGAACTTGTATAGTTTAAAACCGTCCCAGTATAGCCGGTAACTGCATTATAGGTTGCCCATTTACCACCTAAACTTTCGGTTTGTGTACATTGGGGTACTAAAGGAATGTAAGAAGTCGCAAAATCCTGGTTATATGGCAGATTATTTGGCAAGCAGGGCGTGGTTAATACTCCTAATACCCCTACACTTTTATCATTAGCCGTGCAGGTAGCCCTTAGTGTATAACTATAGACTTTTCCCGATGTCAATCCTGTGAGGTTTACAAATGTGTCCACGATACCGTTAATTGTGTTGGTATTGTTACCATCAAAATAAGTGAAGGAATAACTGCTTGACAAGCCTATTGAAGGTTGTTGCCACCTGATGGTAGCAGTGGTACTGGTCAGGCTAGTGATCTTGACATTTTTTGGTGAGCCACAGGTGGTTTTCTTAATCTTCAGGTTATCAATATAAACGCATCCCCCCAAACCACCGGCAGTACCTGCACGAAAAACCATTTTTGTATAGTTGGAATTAGCAATAGATTCTTTCTCTTTTGTTCCTGCGCCCCAGGGAATTAACTCCCCCATACCGTAAAAATAATCATCTGAATTGCTTCTCCAATCGTATGAAAATGTATATGTTGAATCTTTTTCCTGCAAAACCCAAGGTGTTTCAAACCAAGCATCAGCCGGATCTATACCCGAGCAATAAGTTAATTTATAACTACCTATGTCATATCCAATCTGCCATTTTATACCCGATAAATCCCAGCTTCCTAAATAATTACTTATACATGGCAGTAAATTATTGCCTCCTTCAAAATCCTCAGTGTAAGGCGTATTCATAGTACAATCGCCCCCCATGTAATTGATCCAGGGGCCATATACACCTGTACTGCAAACAGGTCTTACATACAGTCGGTACCAATAGGGGCCATACGGCCCTAAAAGAACAGAGTAGGTGACACTGTTTGTTGTGGTTGTTCCCGAAGCATGGGGGTTGGCGCTACCTGGTGGCAGTGTATCATTTGCCCTTACTTCGTATTGATAGGCGGTTGGAGTAGTGCCTGTAGCTGCATCTTTCCAATTTACAGTTGCATAATTAGTTCCATTACTGACAGAATAACTATGCGAAAAATCGCCTACAGGCTTACAAGCTCCCTGCAAACCAACCATCCTGATGTTTGCTGCATAATTACTCAAAACACCCGCAGCAGGATTAGCAGAGTCTATATTTGAACTGCTACTTAGTGACAATGACCTGTTGGCAGTATAATTCATTGAATAAAAACCACCTTTTGTTTCATGACCGGGTTGATTTTCATCTATGGCTATAACAAGGTTGTCTGTACCATTGTAAGCAAATGGAGTTGTAAATATAATTGTTACCCAACCTGGTAGAATAGCTACTGGTAAGGTATTATCAAATACTTTGCTTAATCCACTAAGCGGAACCCAATCTGCAGTGCTGGTGAAACTACTTTTGGTTGTATGGCCTACAAAAACTGTGAGCTTGTTAGAACTTGATAACAGAGTGCTGTCAAAGTAAAAACGAATAGATGAAATGTTTCGGGCAGTAGCAATTTCTGAAGCAAGATAAATGGCTTGGCTGTATGAATAATCGGCCTGGGGTTGCCACGGGCTTGAACTTCTGTCAGTTCCATTGCCTACTGTAATAGATTGACCAAACGAAACTAAGGCGCAACAAGTACCTAAGAAGAATAATAGAAATTTTTTCATAGCTATAGTTTTGCAGTAACAAGTATATCAACTTATTTTTATTAAAAAGATTAAATTATTTTAATTCAACCAATGGCTACAGCGTTTTGAAGGATAGCGCTTTTCTTTAAGGAGCTACTGCAATGTGCTTCTTAAGTTGAACCCACCATTGTTATTCATCCAAACGAAAGAATCATTGTTTGTGGCCCCCCTTGCAAAAATTTTATTAGCAATAATTATTCAATTCAAAATATTTTAATATTTTCACTGCACAACTATTCTTTTGCATGAATAAAATTTTATGGCTAACCCTGTTTAATGTGATGCTCCATTTTAGTGGAATGGCACAGCCAGTAAGCAAAGCAGCAAAAGATGCTTTTGTAATTACACGAATGGCGGCGAAATTTCACGTGCAACCACGGACTATTGATGACGCTTTCTCGGCAGATGTATATAACGCATTGCTCAACGAAATTGATGATGATAAATTATTTTTCACCACGGAAGATATAAAGGCACTATCTGCTTATCAATTCTCTATTGACGATGAAATAAAGGGAAAGCAAACCCGGTTTTTACAAAACCTGATATCAATTTTTAAAAAGCGATTGCTACAGGCTGATACCATGGTAACTTCCATAGCAAAAGCATCTTTTGTTTTTTCGCTTCCTGAAAAATTTACAGTTGCCGAAGACACTTCATACCCTGTTAATGAAGCTGCTATGCGCAAAAAATTATACAAAGTGCTAAAGTTTTCTGTGCTCGATGAAATTGAAGACCTTGGTTATTCATTACCTCTTTCACCAAAGCAGCAAAAGAAATTGACTGATAGTGTGGAACCCGCCACCAGGCAAAAAATGCAGAAGTATTTTAAAAGGCGCATAAACGCTATGCTACAAAGCCCCGGTGGTATTGAACAATCTGTAAGTGAAGAATATTGTAATGCTATTGCAAAATGCTTTGATCCACATACTGAATATTTTCCCCCAACAGAAAAAGAAAATTTTGAAAGCGAACTGGGACAAAAAGCTATGGCTTTTGGATTTAGCCTTGATAATGATAAGGATGATAATGTTGTTATAAATGAACTAAAACCAGGTAGTCCGGCTTTTAAAAGCGGACAGCTAAATAAAGGCGACAAAATTTTATCTATTCAGTGGGAAGGAAAAGAGCCTATAGACGTAAGCGCAGCAAGTATGCGGGAAATAGGGGCAGCACTTGGTGCAAGCAACCATGACAATGCAAAATTGAAAATTAAAAAAACTGACGGGTCTATAAAAGAAATTACTTTATGGAAGGAAATGCTGGAAGATGATGATGACGAAGACAATGTAAAAAGCTACCTCTTAAAAGGAAGCAAAACCATTGGATATATTTCACTGCCTGCATTTTACGAAGATTGGGAAAACAATAGTGGGGTCAATGGCTGCGCCAACGATGTTGCCAAAGAAATCATGAAGTTGAAAAAGGAGAACATTGAAGGATTGATCATAAACCTGCGTTATAATGGAGGCGGTTCATTAAACGAAGCAATTGGATTGATAGGGCTTTTTATAGATGCAGGACCTGTTGGGCAGTATAAAACCAAAGACCCCAAAGTAATCACACTAAAAGATGGCAACCGCGGAACAATCTATGATGGTCCGTTAATAATTTTGGTAAACGGATATAGTGCTTCTGCTTCTGAAATTGTTGCAGGAACTTTACAGGATTACAATCGGGCAGTTATTGTTGGGTCACCAACATTTGGTAAAGCTACTGGTCAGGTAGTATTGCCAATGGACACAACGATTAACCTGGAAAGTGATAACATAAGAGAAATAAAAGCGGACAGTTACCTGAAAATTACAGACTTTCAACTGTTCAGGATTACCGGTAAAACAGCACAGGGTAGCGGAGTAATACCTGATATTCTTCTGCCTGATGCATTAGAGGTTTCAGGCGAAAAGGAATCCGATAACAAACTTGCTATTAAGCTTAAGGAAATAGATGCAAACAAATATTATAAACCGCTGGCGGTTTTGGAAATAGCCGCTTTAAAAGCGGTTGCCCAAAATAAAGTCAGTGGTATATCCTATTTTAAACTGCTAAAGGAATATATAGCAACAGCAAAATCAAATAATGCAAAACAGGATATTTCTTTGACTCTACAAACAAGCAGCAAAAAGGAAGCAGATGAGCTGCCATCATTAACTTCGGCTAAGGAAGCTACGACAGCATATAAAGCAGAGAGCAATTCTTTTGACAAACAAAAGCTAAGCACCAATAGCAGTAAGAAAGAAATGGATTTGCAATCAAAAAAAGCACTGGAACAAGATCCTTATATTGCAATAGCTTATGAATTGGCAATACAGATGAAAAATTAATTTTTACCTAAAAAATAAACCATGAAAAAAATTCTAACCACCATTTTAGTCTTACTCTTTTGTAGCAGGTATTGTGCAGATGTAGCTGCACAAACCCTGGAAGACCCGGGCACTTATATGACGGCTATTGCAAATGCCCATGATGAAATGAACAAAAAGTACATGACTTACATGAGTGCTGCCGCACATGGCCGCAGGGCAAGAAAAGTGGAAAAATTAAGGCAACAGGTTTTGGAAAGCATTACAAACAGCAGGTACAAAACCATAGAGCTACCTATATATAAAGGCGACAATTCACTACGCCAAAGCAGTATGGATTATATACAACTGTGCTACAATGTTTTTAATGAAGATTATAGTAAAATAGTAAACACCGAAGAAATAGCCGAGCAATCTTTTGACCAAATGCAGGCTTTCATTTTGCTGCAGGAAAAGACCGGGGAAAAGCTGGAAGAGGCATCTAAGAAAATGCACACCGCAAGCCTTGCTTTTGCAGCAAAATACAAGGTCACAATTGTAAACGGCCCTAAAGATGAACTGTCAGAAAAAATGGGGGTTGCAGGCAAGTTGAACCATTATAAAAATCAGATTTACTTAATATTTTTCAAATGCAATTGGCAAGATGGCGAAATAACAAAAGCAATTAACGAGAAAAAAGTAAAAGACCTGGAGCAATCACGCAACGCACTAATTAAGTATGCTGATGAAGGACTCAAAATATTGGATACAACCAAATCTTTTGAAGGTGATATGACATTGGTAACTGCATGCCGGCAGGCGCTGTCTTTTTATAAGAAAAGAGGCGAAAATGACATTCCAAAAACCATAGATTATTTTTTAAAGCAGGAAAATTTTGAAAAGATGTCAAAGGCATTTGAAGCCAAATCAGAATCGAGCCGCACAAGAGAAGATGTAGACAACTACAACAAAGCAGTAAAAGAAATTAATACAGCAGTAAACACTTACAACCAATCTATAGGGCAGAATAATAAAGCCAGAAATGAAATGCTAGAAAACTGGACCAATACAGAAAATGCCTTTAGCAATACGCACATGCCTTATTACAAGGGATAGGGGGAAATTAATTTACTGTTTTTCGACACTTTTGCAGGTATTCTTTACCTGCAAAGGTGTATGCATTATAGGCTAATCGTTTGTGATTTTAATTATTTCTACAAAGTTGTCAAGGTTGCCAATTTTTACGATGTCGCCAACCGTATGTCCAAGTAAAGAACCTGCTAAAGGGGATTTGTAATATACTTTTTGAACACCGCTTGAATTATCGTTTTTGTTGTTCTCTGTCGAGACAAGTTGAACATTCATGTCTTTGCCGTTATTCATATATTTAACTTGTACTTTACTATTTAGTTTTACTTCTTCTTTAAAAATCTTTGTCTGAATTGGAGCAATCTTTTCAATTGCCTCAATAGTTTGGTTATCTTTTTCAATCTCAATAAAAGAAGTCTGCGAAATATAGTCTTCAATAATTACTATCTCGTCACTAAATGCAAATGCAGTATGGGAATGGTCTTTATAGTTTGGATTTGAAGATGATTCAATTTGTTTGATAAAGTCAACAAGTTTTGTAGTTTCTCTGCTCGAATTACGCCACCAATTTGTACTCCAAATTCTATGAAATACAAAGCCATGATTTTCTAATATTTTTTGCCTGTGGCTGTCATATAAATATGCTTCTCTGCTGGAATGATATTTTGCTCCATCACATTCAATAGCAATTTTAGAAACTCCAACTATTTTTGGGTCATAAACAATATCAATTCTAAAACCTGCAAACTGTAATTGAGGAATTAACTTTTCCGTTCCTAAATGGTCTGCTAAACTTTGATAGACTTCTTCTTCAAAAGGGGATTCTAAATCTCCTCCTTTGAATGAATCGAAACCTGCACTTTTTGTTGTGTTTTCTGCAAGTGTTGTAAGGACAGATAAACGTAAGTCATTATTAGATTCGCTAACCGCTTTGCAGTATGCCAAATATGCATAGAAAACTGCTCTTTTGTTATTTGAACCTTCTGTTATCAAGTATTCTTTATAATTCATAAATACTTGCTCTGGGATAGAGGAACAGCAATAAACTTTAAACTTTGCTCTTGTAATAATTACGTTCAATAACTTGTAACCTTTTGAATGATTTATTGGACCAAATCTTTGAGCAAATTTTCTGTCTTTTCCTATACCGTATGTTGTTGAAAGAATAATAACATCTCTTTCATCACCCTGGATATTTTCCAAGTTTTTGATGAACATTCCTTTTTCTTCTAACTCTTGAATTTTGGTGTTAAACTCTTCAAATTTTGAAAACTTTTGCCGCTCTATAATTTTGCTTTTAATCAAATTCCGCTGTGTAATATTAAATGTCGCTATTCCCACAGTCGGATATTCTCCGTTTGGCAATCTGTTTATATTTTTATCAATGATTGATAAAACCATTTCGGCTTCTGCTTCATTTGTATGTTCGGAAAAGGTGCCATTGACTTGAACATACTTTATCGGCACATAGTCAAAGTTATTTGGCAAAGGCTTTAACCTTTGATTGTAAAAGGCATAATTGGAAAAATCAATTAAAAAAGGATGTCTTGAACGATAGTGGAAGTCTAAGTGCTTTCTTTGAAAGTTTAATTCAGAACCGAAGTCAAGCAAAGATTCGCAAGACAACAAAATGTTGTCTTTGTCAACAACAATTTCTTTTTCTTCCTCTAAATCTTCTTCATCTTCAACCGCTCCGTCAAAAACTTTGCTGAAATAATTTGATGGCGGCATTTGGTGTTCATCACCTGCAATGATAATCTGCTTCCCTTTTAAAATCGCTGGTAGATTATCTTCCAAACGCAATTGGCTGGCTTCGTCAAACATTACAATGTCAAAATAGCTATTCATTCCTTTGAACAGATTACTTGCTACATCGGGAGAAGTAAGAATTATAGGGAAGAAGTTCGTAAAGAGATTTGCGTCAAATTGAACAATTTGTCGTAGTGAAAGTCTTTTAAATCTACTTCCGCTTTTTTTATTATATAGATTGGCTACCGAAAGGTTGGAGTTCTTTTGTTCAAATTCTCTTGTGGAGTCTATCTGTTTTGAAAACCAAAACTCTTTTATATATTTCAATTGCTCTTTTTCTAATCCGTTTAAAGTTTTGTCAAGTTCTTTGTGTTCTTCATCATTCGTTGGCAAATCTAAATTAGCAGAACTTACGAGCAAAGAATGAAGATAATAGACCAAGAAAGACTTTCTCCAATTGCTTTTAGGTTTTAATTCATTTACAATTGCTTTGTTTGTTTCGGACAAGCCGTTGTAAAACTGAAACCACTTAAATTCAATTGTAAATAAATCTTTCTCGGCCTTGAAATAATCAGTCTTATTACGGATATGAGTTTCAACATCAGTTATGAATTTGTAGAATTCTGTGAATATTACTTTGTCAAGCGTCCAATCATCTGAGTGGAGATCGTTTAATAACTCAAATATCTTTTTCCTTAGTAAAATACAGCTAGTTGAATATTCTGAATTTAGGAACTGATCTCTATTATTTTCAGTATAGTCGTGGGAGATTAGAGCTTCTGTTATTTGAAGTAAATTTGTTATTATTATTTCATTTTGATTTATTTTCATCAAACTTATATTTTGATGAAACTCGCTTTGAACCCTATCCTTAAAATCAACACTAATTAATTCGATCTGTTTTTTTATTTCTAATAAAATTCTTTTGTTTTCTTGAAAATTTTTGTCAAAGGTGTAATGTAGCCTAATGTGTTTACTTTCGGCTAACTCCCTTGAAAGGGATTGGTATGTAGAATTTAGTTCTGATAAAAAATTTTCAAAGGTGGTTTGAATTGACTTGATTTTGGAATTGAATTCTACTGAATTTTCGGAATTGCTTGTTATTTCTTGGAAGTATATAAAATTATTATTGTTATTTGGGTTCAATATTGTATCAAGATTGAAAGAAGTGAATTCGGTTTCAATTTTATTGTTAAAATCAATTTTAATTAAGTGCAATTTTTCCTTTATCTCGCTAAGGAACATTAAATTCTCATTTATTGAACCGGCAAAGAGATGGCTTATTTTAATGTCTTTTGATTTGAGTAAATATTTCGATAGCAATTCAAAATTTGCTTCAGTTTCCCTTAGAAAATCATTGAATTTAGATTGAATTGTTTTAAGTGGATGGTGCAAACTTTCCGAATTGTCAGAGTTTTGGATTACCGATTGCATAGCTTGAAAAACAATGCTAAAATCCTTAATTTCTAATGTGGTTGACAGATTAAATGATTCAAATTCTTTTTGAGTTTTGCTGTTAAAATGCTGTTGGACGTTAATTAAGGTTTTCTTAAATATACCCAAGTTGCTAAGTTGAGAGTTTAAATCGCCTTCAAAATCTGAACTTGAGAAATCTTTCGAAATATCAACTGTTTTTTTTAATTCTTTGAATTCGGTTTGCAACTTCGATTGGTCAGCAATTATTCGTTTTCTTCGTTTAGAAAATAAAGCAAGTATTTTAAACCACAGGCTGTTAACTTTTACCTCGTTCGTCAAGTTGGGGTTATTATCATTGTCGCTTATAATGGTATCAATTGAATCAATTATTTCGGAAAAAGCTTTAATTTGTTTGTTAAGTTCTTCATCTCTAAATTTGCAATAATCGTTTTTTGTGGAAGATAACAATTCAGCAAACTCGCCTTTTTTCGTTAAAATTAGTTCGATCTGAACTTCAATATCCCTTGTTTGACTTTCTATTTCAGCTTTTCTAAAACTGTAATAATCTTCTTTAGTAATTGAAACCAAAATACTCAGTTCATTTTCTTTCGCTTTTATGTTTTCAATACAATTGCTAATTGAAGCACATTGATCTTTCAATTCTGTATTTCTTAAAATAATAAATTCCCTTCTATTTGCTTCCAAAAGAAGTTTGATCTCTTTAATTTTCTTTGCATAATTATCAAAGTCATCATTTATATTTTGTTCAATTAAGAACGGATTGTCACCAATTAATTTTAATGGATTAATAAACGATGTTGATTCTATTGGGAGAAAATCGGTGTATAGTGGTTGTCCTTTTTGAGCATGATCAAGTAATGTATTTAATTCTGGTGTGGAGTAAACAAATACATTCCTTTCAATGTTTAAATTGCTATCGTCAGTATTTCCTTTTATTTCGGCTAACAAATTACCGACAACATCTGACCAAGATTTATTGCCAATAAGTTTTTTGTCAAGTTTTTTATGTTTCTTATTGATGTTTATTATTAGGTCCTTGGCTCTAGTAACTAAGTTATCCAAGGATTCTTTTGAATAATTATATCGGTAGCGTTTGTATTCAGAAGTATCAACCCTGTCTCTAACGGAATCAACAACCGTTTTGCGGTCTTTTACTATATCACGAACTAAGACACAGTGATAGTTTAAACCTTTTTCAATAAGTGCATTATACAAAACTTCAAGTGCAGTTCTTTTTTCGCAGACTACAATTGTTTTTTTATTGTTTTCAAGTGCATTGATAAGGACTGCAGTAAGTGTTTGACTTTTACCTGTTCCTGGTGGACCTTGAATTAAAACATTTCTAGCGGTTTCTAACGAATGTAAAATGCTTTGTTGGGACGGATCTGTTTCAACTGATGAAATCGGTTGAAATGTATGACCTTCTAAGTCTTCCAGGTCAATAGTAAGTCCTTCAAGCTCCAAAAGATTGCCGTAATCATTAATAATATTTTGCTTTTGGACTTCAAAAATTGAAAATAAGCCACCAAAGTCAATGAAGGAATTTGAAGAATTTAATGGGAGTTTATCATAATGTGCTTTATCACCAATAGATGTAATTTTATCAATTTTCCTTTTGAATGTTTCTTCTAAATCGTCGGGAGATGTAGTATTTACAGTTCTAATTAGCTTTGAACAAATTTCTATAAGTTCAGCCTTGTTGATTAAACCATCGTCAAGCATATCACTTGGTATCTGTTCAATCTCAATATTTGAGTCACTCTGTAAATGATTTATTAAGACCTCATTAATATAAATCGGGTCTTCCTCGTTTCTTAAAATCTCCCAAGTGTTGAATTCTTTGGTTCTCTTTATTCTTAATGACCAAATGAGAATTGGAGCAACTGTCAATTTATTGTCGGCTCTATCTCGTCTAGCTAAAATTGGAAAACCAAACCCAAATGTATTTATCCCTTTTTCAGATTCTATTGCTTCAGTTTGATTGATAAGATTTTCAAACGCTTTTGTAATTTTCACTAACTGTGCTTGGTCTTCTTCAAAAAGAGAGTTAAGGTCAGGCACATTATCCTTCCAACTTATTCTGAATTTAAGTGGTAATTCAGAAAGCAAAGCCTTTACAAAATTGTCGGGTATATTTTTTTCAATATATGAAAGTCTGTTTAAGTCGAACTTGTACCTTGAATTTGCTGGAATAGCATTTAAATGAACGCCTCTGCGATTGCCAATTTTAAGTCGTCTTTGAAGTTCAGTTAAAAGTTTCTCTGTTAATTCCATATTGTTTAGTGGTGCGTTGGGTAAATTTAGTGCTTTTAGTTTTTTGTATTGGCTAAAACTGAATGTGTTAAAGCTTAGGGTACCGATTAGGATGTTGTTTATTTGCCACCATCAGCCGGGTGTTTTCATAAGTCTGATGCAAGAGATTAACTATGGCGCAACAGGCTATTAGGAGTTTTCGCAGAAACATTTTCAGAATAAAAGTTTTTAGAATTCAAGAAAATTAATATTTTTCTATTTAAAAGATTAAATTATTTTAGTTTACATCAACGGTTTAGTCTTTCGTTGTAGAGCATTTGTCTGCAAACGTCCCCTAAATGGAACTCATCAATTCCGAATTCGCGAATTCTAAAAGTGTAATTTTTACGACTAATGAAGAAAAACCTGACACTACATCCAGCACAATAATAAAGTACCCCCCCAAAAAAAACTTCACAGAAATTTAATATTTACAATAGAAAACCACATCTTTGCGCTGCCTTTTTTACTAACGATTGTTAGCCATCTGTTTTTGAGTTGTTTTTTTACAACACTCATTTACGCTACGATTAAGTTTTTTGCAATATGAAATTTGGGTTTTGAAATAATAATTGGCGTTGCCGGTTGTTATTAGCTTTTTGATATATGGTGAGATGAGAGTTGGACACGGCCTTTAATGATTGTTTGCTTATTTTCCCTTCTATACCAACTCTTATTTCACCATTTTCTTTCTATTACTTACTTACCATTCATTTCTTATCTTTATTTGTGTAACTTGTAAACGTATGTTTTTAATAAAATTCTATATTTAATTTATGACAGTCTATGCATTTTACAATCAGAAAGGTGGAGTAGGCAAAACTGCCGCTACAGTCAACTTTGCTTATTTAGCCGCAGAAGAAGGGTGGCGCACCCTATTGTGGGATTTAGACCCGCAAGGTGCAGCAGGTTTTTATTTTCAGATGGATGCTGCAATTAAAAACGGCGCAAAAAAATTGCTTTCCAATGAACTTGACCTGGCTTCCGTCATTCAACCATCCGGTTATGATAACCTTGACATTATTACATCTGACCTGTCGGCTAGAAATGCAGATGTGGTATTGGCTGACATTAAGCAAGGGAAAAAGCGCATAAAATCAGCAATAGCCGAAATTAAAAATGACTATGATATTGTTATTATAGATTGCCCGCCGGGTCTTTCTGTGTTGCACGACAATATTTTTCATGCGGCAGATTGGGTTGTTATTCCTAATATACCTACTACGCTTAGTATGCGCAGTTACGATACCGTTCAGGAGTATTTTCAACAAAATAACCTGGATGTTTCTAAAATCAAAAGCTTCTTTAGCATGGTTGACCTTAGAAAAAACCTGCACAATGAGGTAATGACCAACGAATATAAAAACAGGATTTTTCTCAAAAACTATATTCCCTACCTAAGCGATGTAGAAAAAATGGGGCAGCACCTTGCACCCGTACTTTCCTATGCCAAAAGCAGCTATGCAGCGCAGTGCTACAGAGACCTTTGGAAAGAATTGAGTAAACTTACAATAGCCTGATAAAAAAATTTGCAACTGCTGCACAAATAAAATGTACTATTTTGTCTTGCAATTCAAACTATTAAAAAAACTAAACAACAATTATGAGAAGAGAATTAGCCTCATGGTACAGCCCTTCGCTTAACAAAGAAATGCCTATTGCATCTTATGGTCACTACGGATTTGCCGTACTCTTGATACCAACTGCTGCTGCTGACTATTTAGAATATGAAAGGTTTCAACTGATTGATACACTTGCACCATTGATTGAAAGCGGTAAATGCAGGGTGTTCAGTATAGATAGTATAAACAAAGAAAGTTGGTTGAATAATGAAATGGAACCATCCCACAAGGCTATAAGGCACAATCAGTTTAATGAGTATGTTTTTAATGAAGTAATTCCTTTTATCAGAAACGCCACAAGTCAGGAAACATTTATCTATACCTGTGGTGCATCGTTTGGTGCGTTGCATGCCATGAATTTATTTTTGAAAAGACCCGATATTATCAACGGTGCAATCTCTATGAGTGGTGTTTATAACCTGGCAGAATACACCAAAGGCTATTGGGATGATCAGGTTTACTTTAACAGTCCGGAGCATTATATCAGCAACCTTTCTGATCAATATTATCTTGACAAAATAAAGGCAAGCCATCACATACATATCTATACCGGCAGCGGCGACTATGAAGATCCTAATGCAAGCAGAAGGTTTGCACAACTACTTTTTGACAAAGGTATTTGGTGCGATTTGGATGTTTGGGGACAGGATATAAAACATGATTGGCCAACATGGCGCAAAATGCTTCCATACATTTTGGAAAATAAATTTTAAAAACCAATTCCCGCCTAAACGGCGGGTTTTTGTTTTGATGCACACAATCTAATAAAATGAGAATTTTTATTTTCCTGATGGTTGTCATCATATTCAATGTATTAATTTCGAAGCAGTCTAAATACTAAGTACCAAATACCATAAAATGATGCCATTTATCTCAATAAGTACAATACTCATTATTATGAATGTTGTTACGTCGTACCGTGGTTTTAAGGATCAGTTTTTTTACGATCGCTATTCTTTTATTGTTGATGCTGTACTGGTGCATAAAGATTACAAACGTCTTGTAACATCAGGATTTCTGCATGTCAACTGGACGCATTTGGTTTTTAATATGATTGCACTAATCTTTTTTAGTGCTGGAGTAGAAGCTTATCTGGGGCCGATAAAATTTATTCTCATTTACGTTTCAGGATTGGTTGGTGGTAATCTGTTGAGTCTTTTTATTCATCGTTTTGCAGGTGATTATAGCAGTGTGGGTGCTTCGGGTGCTATCAATGCAGTTATTTTTGCTTCCATTGCATTGTTTCCGGGTATGGATATCAGTTTGTTTTTTTTACCTGCGATCCCCGGTTGGTTGTTTGGGTTGGTTTATGTTGTTATCTCTATTTACGGTATCCGTTCACGTAGCGAAAATGTAGGCCACGATGCTCACCTTGGCGGCGGATTGGCGGGTGTACTATTTGCGATAATACTTTCACCTTCAATATTAATAACCAATACATTTACCATTGCTGTTATTGCATTGCCGGCCATTGCTTTTATAGCATTTATTGTTTACAAGCCACAGGCTTTGTTGATTGATAATCTTTTTTACAAAAACCACCACAACTATACATTAGAAGACAGATACAATCTTGATAAAATAAGCAAACAAAAAGAGTTGGACAGGTTGCTTGAAAAAATACATAAGAGAGGAATTGACAGTCTTTCCAAAAAAGAAAGAGCAAACCTGAAAGAGTATTCAAAATAATATCAATTGGACAAACAATATAGTCCAATTCACTTCGCTTCATTTGACTATTTGTTTGATTCCATCAGTATAAACCACTGTAAGATTTTTAAAATATTGGCATATTTTAAAAATCACATTGGTATAATATCAGGCAGGGCTGTTGAGTAAAATATATAAACTTGCAGCGCCTATACCTAATACAATGAGTACCAGTATAAATTTTACGGACTTGTTTTTGCCATGATCAGTAATTGCAATTACCGTTTCAAGCCATGCTGCCATTTTTTCCATAAAGCATCAGTTGCAAATTAAAAGTAACTGATATTATTATGGGGAAAGGCCAATGTGGAATTCTTGTCAAGGTGGTTTCTGTTTTCAACACCTTAGTACTCCTGAAATTTTCAAGATGCTTTTTCTATTTTATTTACCCGATTGCCACAATCGAAAGCGGAGGATAAATTGAAGAGACCAGTTTTTCTTTTCTTCTAACTCTCCGGTGGGGTGAGTAAATTTAATATAGGGTTCAACATCCCGTATGTATCTTAAACCAAATGAAAATCTTTTCCATTGATATTCGGTTTGCAGCATCCACTGTAGTTGCGATTTGTAAAGAAAGGAGTCGGTATAGCCCGATATAGGCACTATGGATGTTGCTACAATTTCCTGTTGGGTGCTTATGTTTCTTGTCGTGAATTGTTGTTCAGTAACAGCACGGTGTAGAATACTATAAATGCCACCAACACCTGTAGACCAATGTGGCATAATGTAATAATTGAAATTAAGTGGCAATTGATGATAGTATGCTTTTTTCAGCCGTTGTGATTTAGTTATAAAATTTGAAATTCCACTGTCTAATGTTGTCTTGCGGGCATAAGCAAATTCATTTATTGGTTTGGGAGAACTATAATTAAACTCACCTTGCACAAACCATTTGTTTTGTTTTTCAACTCGTAGATACACACCGGGTAAGTAATCTGCAAAAAAACTTTGTTTACCATTGGCGTTATATCCAACTACCGACTTTCCACCAACAGGTATTTGTTGTTGTAAACTCATACCAGCGCTCCATAGCAATCCTTTGTTTGACATTTTAGGTTGCCCTTTTTTTGTTGCTTTAGTTGTACTATTCCCTTTACTTTCAATTGTGTCTTTTGAGGATGTTATTGGAATGTTTTTTTCTTTCAGCAACGAATCCTCTGCATGTTTTTGAATGCTAATAATAGGTTCAGAAGGATTGCTTATTAGTTCAGCATTTTTATCTTCTTTTTCTTTTTGTGAAATGTTTTTTGAATCAGTTTTTGCTATTGATTTTATAGTGTTAGTGATATTAATAATTTTGTTTTCATCAGGAATATTGTCTCCTGACTTTTTACTCAAATCAGTTCTGACAAGTTGTAGGGTTGTATTCTTATTTTCCTCTTTATAGGCTACAATGGATTTTGATATTTCATTTACTGAAAATATTTTTTCGCCATTAAGGATTGTTTTTTCTCGTTTTGAATTCCTTACTAAGGTGATAGTGGAGTTTTTGATTTTTGTGTTTAATTTATTATTATTAGTATTTGAAAATGTTGGTGCTGTTGTTTTTAAAGTTGGTTTATTTTCAGGTGTTGCGGTTACTACTTTGGTTTTATTTGTCAACGAATTTTCTGGATTCATTGAGGGATTTGCAGCTTTTATGATAGAATTTTTTTGATCTAAATCCTCATTGCTTGCCTGAATTATTTTGTTTTGACTTACAACCTCTGTAGGTCCGGCCTTTGAACTAAATTTTCCTCTTGGTGTATTACTACTGCGCTGCAAAATATATAGCCATCCAACAAGTGCAATTGCACAAAGTACAAAGCCCCCATACCTGAAAAATCCTCCCGGGAAAGTGCGTTTGTCATCTTCATCTAAAAGCTGCGACATGTTTTGCCAGCTTTGTTCTTCACCCGGCAGCGGCAGGTCGTTCATCTGCTGGTCAAAGGCATCTTCATAAGGTAGTTTCTTGTTCATATGTTTACCTCCTGTAGTCTAATCAGTTTTTGTAAATTTTTTCTCGCTTCACTCAAATGCCATTTACTTGTTCCTTCGCTAATATTTAGTAATTGGGCAATTTGTCTATGGTTATATCCATCCATCACGTACAGGTTAAAAACTGCATGTGTGGCAGGTGGCAAAAGCCTGATCAAATAAAGCAGTTCTTTTGCCTTCATTCTGCTTACTGCTTCTGCCGGTATATGTACTTCTGATGCTTCATCTAGTTCGTGATGGCTTACAGCTTTTTCTTTTATTTTTAAAAAATCAAGGCAACAGTTTATAATTATGGTTCTGATCCATGTATAGATTGTAGCCTGTTTTTGGTCATAGCGTTCAATGCTTTTAAATACTTTCAAAAATCCGTTGTTTAAAACCTCAACTGCATCATTTTCATTTTTGGTATATCTCATACACAGCGTAGCCATTGATTTATAATAGCTTCTGTACAACTGCTCCTGTGACTTTCTGTTGCCTTTTTTGCAGCCTTCTATGAGGTCAATATTTTCTCTTTCAAATACCAAATTGTGAAATACTTTTTCTATTTACCAACCACTTTTAATAAAAGTGCAGGCAGCTTTGTAAAGTGCTGCCTGCTGTGCATAAAAACCCTGTTAACTAATATTTTCGTTTCGTCAGAAAGCTTACTTTTTTTGCTCACACTATTTATATCCTCTTTAATCTGATTCAGCTTTTAATATGCGTAAAAAGTTGTAGTCCCTTCTGTAGGGTGCCACAGTTTCAAACTATCGTTTGTTAAAAGAAGTACTTTGTGTATTACAGGCGGAAAAGTATATCCCGGATATATCACAGTTGTAGTTATAGTGGAATCGGTTGCATTAAGCGAATATGTTCCCGAATAATCACTTCCCCCATGAGGAAGATAACTTCCACACAATCCTGTATGAGGAATAGTATCATAAAACCATGTTACGTTGGGAAAAGAATGTCTTCTCCATGTAGAATCAGCATGATAATATAGTCTTGTAGTATCTGTAGTAAATATTCTGTCCTGGTACAGAATTTGGTTTCTAATAGCGCAATGATAGCCTATATCAATTGGGGGAGTTATAAGCCAATCGTAGAGAACAAGTTTAGAGAAATCTATCGAAGCAGGTTTTAATTGTTCGATAATGTTAGATGATTTGTTGCAAGAGAAAAATACCAGCAACACTAAAAAGCAAATACCTGTTCGAAATTTAGATGTTTTGTTCATAATAAAAGGGGTTTTGTAATTTCAAAATAGAGTTAACTTAAATTCTTACGACTATGTTTAGTAACCGCTACATACTTCGTTTTACCCTAAAAGTAGATGTAATATTATGAGTAGTTTGTACTGAATCTTTAAATTCACTTGTAGTTGTTCCTTCATAAAAATCCCCGATGACTAATGGGAATTTTGTAAATGTTACTTTTGAATAAAGAATAGTAATGTTATTATTACTAAAATTTTGGCATTGAAGTGTGTTGATATCGTACGTTCCAGGTGATAAACAGAATGATACTTCGAAGTAAAGAGATTTGTTAGTGCCATAACCAGAAATTAAAGTGGTTAATGTTGGCCCCAATACAGTATCGTTGGTAAATCCGTATAAACTATCACTGCTGTTTATATTTGAAATATTATACGTTATGCCATCGTAAACGTAATTAATATATTCTACGGTTGATATACCACAGGCTGTAATATTACCTAAATTAGTAGATGGAGAATTGATATTAATATTACTAACTGAACTCTGTTGTTGAGCGTTTATATCTACACCAATAATCTGCCCCGTAGATACTGTTGCAGAACATGCTATGAAATTAATGGAAAATTCACCGTTGGTATCTGTTGCTGCATAACGTGCAATATTATTTACTGTTATTATTGCATATCCATTGGTCACTGGCAAACCGCTGCAATTAAGTAGAATGCCTTTAATTGTATTAATAGATGTGGTAGATGTTACTGTTATTGTACCCAAATCAGTATTTTGCGAAAGCGGTAATACATTTTGTGTAAATACTGCATTGAAACAAGGATCTAAAACTTCTATTTTGAGTGCAACATTTGAAGGTACAGCACCACTCACCTGTCCAAGCGAATCTGTCCATCCAAAAGCATATCTGTTTGTACTGTCTAAAACGGTAATTTTCACAACACCATAAACAATAGGTAAGCTATCAATTGTTTGTAGTTTCATAGAAACATAAACAGCATTCATAGGCACATCACAATTCCAGAATGAAAAATGAGAAACTTCTCCGACATAAGTATTGCCTTGTTTGGTAGCAGTTCCTTCTTCTTTCCAAAGGCCGGTTTGTTCATCTATGCTCCATAGGGCAATAGTTGCAGGTGCAGATGACAAAACAGAAGCAGGAATGGCGGTAGTTAGCGTAGCCTTCAGGCCACTTTTAATCTGTAGCTTTTCACCTGCATCTGATTCTAACTCTACTGCCAGCATACCATAAGATGATAACGTAACCCTGCTATTGTTTTTATCTGTTGCAGCAAATGAACCCGGAATAGTTGTTGAAATATCATTTGCTGTAGGGTCAATATATGAAGCATAAACTTTTACATTTCCGGTATAAACTGCGCCTGATGATGCAATTACAACACCATTGACCGGCAATACGATCTTGGAACGATTGCTAAGTGAAGCATTTCCTCCTGTAGCACCACTAACAGTTCCTGCAAGGTTTTTCTTCACCAGTTTAATAGCAACATTGTTAGTACCCGATGTGGCAGCAAATAAACGGTAGCCTTTAAAATACCCTGATCTTTCTGCGACTACCAATGCACTTTTCTTATCAAGTGGTGCATTTAAGATGCGGAAATACCCATTGACATCTGTAATGGCGGCTTTGTTCCCCACCCTAATATTTACTCCTGCTGCCGGTTGATTATTTTCATCCACAACATTACCCTGCAAATTTGCTGTAATGGGTTCCGGATTTACAATATTAATGACCGGAACATTAGGTATTGGATCAGGTTCCCCTGAATAACTCAAATCTTTTTGGCATTGAAAAAAAGAAAATGCCATAATTACCAATACGAGGTTACAATATATACTTTTCATACAAAAATTGCTTTGTATAAATATACTTTTATTTGGAGCAAAGGGTTGGGTATAGAACATGAAATAAAAAGCCATTAATATTTTATGGATTTTGCATTAATATTTTTTTTACAATAAAAATTATCGTTATTTGGCACTTCTATTAACCTAAAACACCTATAAACATGAAGAAAATTTTATTGGGTCTATCCCTTTTTAGTACTTTATCCCTTTTTGCACAAAGTGATGACAACGATGAAAAAATTTTTCACTTTGGTTTGGGAGGTACAATTTCTTTACCAATTGGAGATTTAAAAGAAGCCACGTCCTATGGAGTTGGGTTTGAAATTCAGCCTTCTTATTCCTTTACACAAAATGTAGAAGGATTCCTACAAACCGGAGTAAATGTTTTTAAAGGAAAGGAATATTTTGGTACCGCTACCAATAGTCTGCTGCACGTGCCAATTTTAGTTGGGGCACGGTTTAAAACAAATCATTTTTTTGCCGGGGCAGGTGTAGGCTATGGTTTGTGGACTTCGGACGGCCAATCAAGCAATGGATTTACGTATAGCCCTCAGGTAGGATATGATGGAGGTAAAATTGAAGTTGGATTAAATTATACCTCAACAGTAGTAACCGGGGGTAGTAATTCTTATATAGGCATTAAGATATTCAGAAAGCTTTAGTGTAAATATTGCTTATTAAATATTTTATTCTGTGGAGCCTCTTAATAAGGGGCTCCACTTTTTTATATGCTATTTTTGTAAATCCTACATTCAAACAATTACTATGAAATCAATTTTTACATCATTTCATTTTATCATCTGGTTTGGAAATCTCTTAGCGCAGGCGCCATTATTTCAATCAAAAACATTTAGCCTGTATGCTGATAAAGTAATACAAGAAAATTTTACGGGTAAGGCATTGTCTGCAACAGAACTTTCTTCTGATTATAAAAGCCCGGCCAATGAATCTATGAGCCCTGCTATCACTTTTAAGTTCAGCATTAATGGTAAGGACAACGAGATGAAGCCCGGCGTAGATCATCATTACAATTGTTTGTCTACAAATGGTAAATGTGAAACTCCCGTTATACAATTTGGTAAACAAAGTATTGATACAAGAAGCATTGCTGATAATACCTATTTGCAACCTAAAAACGAATTAAAAATCAGGCTTGATATGAATGAAGTCTTAGATGCTTTTGAAAAAAACGGTTACTACACAGCTTTCAATGGCGATAAAATATTCAAGCAGGATTTTAAAGGGGTGTATGTGGCCGGCAACACAGCACCGCTTAGCTGGGACTTTGATAACCTGGTAAATATGCCTCCGCTTAAAATGAATGATGAGGATAAAGATGGTATTTATGAAACTACTCTTGTGCTTAACAACCCAGACAACATGAAGCAAACTTCAGGCAACTGGAAGCTTTCAAAAAATGTATCGGCTTATCCCCAATATCATTCACCTTATGTATTTGGGGATGCACTGTACAACCTTGCACTAGAAGAAATGATCAATGCTGTAGAGCCTGATAGCACCTTTAGAACAGGTAAAGAGTGGGCCGGCGTATGGACAAGAGACATCAGCTACAGCATTATACTTGCTATGGCGCATCTGCAACCTTCAGTAGCAAAATATAGCCTATTGCGCAAAGTGAATAAGCGGGGCAGAATCATACAAGATACAGGAACAGGTGGCGCATGGCCGGCAAGTACCGATAGAATAATTTGGGCTACCGCAGCTTATGAATTATACAAAGTAACAGGAGATAAAGCATGGTTGAAACAAGCTTATCAAATCATTAAAAATTCTGTGTCAGATGATGAGCAGGTCTGCTATGATAAAGAGTCGGGGCTTGTAAAAGGCGAATCATCATTTCTTGATTGGCGTGAACAAACCTATCCTAAATGGATGCAGCCGGCGGACATTTATGAGTCAGCTTGTTTGGGTACAAATGCAGTTCATTACAATGCTAATATAGTTTTATCAAAAATGGCATTTTTACTAAATGATAAGCCATCAATCATGAAGTACAAAGCCGCAGCAGAGCGTATCAAAACCGCCATCAATAAATATTTGTGGCTACCGGAAAAGAATTACTACGGACAATTTAGGTATGGTAGAAATTTCAAAACTTTATCGCCACGTTCTGAAGCTTTGGGAGAGGCGTTGTGTGTTTTATTCGGCGTAGCCGGAAATGAAAAACAAAAATTGGTAATAGAAAACACTCCTGTTATGGATTTTGGAGTGCCTTGTATTTACCCACAGATTCCCGGCATTCCTCCATATCATAACAATGCAGTATGGCCCTTTGTACAATCATATTTTGCACAGGCTGCTGCGAAGGCAGGCAATGAAAATGCAGTTATGGAAAGCATTGCGGCCATTTACAGACCTGCTGCTCTTTGGCTTACGAACAAAGAAAATTTTGTAGCATCAAACGGAGATTTTGCAGGTACACAAATCAATTCAAGCAATATGCTTTGGAGCCTTTCGGGTAGTCTAAGTTTGGTGCATTCTGTTTTGTTCGGAATTAGTTATAATGACAACAGCATTAGCTTTCACCCTTTTGTGCCTAAAGTATTAGGCGGTAAAAGATCGCTTACAAATTTTGTTTACAGAAATGCAATACTTGATATTGAAATGGAGGGGTTTGGTAACAAAATACAATCTTTTTTTCTGGATGGGAAAACGGCTGCGCCGGAAATTTCTGCAACCTTAAAAGGCAAGCATACAATCAAAATTATTTTGGGGAATAATAAACCGGGTGGCAAAATAAATCAAGTTGCACATTATGTAACAGTTGCCTCACCAACCCTTGACGGGACTTCGAAAAAAGGAATTAGTTGGAATGACATAAAAGGTGCAGTGAAATACAAAGTGCTTAAGTACGGAACTACTCTGGCAGTTACAGATAAAACATTTTTCCCGGCTGATTATTCTCATTATGGAGAGTATCAGGTAATAGCCGTAGATAAAAATGGAGTTGAATCTTTTGCAAGTGAACCATATATGACATCTTATGCGGGATATTACCCTATAATTGAAATTGAGAAATACGCTACCAAATCTGATAAGGCTTATAAAGGCTTTTCTGGTGATGGTTTTGTGGAAATTAGCAAATCCGAAAACACTTCAATATCTATTCCTGTAGAAATAAAAGAAGACGGCTTGTATTCACTTGACTTCAGATATGCCAACGGAAACGGCCCAACAAACACCGAAAACAAATGCGCCATCAGATCATTAAAAGAAAATAACAAACAAATTGGTACTGTAGTTTTTCCACAAAGAGGCAGTGGTGAATGGAGCAATTGGGGATGGAGTAATGCTGTAAAAGTTTATCTAAAAAAGGGGAAGCACAACATTACCCTAACTTTTGAACCCGCAAATGAAAACATGAACGGAGAGATTAATCAGGCTATGTTAGATTATTTGAGGGTTATTAAAATTGGGTAGAGAAAATAAAACTTTCCGTGCATGAAGTCTATGAACCGTAGTTGTTAAATAAATTAGTTTTTTATCTGCTTTTTTTGCTAAAATAATTAGTGTTGATAACTTAATTATTATACCTTTGTTCATTCAATAATTTTGATAAAAAATAAATACTTAATAATGGAAAATGCAGATAAACTAAAAGCACTCAAACTAACCATAGACAAGATTGACAAAGATTTTGGCAAGGGTAGTGTAATGATGATGAATGAAAGGGCCAACGGCCCGCAGGAAGTCATTTCTACCGGGTCTATAGGGCTTGATGTAGCCCTAGGAATTGGCGGTTTGCCCAAAGGCAGGATTGTAGAAATATACGGCCCTGAAAGTAGTGGTAAAACTACAGTAGCTATACATGTAATAGCCGAAGCGCAAAAAAAAGGCGGTATGTGCGCCATCATAGATGCTGAACATGCTTTTGACAGTTCCTATGCGCAAAAATTGGGTGTAGATGTTGACAATCTGCTTATTTCTCAACCCGACTATGGCGAACAGGCTTTGGAAATAGCCGACAGGTTAATCCTTTCAGGTGCTGTAGATGTGGTTGTTATTGACTCGGTTGCTGCATTGGTGCCCAAGAGTGAATTGGAAGGTGAAATGGGTGACAGTAAAATGGGTCTTCATGCAAGGCTGATGAGTCAGGCTTTGAGAAAGCTTACTGCAACCATTAACAAGACAAATACCATCTGTATATTTATAAACCAGCTTCGCGAAAAAATTGGGGTAATGTTTGGCAACCCCGAAACAACTACCGGCGGTAATGCATTAAAATTTTATGCTTCTGTAAGGTTAGATATTCGCAGAATGGCACAAATTAAAGATGGAGATGAGGCTGTAGGCAACCATGTGAAGGTAAAAGTCGTCAAGAATAAAGTGGCGCCACCATTTAGGGCTGCAGAGTTCGACATCATATTTGGTGAGGGCATCAGCAAGGTGGGCGAAATTATAGACATGGGTGTTGAATTGGGCGTAATACAAAAAAGCGGAAGCTGGTTTAGTTACGATAGCAACAAGCTCGGTCAAGGCAGAGATACGGTAAAACAATTATTGAACGACAATCCTGAACTGGCCAACGAACTGGAAGCCAAAATAAGGGCCAAAATAGCTGAAGCACAGGTTGCTTAAACTTGTCTTTTTTGCAGATTAATAAGGTATAAAGCCCTCCTTTCCAGGAGGGCTTTTCTTTTTATTGGGGCATTCTAAATTGTCGCAAAAAAATGCCCCCGCATATATGCCTGGGGTAGCATTCAAAGAAAAGATTTCCGGCTTTAGCCAAACAAAGCTCTTGATACAATTTGGCTAAAGCTTAAAACCTAATTTATAATCACCCCGACATAAATGTTGGGGGCAAATAAAATGAGGGGCTACGATTTGGAATGCATTCTTTTTATTTTCCGGTAAGTCACCCTATTTGAAATAAAATATTTTCAAAAAATAAGAAGAAAGAATCTACCAATATTTATAATCAAAGATTTGAGTAGCTACCCAATCGCTGTTGTCTATAGGATCGGTGTAATTTTTCTTAATTAACAGGCCGACTCTTGAATATACAAATTCAATTTCTTTAAAATAGTAGTCATTTTGATTGTCGTTTAGGCTCCCGGTTTTCTTAAGCTTGCTTCTTATAATTCTGCCTGAATTATCATAAAAGTTTTTGTAAAATACTTCAACTGATTTTATTTTTCCATCAGGTAGTTGTACTATATCAACCACTCTTTTTTTGTTCCAGTCCTTTTCCCACCAGGTATTTTTTGTTTCTATTGCCCCATCTTCATAAAACCATTTTGAGATTGTTTTCATTGAATCGTAAAATTTTGTCCATTCATAAGTTTTAATGCCCGATTTTGTAAAACTTGTTTTGTGTAATATATGTCTTATTGAATCATATTCTACTTTAGTTACCTGAGTATCAGGTGTATCCCGGCGAATAAACTTTTTGGTTACGCTATCGTAAAACCGGTAGTTATAAAATACTTCGCTTTTTATAAGTTTGTTGGTTCCATAGGTTCTTGAGCGCCTCCAAAGCAATTGATTGCCCGAGGTGTCAAAATCCATGTGGTCTATTAGCCGCCCTTCATGGTCAAACAAGTCTGCTTTTTTGGTATTATAGCGGCTATAATTGTACATAATGACCCGTGCTTTTATTTTACAAATTTTGTAAATGCTGTCGGGCTGATAAGTAATTTCTTGTTGCGCAAAGCAACATTTAAACATAAAAAATGAAATAAAAAAGAACAATAATCTCATGTTTATCAATTGAAACTTACTATTCAAATTATGCTTTGAATTACAATATCTTTCTTCAAAACATCTTCATAAAACAAAGGACAGCTATTTTAATTAACTCCCCTTTGTTTCCTTCCTTTCATACTCGTAAATGGGGTCAATATGTGTATGTGCCGGCATTTCAAAAATAGGTTTAATAATTCCATCTTCAATACTGTAAACCCATCCATGCAAATGTGGGGCATTCCTTTTTTCCCATGCTTTTTGAATAATAGATGTTTTGGCCAGGTTCATTACCTGTTCTTTTACTGTTAGTTCTACCAGTCGATTGGTTCTTTCATCCCCGTAAGACAAACCATCTATTTCCTGACGATGCAGCCTGTATACGTCTTTAATATTTCTAAGCCACATATTCAGCACCTGATTGTGATCGGTATTAGTCATGGCCGCTTTAATTCCACCACATCCATAATGACCGCACACTATTACATGTTTAACTTTGAGTACACTTACTGCGTATTCCAAAACACTTAGCAGATTTACGTCTGTATTTACTACCAGGTTAGCAATGTTTCTGTGAACAAATATTTCACCAGGTTGTGTACCTGTAATTTCATTTGCGGGCACCCTGCTATCGCTGCATCCTATCCAAAGAAATTCAGGAGTTTGTAAATGGGCAAGACGAGTGAAAAATTCAGGATCATCTTCCACTTTTTTATGTGCCCAGTCTTTATTATCGAGTAATAATTTTTCGTAGGTAGCAGACATTCATTTATGATTTTTTAGGCCTCTATAAAGTAATTCAACTATTATTAAAACCCCAATATTTTTAATAAAGATAAGTTACTTTATGCTCCACTTAAATAACAACATCTGAATGAGAGCAGGAGTTGAGTTAACAACGGAACGTAATTAACTACCAATATTTCAACAATAAATTGATGAAATAAACTTACTAAGAAAACTGTTTGGTCAATATACGTAATAGGGTTTATGAGCTTCTGTATGCTATAGGGTGCGTTTGCCTTTTATGTGGCCCTAAAAACAACCGGGCATATATTCTTAGAACAGAAAGCTCCAGCACTAAAAAGTTTATTGACACAAAGGTGATCAGCAAATATTCATCATGATCTATATGGCTAAACATTAAGTCTATACCAATAAATGAAGGCGTAAAAGGTAATCCGACAAATGCCAGACAAGCTATAAGAAACCAAAATGCCAATTTAGGATGATGGTAAATATGGCCATAAAAATCGTTCAGACTTAATGCTATTTCTTTTTGTTGAAGTTTTTTAAGAATAATCACACCTACAATTGCTGCTATAGCTAACCCACACAGATAAAGGAGTATTTCTACATACTCATATTTGTCATTAAGCAGGGCAATGGAGAGCACAATATAACACTGACTTTGTATAATGAGTATCCAGGCTTTTAAAGCATTTTTTCTTTCGGTAAAAGCCATTAATATTAAAAGCATACCTAAAAATGCAAAAAGCAAATGCAGAGAGTTGTCTACTTGTACGGGAATGTGCTTATCAAATGTAAAAAGCAAGAGACCTCCTATAAAGAAGAGGGCGAAAAATATGATGCCTCGTTTATTAGATATGAATTGTGCCTGGCGGCCAATAAATTTAAACGGGTTCCAGATTATCTTCTTTAGATACTTATCCATGTTCCATTCTTTTACGCTCAATAAATAAATGCTGTTCTTTATTTTTTTTGAACCAGCATTTTTTTGGTTGTAAACCTTTGGAACATAATTAAAAAACTGATCGTGTATCACATAGCCCAATACTGAAGGCGAAACTAATAACTGATAAGTTCTAAGTAATGCATTTCCCGAAAGGTGGATTAGTACCAGTACATGCCAACCTAATGCAACTTCAATAAACATTAATCCTATTTGTGCAATAGAGGAGTAAGCTATCTGTGTTTTAACGGTTGATTGTACACGGGCTATAAATGTGGCAACTATAGACGTTACAATACCTATGATGATAATGAGTACCTTGATCTCCAATATGGATTCCCAGTAATTATAGGTTCTTAATAATAAATATACACCAAGGTGAACAGAAAGAGAGCCATAAAAAACAGCACTTGATGTAGTGGGGCCCTCCATTGCACGTGGCAACCATGACGAAAAAGGAAACTGTGCAGATTTTATTGCAGCAGCAATTACAATCATAGAGATCAGAAATAAAACAGAGTTGTAATATTCTTCAATATGCGATATCACCATTTCAAGATTATCTAATTTTACAAACGTTATGTTTTCGTGCCAGATATGATGACTGGTCCATAAGGCGAGAATCAGGCATATATCGCCCAACCTAAATAATGAAATGGTTTTTAACGCATTTTTTACCGGCAGATAACGGTCTCTATAAAAACCGATGAGCAAAAATGACGTAATACCTAAAAATTCCCAGCCAACAAAAAGGGTTTCAAAATTGCCGGCAAAAACAGCAAGATTATATCCAAAGTAAAACAGTAATACTGTATTGAAGAAACGTTTGTAGCCTTCATCTCTATGCAGGTAATATTTACTAAAAATCAATACCAAAAATGTAATCAGGGCACCTAGAAAAGAAAATACTGCCGTGGTTTTATCAAAATAATAATCCAGAAAAATTTCGATATTATCTTCTTTATAGAAAATAAAATGCTTCACATCCAAAACCGGAGAACCCTGAAGTATCCAATAAATGATAAACGTAACAATACCTGTCAATTGCAAGCCCACACTAGAGTAGGCAACTGCAGAAATTAATTTTTCCTGCTTATTTGCAAAAAAGAAACTAATAATAAACCCTATCAGAGGTAAGAAAATAAATGCTTGTAATATCTGTTCCATTACTTTTATTAATTGTGTAAAAAAACAGGCAGGTTTTCCTGCGTGGCGTGTACAATATGATTAGTTTCCATCTCCTTTGCATTTTCTAATAGCGTAAATACATCTTTATAAAAATGGATTTTCTTTGCTAAAGTCTGGTACAGTGTAAATTGCCCATCTTTGAAATAATACAAATCATTTGTATCAGGATGAACAGCTACTAAATGCACCCACTCATTAATAAACCATTCATACATTTCTGGTGAAGATTGTATGGATTTTAAAACAACCTCGGGAAAATGTTCAACTATAATCAGAAGACGAAGCGGGTCGTGCACTTCAATCATTTGCCATGGCAAACCCGGACGCAAATCTCCGTCGCTACTGTTGGCTACCCCAAATAGCCCAACTACATTGTGTGGCAATTTGGTACCCGCCCCCAGCTTGTAATTATCAACTCTTGAAAAATAATATTCCAGGTTAATGCCGCCACAAACCGGTCCAAGAGGCCGCATAACACCGGTTAAATACTGGCCTTCAGGATCTGTTTTATAATTGTACGAATTTAAAAATGCCCTTCTATCAAGAAAAATACCTTTAGTCAGTTCGCGGTTACCTACTACACAAAGCGTGTTTGTGCCATGGCCTAATTCGGGCCTTGGTTCAAACAATGAAACTGAACGTTCTTTAATAGCCTTCCTGATTTTTTTTATCTCCCCTTTTGTATTTATGGAGGCAAATCTTCTTGAACGTTCTTTAGCATTTAGGTCTAAGGCACTTTCAAAAGATTGAATATGCAGCAGATGATTTTTAGCATTTACTTCATTTAATACAGTAGTGTCATAGTATTCTATTTCATCAGCAGCCGTATCATGTAGCGCACCAACAAATTGGGTTTGTTCGGGAATGGTAATACCTTTTGATAATAATATCTCTCTAACCTTATAATGATTGGCCATTGCAGCAAATACCCTGCTATTTACAGAACCCGGCCTTCCGCTGCATGCACCACAGTCATGTGCCCCATGGTGTGGATTATTTGCACTGCTGCTGCCATGGGCAACTACATAAATAATAGGTGCAAAATTATTTACAAGACCAATACCTCTTAATAATCCCTCTACCCGGGTTGCCATTTCCTGAATAGTGAAACCTATTTGCAATCCGTTTTCTTTATCATCGGGGTTTTTGTTTTCTATTGTAAGCTTGCCTTGTTCATTCATATGAGCAAAAGCATTGGAAATAGCGGGACTCATTTTGGGTTTAAATAAATTTTGGATCAAACGAAAGCCTGCCCAAAATCCAAACGTGAGTGCACTTATAAATCCGGTAATAAACTGGTGGGTTTTATCAGTATAAAATAAATCGTGTTTTCGCTTTTCTGATACATTGTATTCTTTAATTAAGTAGTTAGGCGTAACCGGTGCCGGGCATAGTTTGTCATAAAATTTTGCATGCTCGGCCTGAAAGTAAAACTCCACTCCAAAAAAGCCGGGGCTACCCAATGTTTCACAATTCTTATCAATGCTTTCAAGGTGAGTTCTAATACTACATTCACGTTCATCAATACAGAACATAGCCTGAAAATTTAATGCCCGGGAATTTTTAGATAAGTCGGTGTTTTCACCCTTGCTTTTACTTAATTGTTGAATGCCTCCCAATACCTCATCATAGTAACTCCACTCAAAAGCATCTTGCCATATTGTAAGCACCTCCTGCAATTCTGTATTTGGTACCGCTTCAAATAAATCTATTGGACTTTTGGGAGTTATAGTACTTAGTGGTTTCCATTTTTCTCCTAAATGGGCATCTAAATTGTCAATTTCTAACAATAATTCAAATACAATAAGATCGTGTAGAGAAATTAGTTTTTGACTTAATAAACTTTCAGGTTTTGTTTCCAGTGTAGCAACCATGCCGCTCCATCCCCTGTGGCTAAATTGCTGGTCAAATAAATACTGTTCAAAATAAGACTCATGCCCAACAACAATTTCCAAAAGACTGCCCAAACTTAAGGTCTCCTGAAACAATAGGTTTTTTGCCCGCTTGGTTTGGAAGATACTTACGAAACTATTTTCTTCTATAGCTCTTATTGAATCTAAAAATCCAATATCACCAACAGGAAAATCCCAAATGGATATACCCTGATCAAGATAATTACTCAATACCCTGAATAATAAAGGTTGAACAAGATTGTCTAAGTCCATTTTATAATGATTTTTCCATTCGGACCGTAGCTTACCTACTCGCTGTTCATTATGTTCATCGTAAATTTTTGTGGTAAGGTTTTGCTTCCACAACTCAATATGTGAATTTCCTTTTTTGTCACTAATTATTCTATCTAATATAAGCTCACTTATTCTCCCAACTTCATACAACTTTCTAAAATCCTGTAAGGGCAATGTTGGTTGAAATCCAAATATTTTAGACGCTTTAAAAATAGCATCATAGAATTTCATTTGCTGAAAGGCATGCAATGAATTGTGATGAATAAAATCCTTCAGAGGTGTTTGTGTAGGTAAATAATGTTTTAGTTCTTTTAAAACAAACTCCGAATCAAAAGTTTTATCAGACATAATAAATAGTTTTAGCTTCTGAAATCAGAGAGGGTAAACGCCGGGTTTTTATCATCATTAATAAAAATAGTATCTTCAGAAAATTCTACTATACCTGTTGCAATATCATACATAGCGCCAGCAATTCCAATTTCACCTTTTTCAAGCATTTGTTCTAATATGTAGCTGCGTTCAATAATTTGTTCCACACTTCTGCGAACATTTATTAGTGCTACATTTTCTACAAACTCTTTATTACTTGATGTCCTGTTTTCCAGAGATGTTTTTTCCTGATAAACAGCTGGTTGAAGTTTTGAAAGTAATTCTGTTAAGTTGCCCATTTCCACATGGTCACAAGCACCTTTAACTGCACCACAATTAGTATGACCTAAAACAACTATTAGCTTAGACCCTGCTACCTTACACGCAAATTCCATACTGCCTATAATGTCAGTATTTACAATATTTCCTGCAATTCTAACCGAAAAAATATCTCCTAAGCCCTGGTCAAAAATTAACTCTGAAGAGGTTCTGCTATCTATACAACTAAGAATTGTTGCAAATGGCCATTGGCCATCGCGGGTTGCATTCATTTGTTCTAAGAGATCTCTTTGTTTTTTTAAGTTATTGACAAAGCGGGTATTACCTTCTTTTAGTATTTCCAAGGCTGTTCTGGGGGTTAGATTTTCCTGTGTTTCTTTAGTATGAGCTTTCATTTTAAAAAACTATTTTGTTATTGAATAAGTAATTTGACATATAGCACTTGCCACTCAACGTTAAATTTTATGATTAATCATGTACTGATTTTACATACCTCTCATTCTCTGATTTGTACAACGATTTAATACCTTGTACAGATACAGTAATGTTTTTTTCTTTAGATTGAACTTCTGTAAAATCTTTTATTAATACCAATACATCGTAGTCTATATAGGTAGAATTAGTAGCGTTTATAACAACTGTAGAATTAGCCGGAATTTGTGCCAATGTATCTTTTATACTTGCTTTATTTAAAAATGAAACCTCTTCTGCAAGCCTTATGGTTATAATATCACCGGTATGGTGCTTTTCTTTATTAAATTGATAAGCATTTTTAAAATTACTTTTCAATATGTAAAAGACACTTATAGCCAGACCAATCAAAACGCCAATAAGCAAATCGGTAAAAACTATAGCAAGTATGGTAGCAACAAAAGGGATGAATTGATTTAATCCATTTTTATACATTTCCTTGAATAAAGACAACTTTGCTAACTTATACCCTGTTAAGATAAGTATACAGGCAAGAGATGCCAAAGGAATCATATTTAATACAGGTCCAAGCAACAACAAACTAAGTAATAAGAAAAAGCCATGGATAATTGTAGATAGCTTTGTTTCGGCACCAGAATTTATGTTAACTGAACTCCTTACAATTACTGATGTTATAGGGATACCACCTACAAGACCAGAACATATATTTCCTATACCTTGTGCTACCAATTCTCTGTTAGGAGAGGCAATACGTTTATGTGGATCCAGATTTTCCACAGCTTCAAGGTTGAGCAATGTTTCAATTGTTGCAACTATGGATATGGTTATAGCGACCATCCAAACATGATAATTTCCAATGCTTGAAAAATCCGGTAATGTAATGATCGAGCTTATACCATCAAATTTTGGAATTTTGACCAAATGATCATTCTCTATGGCCAAAGCAGGAAAAAAATGAATAAAAACATAATTCAGGGCAACACCTAACAATACAACAAACAACGAGGCAGGAAAAAATTTTACCTTTTTCAAAGGTGTTTTATCCCAATTTATCATGATGATTATAGAGATTGCAGAAATAATGATAGCACCCCAGGAGAAGAACTTGAAAATGCTTAAGAGTTCCGAAAATGTATTTTCTCCATCTTTTTGAAAAAATGTAAAATCATCTTCAGCATCTCTGTCAAAACCAACAGCATGAGGTATTTGTTTAAGAATAAGAATTATTCCTATAGCGGCTAATAAACCTTTGATAACGTTGGTAGGAATATAATTTGCAATAAATCCGCCTTTGGCAATGCCGGCAACCAATTGAATAAACCCTGCAATTACAACAGCCAATAAGAAGACATTAAAACTACCCAGTTGTGTTATAGAAGTAAGTACAACTGCGGCAAGACCTGCAGCCGGGCCACTTACACTTGTATGCGATTGACTAAAAATACCTACAACTAATCCGCCTATTATTCCTGCTATAACTCCTGACAGCAAAGGAGCACCACTTGCTAATGCTACACCTAAACACAAAGGTAAAGCAACCAAAAAAACAACAACAGATGCCGGAAAATCGGCTCCGATTTTACTAAAAATACTTTTCATACCGTAATGAAGGATTTATCTAAATAACATGATTAAACAGGAAAAAATTCCTTAAAAAGACAATAATAATAATTACAGAAAAAAATCCGGGGGAGGGCTTTCAATATCTCCACAATGATTTTGTGGTATACTTTCGGAAGAGTGTATATGGGATAAATAAATATCTGCTATATGAATATTACTAACTTGAAGAAAATCATGGGGTGGAAGAAAATGATGATTTAAACAGTCAATATCACAAGCCTTAGCAGCGCAATCACCTGCATGGGGTAACTCTTCAGTCCATTGACTTTGACTCAATGCATTGCCAATTTGTTGTAGTGGTAACACTTGAACTAAGAGTAAAAGGAAAAGAAAAAGTGATATAAATTTTGAATTCAACATTTTAAACAGGCTGCGAAAGTACTAAAGGAATAACAAAACATCCTGATTAAAAGGCAATTTAACTTTTGCAAAGTTGACCAACATTTCATCTACATAAGATTAAAAGAGGTTTTATTAAATATTCAATCCCCCACAAACACTTATCACCTGACCAGTAATATAGCTACTCATATCACTTGCAAGAAACAAGGTAGTGTTGGCAATATCTTCTGTAGTTCCAAATCGGCCTAAAGGAATGCCTGCTTTATATTTGTCAGCACCATCACCATCTTTTAAGTAGCTTGTCATGTCGGTTTCTACAAAGCCCGGTGCTATGGCGTTGCAGCGAATATTTCTACTTCCCAGTTCTTTTGCAACTGATTTGGTAAAACCAATTACTCCGGCCTTACTAGCTGCATAGCTGCTTTGTCCGGCGTTGCCCATTTCGCCAATAACACTACTCATGTTTATGATGCTGCCGCTTTTGGCTTTCATCATAGGCCTGATTACCTGTTTGGTCATGTTGAAAACGCTCTTGAGATTAGTTGTCATTACATCGTCCCATTGTTCGGGTGTCATACGCAGCAACAGGTTATCCTTAGAAATTCCTGCATTGTTTACGCAAATATCTATCTGGCCAAATTCTTTTAGTACATAATTTACAAACAACTCACATGCAGCAAAGTCACCTGCATTACTTTGATATGCCTTTGCTTTTACCCCCATTGCAATCAATTTTTCTTCAAGCAATTTTGCTTTTTCCGCACTGCTGTCACTTACATAAGTAAACGCAATGTTAGCACCTTGTTCAGCAAGTTTCAAAGCAATTCCTTCGCCAATACCACGGGCTGCGCCGGTTACAATAGCTGTTTTTCCTTCAAGTAGTTTCATATATGATGGTTGTATTTGTACTATTAACAAATGTAAGCGAGTTCATGCAAACTTTTGAAGAACAGCAAAATTTTCAAAGCTTTTACTCTATAGATTAGCAAACCAATATAGGAATCATGATGTTACAGGCAGAAGTAATTCTATTGGTTATTTGTTGCGTCGCACACTTGGGCTTTTTGTACACTGCTCACCTTTTCCCGTTTAGATTTTTTATTCCCAATATTTAGTAAACAAACAAAAAGCCACATTAACAAAATATTTTTTTCAGAAAAGGGTTTCTTATTTTCATTTTCAAGATAAACAAATGAACGTTCATTTAGCTAAATTTTCTGTAGTTGTATCGCACACATTCTCTCTGAAAAACCAAAACATGTTTACAAGCCGCATTAAGTTTTTACAGACTTAATAGTGCATGACGTATCTCTCATTCATCACATTATATACTTAACCATTATGAAAATTACAAAATCAATTTTTGTTACAGGCCTTTCTATTTTTCTTTTTGCCTGTCAGCACTCCAATAATGAAATGGGGTTAAATAAACAAACACAAAGCGAAGCTGCTGTTGCAGACAGTACAAATGCAGGTCTCACAACATCAGATGCGGCTCTGGTAAATAGTGCCGATACTGTTCATAAATTTATTCGTACAGCCGATCTTAAGTTTAAGGTAAAAGATGTTGCAGCAGCCACCTATAAAATAGAAGATGCAGTTAGGCAACACGGAGGATTTATTATTTATACCAACATGGCAGGTAATATTGCAAACACCACAGTAAATGCCATTAGCGAAGATTCTTCCTTGGTATCTACACATTATACCGTAACAAACTCTATCACTTTGCGTGTACCCGACATTAAACTAGATACAACATTGAAAGATATTGCAGCTAATGTTGATTTTCTTGACATTAGAGTTATAAAAGCGGAGGATGTATCCTTACAAATTTTGGCAAATAAAATAGCAACCTCACAAGGTGTAAATCATGCAACAAGAATTGCAAAAGACATAGACAACAAAGGCAAAAAGCTGAATGACATTATTAATGCTGAAGAAACCCTGCTTGAAAATCAAAAAATAACAACCACTTCTACAATTTCAAATCTTGTACTGGCAGATCAAATTAAGTATAGCACAGTAACGCTTTCCCTATATCAACTACCGGTAATGAGAAATGAAATTGTTGCAAATGAAAAAAACATTCAACCCTACATACAGCCATTTGGAACCAGAATATTGGCTTCGCTGCTTTCGGGTTGGGAAATAGTGGAATCGCTTGTAATATTTATTGCCAATTTTTGGGCTGCGATACTCCTTTTTATTATTGGCTATGTGGTATTTAAGAAATATGGTCACAACCCACGCAAGACTGTGTATAAGTCGGGACTTTAACAACTAAGGAACTAAAATTAATTACCGTTCATCCATTGTTTTCGTTTTAATCTTTATTTATTGTTTTCATCTCTTTAACTTAGCTTTTTTACAAAATTAATTATTTATGAAATCTATTATCAGAATCGTTCTGCCTTCGCTATTTGTCATTTTACTGGCAGCTTCCTGCAAAAAGCCGGTTCCGCTTCAGGTAAAACACATTCCAAAGAACGCCTCATTTGTTGCTGTTATCAATGCGAAATCAATAGGCACTAAAATGTTGCAAAATCAAGCAACCCTTGAAAGTATATTGAAGTCTGCAACAGGCACAGATACTTCAGCTAACAAAGGCAAGCAGGAGTGGGAAGAATTGCAGGCTTCGGGCATAGACCTTAGTAAGAACTTTTATATTTCTATGGCACAGAAAGATGGCGGTGGTATTACCTCGGGTAAAGGCACTATGGTGATTGCTGCAATTGGTTCATTAACTGATGGCGATAAGCTGGAGAAATACCTAAAAAAGAAAATGCCAACTTCAGAAATCAGAAAAGAAAAGACATACAGTTTTACAACTGTAGAAGGTGATAATATGATAGCATGGGACAAAGACCTTGTCATTGCCATGTCTTATCAAAGTCAGGGTGGCAGACAAATGGAGTATGATAGTGCAACTGGCGAGTTTAATTTTAAAAACCCCGTAAGTGCAGACAATAATCTGAAAACAGAAATGGAAAACTATTTCGCTCTTAAAGAAGATATGTCAGTAGCTGCCATTCCCGAGTTTAGAGACCTGATGCAAAGTAATGCAGATGCAAGTATGTGGGTAAATGCTTCAGGGTATATGGATATGTTTCCACTGCCACGGGTAAAAGAATTGTTTCAAAATACTTTCAGTGCTTATACACTAAACTTTGAAGATGGTAAGGTAGTTGTTGATGGCAAATCATACTTAAGCAAACAGCTTAGGGATATATATGACAAGTACTCTAAAGCCGAAGCCGATATGAGCCTTGTAGAAAAATATCCTTCCGATAAAATCAATGGATTTTTTGTAGCAGGCATGGATCCTCAAATGATTAGTGATATTGTTAAGTTCCTGGAGTTAGGTGGTATGGCTGATGCCCAGCTAACAAAAATGATGGGCAGTAATTACACCCTACAGGATTTATTAAAAGCCTTTAAAGGTGATATGGCTTTTGTTGCTTCTGATTTTGCAATGAAACCTGTATTGGGACCTGATGGTGAGGTAATGACTCAAATTCCAAACGTAAAAATGCTGGGAAATATAGCAGTAGGTGATAAAGCACAAATGAATAAGTTGTTGGATAAAATGGTGGAAATGAAAATGGTGGAAAAATCAGCGACAGGATATACTTTAACACCTGAAATAAAAAAGATTGGGATGAGTGCTTCAATAGATGACAAGAATATAGTGATTGCATCAAATGATACAATCATCAATAGTTATAAATCAGGAAGTAATAAAGCAACTATAGATAAAGAAATATTAAGCAATAGTAAAGGAAAATCGGTTGTGTTTTATATGAACCTGCAAAGCTTTATTAATGCAGCTCAAAGTGCATATGCAACCGACTCAGCTAAAAATGCAATGTTGGTAAAAGCAAAAGAAACATTTAAAGACATGAGTGGTAGTGTAAACAAACCCGGCGGCAAATCAATGGAGTCGCATTATGAACTTAGGTTTGTAAATGATAAGGAAAACAGTCTTACATCTATTTTAAAATTTGCAGAAGCAGCAAGCAAAACGATGAATGCCAAAAGGGAGCCCGATATGAAAATTATGGCTGACAGTATTCCGGTTTCAAGGAATTAATAGTTTAACAGACAATAAAAAGGTTGCTTAATTGCAACCTTTTTATTTTAAATTAATGTGTTGTATTATGCAGATACAGTTGCACGAATTGGTACCCATTCCACTCAAAGAAAAATTTTTGTCCCGGTCGTCAGATTTATGGAATACGACTGTATCATTTTCGCCAAAAAGTTGGATAAAAATAGTAGCCCCAAGTGGAACAGGCAAGACTACCCTCATGAATACTATTTACAAACTGCGTCACGATTATTCGGGCAATGTATTGTTTGACAATAAAGACATCAAAACTATTAACGGTGATGAAATGGCATTGCTAAGGCAACAGAAGGTGAGTATTATTTTTCAGGATTTAAGATTATTTGAAAACCTGACTGCAAGAGAAAATATTGAATTGAGCCGGGTACTTCAAAAACCCATTTACGAAGCAGATGTTATAGATGAAATGGCAGAGCGATTGGGTATCACTCCTATATTAAATCAACGAGCCGGTATATGCAGCTATGGCGAACAGCAGCGTATTGCTATCATCCGGGCATTGGTAAAACCCTTTGAATGGTTGTTGATGGATGAACCTTTCAGTCATTTGGATATTGCCAATACCGAAAAAGCAGTAGCGCTGATAAGTGATGAATGTACAAAAAGAAATGCCGGTTTTTTACTGACAGATCTGGACGAAGACCACTTGTTTAATTACTCCAACACCTATCGCCTCTAAGGTACAATTGAATAAAAGACCAATGAATCAACCACAGCTACTTAATGCACTACTGAAAAAAATAATCAGATCAGGAATTGGTAAGGGGCGCTATATCATGGCCGCTGTAGGATTAAGTATTGCCATGTTGCTCATTTTGTCAGCAGTGCAGATACAAGTCAATTACAACGAATTGTTGTATGGTAAAAATAACCGCGACAGCATTGCAAACTTTCTTGTTTTAAATAAAGTGATTAATGGAAACAGTCGCGATAACACGCTTAGTAAGGAGTTGATTGAAGATCTTAAAAAACAACCTTTCGTGGAGGAAATAGGACAACTAACTTCAAGCAAGTTTAAAGTCTCTGCTCAAAGCCCAAGTGAGAATCTACCCTTTTACACCGACTTGTTTTTTGAAAGTGTGCCCGATGAATTTCTCGATGTAAAAAGCGATCAATGGAAATGGGAAATGGGTTCAACAGACATTCCGCTTATTATACCTAATCAGTTTTTGGATTTGTACAATTTCGGTTTTGCACCGTCACAAGGTTTGCCCCAACTTACGCCGGGTTTAGTAATGGCATTACCCATTGTAATTAATGTAAACTATCAGGGTTTGCCAATAAAATTTACCGGACATGTGGTTGGGTTCAGCGACAGAATTTCATCTGTATTGGTGCCTGATAATTTCCTAAAAATGGCCAACAAACAATTTTCAAATACAACTGAAGCCCGGCCGTCAAGAGTAGTAATTAAAACAAAAGACCCAGGCAATCCTCAACTAGTAAAATACTTGAAAGACAACGGCCTTACTACAGATGCAGATAAAACCCGCTTTAGCAAATACAGAAAAATTGTAAATACAATTGTTGGTGCATCATCAGCAACAGGAGTTGTTATGCTGCTTTTTGCCTTGCTTGTATTTTCTCTGTTCATTCAATTGACAATTGCTTCTACCAGTAAAGAAATAAATCTTTTAATTACTATTGGTGCCGCCCCAAGGCAACTACAAACTTTTTTGATGAAACAGTATCTGCCGCTGAATATCATCATTATTTTCACCAGCCTTCTTGTTGTGGCTTTAGGGCAATTTTTCCTCGAATCATTTTTGCGAAGCCAAAATATGTTTATAAGTCAGTGGCTATCATTTTACACAATAGCTACTGCTTTAATAATCCTTGTGGTGCTTTGGCTGGTCAATTATTTCACTATTAAAAAGTATATCAGCAGTTGATGTGTTTACGGGGAATAACACGGCTACAAATTGAACCCAACTGAAATTAAAAAAATCAAAAGTTTAGAAAATGAGTAACGTCAAATTATTTGAATCAAAAAAAGTTCGCAGTCATTACGATTCCGAAAAAGAAGTTTGGTATTTTTCAGTTATTGATGTCATTGAAATTTTAACCGACAGCACTGTTCCAAAAAGATATTGGAGTGACTTGAAAAACAAGCTGGCAGGGGAAGGAAGTGAAGCGTACGAAAAAATCGTACGGTTGAAAATGGAAGCTTCGGATGGCAAAATGCGAGAAACTGATGTAGCTAATACTGAAACTTTGTTACGCATTATCCAGTCCATCCCCTCACCCAAAGCAGAACCCTTTAAACAATGGTTGGCAAAAGTAGGTTATGAAAGAATGCAGGAAATAGCTGACCCAGCCCAAAGCCTTGACAGGGCAAGAGAGAACTGGCAAAAATTGGGACGCAGCGAAAAGTGGATTCAACAACGAATGACAGGGCAAGAAACCAGAAACAAACTAACCGATTACTGGAAGGAAAGTGGTGTTGAAAAATCGGATGAGTTTGCTTTGCTCACCAATATCATCCATCAAGAATGGACAGGGCTGACCGTAAAAAAACACAAAGATTTGAAAGGGCTAAAATCTCAAAACCTAAGAGACCACATGAGTGAAGCTGAACTCATTTTTACTGCACTTGCTGAATTGAGTACAAGACAAATAGCGGAAACTGAAGAAGCAAAAGGATTAGAACAAAATGCAAATGCAAGTAGAAAAGGTGGGGCTGTAGCCAAAAACGCAAGAAAGGAATTGGAAAGCAAAACGGGAAAAAGTGTAGTAACTGGTGCTAATTTTTTACCCCCCAAAAAAGAAAATAAAAAGCTGAAATAAAACGAGGGCCAAACTTTGTTAAATAGTTCAGCCCTTCATTGAAATTATTTTTTTAAAACAATCCTATTTTATTTTTGACAATCCCGACAATGATGATGGATCCGCAGGTCTCATTAGCAATGCTTTGTTGAACAATACTTTGGCATCGTTGTTCCTGCCCATGTTGAGATACGTCCACGCCAGCATGTGTGTGGCATCATAATCAAACGGATACAGGTTAACTGCTTTCTCAAAAAACTTTTGAGCCTGCTCATACTTTTTCTTGTTGTAGTTGATGACTCCTGCCCAATAGTTGGCCGTGGTGTTTTGCGGGTCTATTTTTAGTATATCTTCATATTGAGCATACACTTTGTCCCAGTTTTCCTGCACAGACAATGGCTTTATAAGGCCAAGCTTTGCTTCTATAGCGTAAGGCTTTTTTGCAGCAGCTTTTTGATAGTGGGCAACTGATTGGCTGTAGCTTTTGTTGAGATAGTACAACCAACCCAACCGCAGGTTTACTTCGTAGCTGTTGTCATCATTTAACCGGGTAAGATCGGCAATGGCGTCGTTGTATTTAAGTTTGTATTCATTGGCATAGCTGTCGCTAAATGCTTTTTGAATTGTTGCATCTGATTGCCCAAATGCTATTGCAGCCTGAAATATGACTACTACTATGAGCATCATTTTTTTTACATTTTCCATGTTAAACCTCCTGTTATTGAATGTTGATTAAATAAAATTGAACTCTTGTAAATTTCTCTTTGTTCAAAGGTGTAGCCTGCATGCAGTATTATATGCTGCGATGGGTTTACATATAAAGTAGTACCTGCCTTAATTGTATTGCGATCAACTGCGTTAAAAATATATAAGGCATCATTTTCGGCCAGATTGGTGAACTTGCCAAATGTGCCGTTGAACTCTAACCATGTGTATTTCATGACTTTGAAACCCACAACCTGTTTTAAATTAAATGCTGAACCATTGTAAGTTCTCAAACTACCAGTTGAAAGAAAGTAAAGGTTAAGATTGCCTAAAGGATAAAGCCCCAACGTAGCATCGTACTGCTGCCGTGTGGTGTCTGTCAATCTTGAAACAATGGCGTCGGCTTGCACATCGTAATAGGCATCTGTATATTTTATACCAACTAACCCCACGTGATTGTTATAACTATAATTGTTGAATGGTGTATGCAAGTAGTGGTAAGCAAGTTTGACTTGCCACTTGTTGTTAAGGTTAATGGTTGTCCGGTTATAATATTGCTTTTGGTTAATGGCAATGTTATTATTATCAGTTACATAAATGAACTTTGGTTCGCTGATTGTTTGGTTAAACAATGCCACTGACTGGAACATAGTCACATTCCAACCCAGTTGCAAACCTGCATGCACAGCGGCATACAGACCATTTTGTCTTGTGGCGTAGTCTGTAATTTTATAGCTAACTTCTGTACCAGCTCTGGTAAATGCTACTTTCTTCAGTTTTAATTCTTCAATAGCTTCTTTAGATAAATATTTTATTTCAGCACCAGCCAATTCTGATTGACTAAGGTATGTTCTACAGAGAAATTTATAGTAGTGCGCTGTTGCATTTTCTCCATCTTGTTTCAACACATGATCGTATTGGCTGATAGCTTCGCTGTAGTTGCCGAGCATGAATGCAGCATAAGCCATGCGCAACCTCAACAGCAAGAAGTCCTGTCCTTCTTTGGCAGATGCCTTGCCATATTGCAGCAGTTCTTTCCAGCTTCCCTTTTCATAAAGGGCATAACTTTTTATATCCACTTGCTCTTGTGTGGTGGGTTGTTGCGCATAAACCGTGAAGTCTATTGACGCAGCCAATAAGATCATTACGAACTTTATACTTTGCATATTGCTTCGATCGTTTTGTTGGGTAAAAAAATCCTAAAGGATTGAAGCTGGCCGTTTTCCACCTCCACTTTCGCTTTCATTGTTTCTTTATTTTTAAAGAAAAGTCTTTTGTATTGTCTGCTTTCCAAAGATATTTTGCCCGATGAAAGCAACCCGTCATTGTGTTGTGTATTGCTTTCGTATTTCATTTTCATGAAAATAAAAAATGGTGCCATAAAATCCTGCAGCCACTGGAGTGGATGAGTGCTAAAAGCATTGAGCGGATAAGTATCTGTCACTGTAATCCCTTTTTCAGAACTTAATAAAACCTTATAAGCGCTTAAATAAAAGTAATAGAGCAATGTATCTTTTTCTCCAAAATAGTTAGTGAAATAAAAGGCGGTTCCATTGTTGATGAAGTAGGCGAAAGCATTGTTGCTGCTACAATACAGGTATGACTCGTTATAAATGCTGGTCATTACTTCCCACTGTTCATCTTCAAAACCCGGAGCAGAAACCTGTAGTATATAACCCGGCTGAAAATTGAAAGCCTGCTGCAACTGTCCATTAGGTAATATGTTGAAGACAAAAGACCCTTCTTTTGGTACAGCAAAATTTTCAAACTGCTGTTGTTCGCCACTTCGGGAAATGAAATAGGCCAACGGATAGTTGAGGGTCTTGCTACCAATGTAAGGTGTGCTTTGCACCTGGAAATGTAAATGTGGCTCCGGAGAACGACCGGAGTTGCCGCAGAGTGCAATGATGTCTCCTCTTCGCACATAGCTGCCTTTGGCTACACGAAAAGAATTTTTCCGCAGGTGAGAAAGTTTTGTGTACAATCCCTCTGCGTGTTTTATTACAATGCTGTTACCCCAGTTTTGAGCAGTGTTATTTTTACCTATTTCGTTGTCTTCTACATAGTCTAATATTTCTTCTACAATTCCGTCACCGGGACTAAGGACAGGTTTGTTATAGCAATAAAATTGTTCCAACTGATTGCCGGGATTACGGTAGGTTTTCATTTCTTCGTCAAGAATTACAAAGTCAAGTGCTTTGCTCCATTCGCCTTTGTGGGTCATTGTGCTGTCATACCCCTGGCTTACCATCCATTCACCCATGAAGGGTAAATAAAGTTGCTGATAAAAACGGTTCAGGAGTCTTTCTCTGCCATTGATGTAGCGATAAAGATTTTGCTCGGGGCTATAATACTGAACCGGTGTAAGTACCAGCCTGTCGTGTTTGCTACGCAATTGCAACATGTACAAAAACAAAATAACCGTTAAGCAAAATGGTAATGAAAAAACCGGTACTCCTATTGTGAAAGTAATACTCCCCAAGCCTATGACCAGTAAGTATGCTATAGGAACTGTTACCAATATCCAAAGAAATGATCTAAGTGAAGGGATGATGTAAAAGCCCCCCAAAGCCACAGCAACCAACATGAAGTTTGTTCCCATGTTGTAGTAAGTCATGTCGGTTTGGTGAAAGCCGCCCATGGCAAAACTGAATAGTATTGCCACTGCATAACCCAACACCATAAGTGTAAAAGCGATACGGGAATAAATAAGTAACCCTATTGATAAAATAATCCCCGAAGCAATATTAACCTGAAACAATATCGCACTCATACTTCGAAAAAATCCGTTGACATACTCCGGCATGGACCAGTTTTCAATGGCCTGAATTGCATTGACCAAGGTGCTTCCGCCGAGGGCATACATATCATTAAACCAGTAAATCCTTCTGGGGGTAAGCCCTATGCCTTCAAAACTCTTGGTGCTGATAATAATGAGTGTTGTACTAATAATAAATGCTAATGAAAGTGCAGGTAAGCCCCGTTTGTTAAGTATAGCATTCAGCGCAACAGAGATAAACAATGTGAGTAGCGAACCAACAATAAGCAACATTGTGAAAGCAGGCCCAAACTCAAAATTGGTACCAAAGCCAAGACCAAATAGTACTACACTATAGGTAAGCAATCCTTTCTGAATTTGCTCTTTGCCAAAGCCAAGTGCATGTGCTGCTAATAAAGCAACTACCAATGCAGCCAACCCGCTTGCACCTGTAAATGGTGTGAAAAATGAAACCAATAAAATGAGCAATGCAAATATTCTGTTGCTGGAAAAGAATAACATGCCGTAACTATTTAGTACAGCTTTGGCTATGTATTTGGCAAACGATATGATGCGGGTCGGTTTCAATAATTGTGCTTATGGCTAATGGTGTAAAAGGCTGAATAGCATTACTGAACTTGAATGGAGCGTCGCCAATGAAGCTCAATGGTAGCAATACACTCTGGCTCAAAATTATTTCACAAAACGTGACAAAAGTTGCAAAGGGACAAAGGTGTTTTGTTACAATTTCCTTTTGCAACTTTTGTAAAATCTACATTTTTATGTCCTTTAAATGTTCAGGCATTTTTTCAAGTTGTTCAATATATTCAATGGTTTCGGCTTCTCTTATAAGATGTGGATTTCCCTTCTCGTCTATCATGACTACGTTGGGGCGCATTTGTATAAACTGCATCCATTGCGTCATGTTGTATGCGCCAACTTTGTGTACTACCACATGGTCGCCGCGGTTTAGCAAAGGCAGGTTTACTGACTCTCTTACCACATCTATGTTCATGCACAGTGGACCGTATAGCACCATGTCTTCGGTGTGGTGGGTGAAGTCTTGTGCAGGACTTATTTTGTGTTCGTACCAAAAAGATGTGAACAATAGGTTGACGCCAAAGTCCATGATAGTAGCCCTGCGGCCATCGCTTAACCGCTTGTTGGCAAGCACCGAGCCGAGTAGAAATCCTGCTTCGTCTATGAGTACACGGCCACTTTCCAAAATAAGCAACGGTAGTTCGTCTGTTTTGAAACCGACATTCAGCAAAGCACTTGTGATGGCTTCGGCAAATTCATCTACACTTGGAATGGTGTCGCTGCCTGGCAGGTAAGCACCACGCAAAGTGTTGGCAGAAGGGAATCCACCGCCCATGTCAAGGTATTGTATAGTGGTGTTCAGTTGTGACTTGCAGTTCCATGCAAGGTCGCTTAGTTTGCCAACGGCTATTGCATACGCATTGGTAGAAAGCATGAACGTACCCACGTGGCAATGCAGCCCGGTCAGGGTCATTTTGCCGCTGGCAACTATTTTGTTAATTGCATTCCATGCAGTTCCGTTTTCATAATTAAATCCAAAGCGATCCCACATGGGATAAATGCCCGTGTCCATATTGACACGTATAGCCACCCGTGGTTTTTTGTTCATCGCTTCACTTATTTCAATGAGCATATACAACTCATCAAAGTGGTCAATGTGAATGAGCGAATCGTTGTTGATGGCCATGCGCAGCTCGTCGGCTGTCTTCTCCGGGCCGTTGAAAATGATTTTATTGCCCGGCACGCCATTGCCCAATGCTTTGCGGTATTCAAAGCCACTCACCACCTCTGCCCAACTGCCTTCCTGGTGAAAAACATTGCATACTGCATTGATGTAATTGGTTTTGTAGCTCCACGCAAACTGCACCTTCGGGTAGCGGGTTTTAAAAGCCCTTACCGAGTTTTGATAAGTGCGACGGATGGTGCGTTCGCTGATCACAAACAGCGGCGAGCCAAACTGCTCAATCAGGCTTTTCACAGCAACGCCGTCAATGTGTTTTACCGGTTCGTACTCGGTTCTTGTACCATATTTGTTCATCAGGCCGGCATTCATTTTTATGATGCTTGGGCGTTCGTATCTTAATTTCATAGTTTAGGGTTTAGGGTTTAAACCTAGCATTTGCTTCTAGTTTAGAGTTTAGGGTTTAGGGTTTAAGCCCGGTATTTGTTTATTGTTTTATTCTATTAAGTTGCGATTTTCTTAATGCTGCTATTTTGCCAGCTAAAGCATCTATTTGTTGTCGCCCTTCCATTAAATTTTCAATGTCAATGAAATTTAAATCCGCTGCTATAATGAGTTGATTTAAAACTTCTATTAAACTACTGTATGCCAAATTTGTAAAGTGCGCCTGATCTTTTGGGGTCATCCTTGCAGAACCTTCTGCTAAATTTGACACTATGGAAATCCCTGCTCTCCATAATTGCATTACCAAACCAAATTTTTCTTCCGCAGGAAATTTCGAGGTCTTTTCATAAATCCATTTAACCAATTTACGAGCATCAACCCAACTGTCTAATTTTTCAAAAGAGTACATTTTTATTTTATTTTCGATTTCATCTAAAGTTCATAATTTAAAGTCTAACAAAACACCGATTAAACCCTAAACTCTAAACCCTAAACTTTCCTATAAACCAGGTTAAACCCTAAACTCTAAACCCTAAACTCTCTCATAAACCCTAAACATTAAACAACCAACTACAGTTCCCCAAATGCACTAATCTTTTGAAATTCAGACACATCGGTAATATGATCCCACGAATAGCGAATGAATATTTTACCAACCTCATAATCGGTAAAAGATTTTACTTCTTCGCCCATTGCCATTTTAACCAATGATGCAGGTTGGTTTTGTCCCGCTGCCGCGGAAAGATAAATCCATGCAGGGAACCTTGGATTAACCTCCATGATGTATGGCTTGTTGTCAATGGTGCGCATAACTTCCAGTTCGCAGCCGCCTTTCCAGTTGGTCGCTTTGATGAAAGTGCGTGCCAGTTCCAGCAGGCTTTCATCTTCAAGTGTAATGCCTGCCCATGCTTTGCCTTTATCGGTAATGTAAAGTTTGCGCATAGGTATAATGCTGATGGCATTGCCCTTACCGTCGCCTAATGCTGCTATGTTTATTTCTGTTCCGGAAATGAATTGCTGTACAATGATGGGAAAGCCCCATTTGGCTGATAGTTTGTAGAATGCTTTCTGCGCCTGTTCCATGGTGTAAGCTATGATGGCATCATAAAATTTTCCTTTTACTACCAACGGATAACCAAATTCTTCGGCTATGCCATAGAGTTCATCAACACGATATATGATTTTATCTTTTGGTACAAGCAGGCCATACTTTACGCCGAAGTTGAAAAGATTCATTTTGTCCCTCATATCAAACTGTTCGGTGCTTGGGAGAAATGTTTCTATGCCCATTGACCGTAGAGAAGGTGCTACCTTAATGAAGTTGTATAGTTCTGCATCAAAGTTGGGGATGATAACATTGATTTTCTCCTTGTCATGAATGTATTGCAACCTTGCCCTCAAGGCTTCTATTCCTGCTGATGGATATGGTATTTGGTAGGTCTTGTCAACTACATCGTGCATGTAAATGCCGGGTTCAAGGGTTTCATAAGATAAACCAATGATCCTTACAGGTTGATCTAATCCTTCCCTCACAGCTCTTATAACTGCCACTCCGGGGCCGGGACTGTCAATGGCGTTCAATCCTGTTACAGCAACCACAATGGGTTGTTTGATTTCAGACATTTAAAATGTTTTAGCGTAAAATAATTGACATAGTTTAGTTCAAATCCAAAAGATTGCCATCACGCAATTGATTGGCAAAATCGTCCCAGTCTTTTTCCAGTTGATTTGGTTCTACATCATATTTTTCCAGTATCAGGTTTTTCACCTGCTGAACAGATGACCCTTCTTTCAAATGCAGCAATATTTCAGCAGCAATGGGATTAGAAGAAAAGGAATCACCGGTAGATGGGTTGAAGATGAAACCTGATTCGCTTGTGGCAATATTTTTTTTGAGGTGCATATTTTTTGGAAATATATTTTGTTAATTGGACATTATTTAATGGCTAAAGGTTTAATATTAGATTATAAAGCAAAAAAAATCCTTCGCCGATATTTGTTAAAGAAATGCTACCATGGTCTTAATTTCACCCAGATAAAGTCATCCATTAGTTTTGCATTTTTCAAGACAGCCTTTCTCCTTACTCCTTCCAGGTAGAAACCATTTTTTTCCAAAACCCGCATAGACGATTTATTGATTTCAAATACCTCTGCATAAATCCTGACTATGTTGAAATAATAAAACACATATTCTGCCATTTGCCTTACTGCTTCTGTCGCAATGCCTTGTCCCCAAAAAGGCTCACCAAGCCAGTAGCCAATTTCTGTTGACATAACATAAACATCACTGTTGAGAATGATACCAATACCACCAATTGCAATACCGTCCAAGTCAATGGCAAAGTTGATAACCGGTTCAGCACCTACTATTTTGTCCAACCATTCTTTTCCGCTTTCGGGTGTATAAGGATGAGGAAAGTAATTGCGTAGATTATTCCAAACGTTGATGTTGTTGGCATATAGTACCAGGTTTTCAAGATCGTCGTTTGTCCATTGTCTTATTGTTACGGGCATGGAAAATTGATTTGAGAATAATGCTAAAACTAACGATTATGATGATTCTTTCAAATTATATCCTATTGTTTTACAGTTAGTTGATGTTGAATATTAGTTTGGTGAGTGTAGAAATGTTTCCCCAATGCCTAAAATAATTTAGTATTAAATGGTTATTAAGGACGGCAAATGTTTTGTTCTTTAGTAAATAGGAAAGATGATTTTCTAATATCTACAAAATGCAAGATTTATAAAGGAATGAATTTATTAAATTATATGGGTTTCATAAAATGTAGTTTTATTGCTATTGTTTATTCTATTTTTTTAAATAGCTGTAATTTACATAATGACAAGAATTATGAATCTCCGCAAGGTTATAATTTTTCAAAACCTGTAATTATTCATTTACGAAATGACCTGGATGAAATTTCGGGAATTTACTATTATAAAAAAGATACGAGCCTTTTTGCAATAAGTGATGAAAACAGACTACTATATAAAATACGACTTAAAAAACCAGTCGTAATAGAAAGCTGGAAATTATCTGTTGGTAGTGATTTTGAAGACATAACCTTGCACGATTCAACATTTTATTTGCTTCAAAGTAATGGAGATATAAAAACTTTTGATTTTACTAAAGGAGGACTTATAAATACAGATGCATGTACATTACCCATAAACGGATTTAATGAATTTGAATCAATGTATTATGATGCTTATAATGAAAAAGTTGTTTTAGTTTGTAAAGACTGCGAGGTTGATAACAATCAGCTAGTATCAGCATATAATTTTAATCCACTGGATAAGGTTTTTGATAATAAACCTGCCTATCAACTAAATGGTAATGAAGCCAAAAATATAGCTCAAACTCTTAAAACCAGATTTAGACCTTCGGCTGCAGCAATTAATCCACTTACTAAAGAGCTGTTTATAATATCAGCAACTGCAAATACATTGGTTATTGCGGATAATAAAGGGAATATTAAAAGAGCTATTAAGTTAGACCCTAAGTTTTTCAAGCAACCTGAAGGCATTGCCTTTTCGCCATCTGGTACGCTATACATCAGCAACGAGTTTGCAGAAACGGGCAGCGCAAATATTTTAGTTTTTAAATACAATCCTTCGGCAAATGAAAAAATATAGTTTTATATTCCTAATGAGCATTGTAAGTTTTTACACTTTTGCTCAAAAAGATTCTTTACAGGCAAGGCTGATATTAATTGGTGATGCAGGTGATTTTAAAAATGGCAAACATCCTGTTATAGATGCTGTTAAATTAACTACCCCGATAGATAAAAAAACAACAGTTATTTTTTTAGGAGATAATCTTTATAGCACAGGTCTGCCTGATGTGCAAAGTACCTTTTATGACATAAGAAGAACTGTCATGGATACACAGATAAACATTGTGAATGGTACAGATGCAAAAGCCATTTTCATTCCAGGGAATCATGATTGGGACAGAGGAGGAAAAGGCGGTTGGGATGCGGTGTTAAGAGAGCAAAATTACATAGAGTCAAGAAGTAATCAGAATGTACAATTTCAACCTAAAGATGGCTGTCCCGGACCTGTGGAAATAAATGTAAGCCCTGATGTTTTGCTGGTAGTATTTGATAGTCAGTGGTGGATTCATCCGTATGATAAACCGGGTGTTGAATCCGATTGCCCACATAAAACAAAGCAGGAATTTTTGGTACAACTGGAAGATATTTTATCAAAAAATCAAAAGAAACTGGTAATTCTTGCATGTCACCATCCTTTTAAAAGTTATGGCATACATGGTGGATATTTTACACTAAAACAGCACATTTTTCCTTTTACAGATGCCATCAATAATCTGTATCTGCCATTGCCGGTTATTGGTTCTGTTTATCCTATAACAAGAGGAGTGTTTGGATTGCCTGAAGATTTATCTTATCCGGCCTATGAAAATATGATTAAGGAAGTTTCTAAAGTAGCTAAAATACATCCCAATCTTATTTTTGTTTCAGGACATGAACACAACCTACAGTATATAAAAGATTCATCGTTTCATTATATAGTTAGTGGCAGCGGTACAAAAAGTACAAGGGTATCCAATGGTAAACATTCGCTTTATACTTCGCCTGATAATGGTTATGCTGTTATTGATATTTCGAAACAAAAATCTGTTGACCTTTCTTTCTATACTGTTACTGACTCTATCAGAAAAACATTTACAGACCATGTATTAAATTTTGCAAAATTGCCCCCACTCAAATTTGAAGATACTATACCTGTTGTGTATGTTCCATACTCCGCTGATAGCATAGTTGTTAGAGCAAACAAAGAATATGCAAAAGCATCTAAAACAAAAAGATTCTTTAACGGAGATAACTACCGCGATGTTTGGGCAGAACCTGTTAAACTAAAGGTGTTTAGGATAAATGCAGAAATGGGCGGTTTTACTATTAAGGGTATTGGAGGTGGGCACCAAACAAGGTCTTTAAAATTAGCGGATAAAGATGGAGCCGATTGGAGTTTAAGATCAATCAACAAAGACCTTACAAAGATTTTGCCGCCAGGTGTTAAGGGTACGTTAGCCCAACGCTATGTACAAGACTTTATATCCTCTGCACATCCCTATTCGCCGGTTATTGTTCCTGACCTGGCAAAAGCAATAAACGTTATAGTTGCAACACCCAAAGTGGTATTTGTACCCAACGATCCTGCCCTTGGTAGTTATAGACCTTTCTTTGCTAATACCGTTTGTCTGCTTGAGAAAAAAGAACCTGTACCTAAAGGCATTGATACTAAAAGTGAGCAAAAAATTGTAAACAAGTTGTATGATGACAATGACAATCGGGTAGATCAAAATGCATTCCTAAGAGCCCGGTTACTTGATTTATTATTGGCTGATTGGGACAGGCATTTGGATCAGTGGAGGTTTGCAGAATATGATACTGGTAAAGGTAAATTATACGTTCCCATTCCACGTGACAGGGATCAGGCTTTTTCTTATTCAGATGGATTTCTTATAAAGATTGCATCTTCCAATTTTATTCCCTTTATTAAAGGATTTAGAAAAAATATTCCGGCTATACAATGGCTTGCTTATTGGGCAAAGGACCTGGACAGAAGCTTTCTTAATAAATTAGATTCTACAGCATGGAAGAAAACAATTACAGAATTCAAATATAATCTTACAGATGCTGTAATTGATAAAGCCGTACACAATTTACCACCTGAAATATTTAAACTTAACGGTGATAAAATTATTAACAAACTAAGAAGTAGAAGAGATGATCTGGCAAATAATGCGGCTATGAAATATTATGCATTTTTGTCTAAGCGTGTAGACATTGTAGGAAGCAACAAAAATGAATATTTTAAGGTAGAATCTGTAGGAAAAAATCTGCAGGTAAGAATGTATAAAAGAACCGGCAAAACAGATTCTGCAGCTTTAATGTACAGCCGAATATTTGAACCTGCAGTTACAAAAGAGATAGACATTTATGGACTGAATGGGGATGATTTTTTTGAGATAGACGAAAAGGCAAATTCTGATATTAAAGTCAGGATTATTGGTGGCAGAGGTGATGATACCTTCAACATAAAAGGTAGCGTAAAAAATTACCTGTATGATTTTAGTAGTGAAAAAAACTTCATAGCAAACACCCGTCGCACCAGTACAAGGTTCGAAAATGATCCCTTGGTCAATCGCTATAGCCAAACAGGATTCAACTACAACAAATTTAGTTTCCCTAACCTGAATATTGGTTTCAATGCTGAAGATGGATTATTGGCAGGAATTGGTTTCAGCAGAAAAATATTTGGTTTCAGAAGAGAACCTTATTCATCTTTTCAAAAATTATCTACGCTATATGCGTTTTCAAGTGGTGCTTATAAAATAGCTTATAACGGTGAGTTTAATAATGTATCAGGAAAGAAAAATGATATTGTATTAACAGGTGAAATTGGTAAGCCGACATTGAACAATTTCTTCGGCCTTGGTAATAACTCCAAATTTCAACAGGATAGCGGGATACAATATTACAGGGTAAGATATAATTACGCCACTTTAGATGCTCTAATCAGAAGAAGGCTTACAAGTTATCTTAGCATTTCTGTAGGACCCTCAGTCTATAACTATTGGAATCATATAGAGGATAATAGAAACAAGATTTTAAGTACGCCTACTTTGGTTGGACTTGATTCGGTAAATGTTTATCAAACCAAAGTGTACGGCGGCGGAAAATTGCAAATCCTTTTAAATAATTTAAACAGTGAAATACTGCCAACCCGGGGCATACATTGGCTGACACAGTTTTCCTCACTTGGCGGATTAAATAAAAACAGTAAATCATTCACCGCACTTACTTCAGACATGACTGTGTATTCAAGTCTAAGCGACCCTGCCGGATTGGTAAGTATTCTGCGTTTGGGCGGTGGGCATATTTTCAACAATCAATACGAATATTTTCAGGCACTCAATCTTGGACAAAACAACTTTCTAAGAGGCTTTAGGAAAAATAGATTTGCTGGTAAATCATTAGCTTATGGCAGCCTTACGTTGCTCATAAAACTTTTTGATTCAAAATCTTATATCTTGCCGGGATCTGTAGGCTTAATAGCTTTTGACGATGTTGGACGGGTTTGGGCAAGCGATCAAAGTAGTAACAAATGGCACAATGCAGTAGGCGGCGGTCTTTATTTTTCACCTTTCAATATGTTTATTATTTCAGCGGCAATGGGTTTTTCTGACGAGGAAAAATTGTTCAATCTGTCTCTTGGTACTAAATTCAATCTTACTTTTTAATCATTACAATGGAACACAACGATATATTTCATAGAGCAGAAACACATGTAGCAGGTTTATTCAGTAATGCCGATACCTCAAAACTTGTGTATCATACTTATGAACACACACGCCGGGTAGTAAACAATGTTACAGAAATTTCAGCTCATTATAATCTCATTGATACTGATCAGTTAATTGTATGTATTGCAGCATGGTTTCATGATACCGGTTATCTCTTTGCAGAGCCTGATGTTCACGAAGCCAAAAGTGTAGAACTGATGAAAGAATTTATGAAAAATGAAAACCAATACCCTGATCTTATAAGAAGTATAGAGGACAATATTATGTCTACTAAATGGCCTGTACGTCCTGTCAATCTGTTGCAGCAGATATTGGTAGATGCTGATACTTACAATCTGGGAACTAAAGAATTTGCTATCACAAACGAGCAGGTGTATAAAGAACAATTAATGATAAATGAAAATTTGAGCAGACAGGAATGGAATAAAAAGGCAATTAAGTTCTTAGAAAAACATCAGTACTACACTCATTATTGTAAAGAAAAACTTCAGGACAGAAAGAAGAAAAATATAAAAAATCTTAAAAAAGAATTGAAGGAACTAAATCATAATACTACTGTTGTGGAAACAGATAAATCAAGTAGTAAAAATGAGATCAACCTCACAACCAAAGGGGTTCAGACCATGCTGCGCCTTACATCAAGCAATCATTTAAAACTAAGTGATATGGCCGATGGAAAAGCCAATATTTTGATTTCTGTCAATGCTATTATTATATCGGTTATACTTTCAGTCCTGCTTCGCAAATTGCAGGTTGATACTTATCTTACTATCCCAACTATGATTTTTTTGGTTTCATCTGTTTGTACCATAGTTGTTGCAATTTTGGCTACACGCCCAAAAGTAACAGAAGGCATATTTAGCGAAAAAGATATTCAGGATAAGAAAACCAATTTATTATTCTTTGGTAATTTTTATAAAATGCCCTACGAGGATTATGAGAAGTCCATGAAAATAATGATGGATGATTCAGACTACCTGTATTCTTCTCTTATAAAAGATATTTATCAGTTAGGATTGGTGCTTGCCCGAAAGTACAAACTGATACGTTGGGCGTATAATATTTTCATGTTTGGCATTATAGCATCTGTGCTTGCTTTTGGCTTGGCAGTTATGCTAAATACAGGCAATGATGCAGTTATAACCAATGCACAAGGTTCCCCTTTATAATAATAATTTTTGTGGATGAAAATGTTTAAGATTGTATAAATAACTTCAATCATGGCTACATTTCGTTTTGTAGTCCTACATTTGAAACTATGGCAGATATAGAGGCTATCAAGAAATATTATTCATCAACACAGTTTGAATATAAACTTATCTGGAACTGGCGGTTGAAACAAACCCCTGCACTTCACTTTGGATACTACGATGAAAAAGCAACCAAACATGGTGATGCTGTTAACCGTGCCAACGAAGCTTTGGCAGAGTGGGCAGACATACAGCCGGGGGCACGAATTGTAGATGCCGGTTGCGGGTTGGGACACTCCGCTATTTGGCTTAGCCAACGCTACAATGCTACAGTAACCGGTATAACTGTTGTTCCTAAGCAGGTTGAAACCATTAAGCAAAACCTGCAAAAATCTCCTGTCCCCAATGTTGATTTTGCCTTAGCCAACTATCTTGAAATGCCTTTTGAAAACAACAACCTTGATGTAGTTTGGGCATTTGAAAGTGTTTGTCATGCAGCGCATAAAATTGATTTTTATAAAGAAGCATACAGGGTTTTAAAACCCGGTGGAATGATAGTAATGGCAGAATATCTGCGCAATGCAAGACCAATGACCCCGCCACAGGAAAACTTATTGCACGAAATTTTTGATCGTTGGGCTATACCTGATTTAGACACTTTACAGGAACATGAATTTAACGCAACCCAGGCAGGGTTTTCATCTTTCCGCAACAATGATGTTACACGACATGTTATGAAATCTTACCGCAACCTACGTGAAACCTGCCGCCGTTATGAAGGGTTGAGTAAAGTATTATGGAAGCTCGGCATCATTTCAAAGTTAAGACACAACAACCTCCTTAGCTCTGCAAAACAAGCCGATGCCATTGAGCAAGGCGTGTTTTCTTATCATCATATTGTGGCAGTGAAGTAGGGTGCTAAGTGTGAGGTGTTAAGTCTAAGATGTAAAATGTTAATTGTGTGGTGTAAAGTGCAAGAGGGATTTCTTTTCTTGCAAATGGAAAGCACTCCATTTTTTTTCGGACACAGTCCTGCTTTTCATTTTGTATTGAAGTTACGCTCCGCTCAACTTCAACTATAGAATACTTACACTAGCTGGGAAAAAGATTTTGTGTTATTTATTTTTGAAATATGAAATCGAAAAGCGGCATACTGCCGAAATTGTATTTACTTTGCTAAATCATTTAGCATATATCGGGAGTAAAATGTTACCAATGATTTTCTTTCTTATTTATTTAAGAACTACTTTTAATGTTTTGGAACAAATACCGCATAGTGAATAATTTACAACACATATTACAAGATTTAACGGCACCAAAACAAGAAAAAAATTATCAAGAACTTTCTAATACTTTCATGCAATCAACCGGCTGGAGTCCAAGTTATTTTATAAACGCAGATGACGAGGATTTCGCAAATGGACATATCGCGGTTGAACATGGTCTAGAAAATACAGCTATACTGACCTTTTTGAATAAGCCTTACGACTTATTGACAACGAGCCAAAAGCAGAAATTATTTAATCTAAGTTATAATAATCTAGTTGATTGGCATATACCAATCGATGAAACCAGAATAACTTATGTGTATACAAGGACGGATTTAAAGAATTCGGTAGTTGATAGTCTTCGAATTGGTATAGATAATTATGACAATTTAAGAATTGAAGCATTTGAAAAAATTATTGGTAAAAAGCCGACTGCTAACACTCCAGCTCTTGATATCGTTCTTTCTGAAACGATCTCTATTTGGAAAAGGCGAATATCCCTCGATCTAAATATGATGGTTAGCAATGATGAGTTATCAGCTTTATTCAACTGCATAATTTTTATCAGAGCTATAGAAGATAATTTAAAACGTCATAAAAAATTGGAGGCTGATCCAATTCTTCTAAAAGCTTACAACGCTGTTGAAATAAAAAACATTTCAAATATTATTACTAATACTATACAACTCTTAGGCATAAATGACATCCCGGAAGATTTGCTTAATATGGAGAAATTGACTGTTTTCAATAGTTATAATGTCCACGATCTTAATACTTTATTAAAAAGCTTCTACACTAATAATGTTAATGGTTTTTTCTACTACGACTTTTCAATTATTTCACAACATGCATTGAGCCGTATCTATGAAAAATATGTAGCACTTTTAAAAACGAAGGATGAAATCCAACTTAATATGTGGGGAGTTAATGCTCCTGAAGAGAAAATTAACAAGAGTTCAGGGACATATTATACTCCACAATATATTGCCAGGTTTTTTGCAAAATTGATTGCGAAAGAATTTCCTATCATTTCACCGAATATCAAAATACTTGAGCCCTCGGTTGGTAGCGGAATTTTTTTAAGAAGTTTGTTAGAGTTGCAAATAGATAATTTAAAAAGAATACCCACAGTAACTGAACTATCCACACTTTTCGCTAATGTAACGGGTTTTGATATTGATCCTAATGCAGTTTTAGCAACTAAACTTTCTTTATCCCTTCTTTATTTAATATTTACAGATTCTTTTCCCAATCACCTTAATGTGGTAGCCGCAGATTCAATCGAGGAGCTTTCAAAATCTGTATATAAAGTTAAATACGATGTCGTAGTATCCAATCCACCTTTTATAAGAGTTGAAAATCGAAATGAAGAAATCAAAGAAAGGTTTCTTAAACATTTAGGTACAAATGCCTTTGGAAAAGGTGATGAATACCTCTTATTTTTAGATAAAACTATAAAGGTTTTAAAACCTGGAGGGTTTGGGCTCTTTGTTTTGCCACATAGTTTTTTAATAAATAATTCTGCAAAAAAAATTCGTGAAATAATTTGTGAAAAATGTATAATAAAATATCTAGTTGACCTTACCGCAATACCAGTATTTGAAAATACAGGCGTTTATGTAATTCTCTTAATTTTTCAAAAGAAAGGGGGCGCAATAGATAACGGGAATGCAACAATATTAAAATGCCGATCTTCTGTGGGCAAAGCCTTGCAAGATGTTATAAACAAAAATAACACTGATGAAAAAGCCTATTCAATTTATAATATCTCTCAAAATTATTTCAAAAATGATTATTGGTTTGTGCTTGGTAAAAATGAAATAGCTATCAAGAATAAACTAGATTCTTTTTCGCCTATAAATTCATTTTTGGAAATAAGGCAAGGGTTTGTGTCGGGGTCTGATGAAGTATTTGTGGTCAATACACCTCCTAAGGGGGAAAAAAATATTTACAAGTTTTATTTACCCGACAAGGAGATATACCAATACGGTTTTGATAAAAGAAAGTTAAGGTATATTTTTTATCCATATTTAAATGACAAGAAAATAACAGAAGAAGACTTAAAAAATCTCTATCCAAATACATGGAGTTATTTAGTTAAGCATAAATCAAAACTATCTAATCGGTCATTATTGGGATCAAAAAAATGGTGGGAACCTTCTAACCCGCGTTTACCCGAACACATTTTAAATCCTAAAATTGTAACTCCTCATTTGGTTTTCGTTCCTAAGTTTTCATTGGATATGACAGGAAATATAACCACATCGCATTCACCTTATTTATATTTAAAACGTATTGAAGATAAAGAGCTGGATCAGGAGTTATTGTATTATTTTTTAGGAATATTGAACTCAACTCCATGTTTTTGGTATATCTCATCCCACTCTCATAAGTACGGTGGTAGTTATAATCGTTTAGAGGTTGCAACTTTAAAAAATACCCCTGTTCCGAACCCGGCCTCGTTAAATCAAACTAAGCTAGTCAGATTTATTAAGTTAATTAAGCAACGAGTCTTTGAGTCTACAAGCGAAAATAAATATAAACTTGAGAACGAAATTGATATGTTAGCGTGTCAATTTTATGGTTTTTCGGAATCAGAAATTGAATTCTTTCATGGAAATTTTGAGATATGAATTTGCTGACATCTGGAAATGATCTTTATAGCTATAGAGTGGATGAAATAAAGGATTTGATAAAAAGGTTATCCAATAACAAAAATTTATTTGTTAATTCATTTTCTATAAAAAGAAATGCCATTTTCACTGTTTCTGATGTACCTCAACGCTACCCTTCAGAAGATTATACCGATCACCGATTTCAAACTATTTCTGAACTTGTAAATGCTTCTTATTTAGAAGTGTGGGTGCCATTAGATCCTTCAAACAGCGAATATTTTCTCAAAACATCTAATTTGCATTTTTATTGTCAGATACCAGAGTATTTGGATAATAGACCAAATGGGGAATTGCTGTTAGTACATACAGACCCGAACATCGCAGTTAATGAACATCATGCTATTTATAAGCAACGAACCCACCTTCATTTGCAGCCAATGCCATACAATTTGAATCATTCCCATCTTGCCATAAATTTGGGTATTGATAATTTGTATGAAAGCCGCGATAACTTCAATAAAAGCCTAGAAAGATCATTTCTAATGATTAAAGAGCAAGTGTTGGAGCTAATAAAATATAACTAGCGACCCAGATTCCCCCCGGTGGCGTAAGTGTTCTTTGGGCTGGTTTAAGTTTTGCGAAGTGAACTTAAATCTAAAATGAAACCTAGGTCTGTGACCGGTAAAAATTAAACACTCCCAAATTAGATTCCCCCAAACGTTTAAAGTGTCCAATCCCACCTCAACAATCATAAATCCCTGTACCCCCCCGCTGGTGTAAGTGTTCTTTGGGCTGGTTTAAGTTTTGCGAAGCGAACTTAAATCTAAAAATGAAACATAGGTTTGTAACCGGTACTTTTATACAAGTTCCAATTTAATTTTACCCTTTTTTGTTTTATAGCAAATTTGAAGAACTTAACTGTTATTCAGTCTTTCCTTAGTTTACCGGTCGCACTGTGTCCCGCACTTCAGTCGGGAGTCCTTCTTGTGATTTTAAATTGAAGTCCACTGCGCTAAGACTTCAATTAGCAAGGAGCTTAAATTATTGAAATGCAGATTAAATGTCTGCATCACAGTTGCAGGTGATATTTTAATCCCGGTTTATCGGGAACACCCTGCAACGGCGATGCTACACACTTAAATTTGGAACACCAACATGGGCAAAAACACAATAGGCAGCTACCAGTTACGGTTTAACAATGTCTTTAACTAAAAAGCCAAAAAATTCTTTGATCTCCTCCATAATCTTAACATTTTTTGACTTTTGAATTTTAAACCTCCATAATCTCCATGACCACAGGATAAAGACTCTGAACAGAATTGCTATAATTGGGCAAAGTGCTATAATCAAAGTAGTATAAACTTGGACATAGACGTTATCAAATAAATGCTTAACAAATTTAAATGGAACTAAAAGTGTGTTATACTTGTAGGGACTAATAAATGCATTGAACCAATCACTTGCGAGAAACATAGATAAGGAAAGACATAAAGCAAAAGCAATAGCGGAGGTGGTAAAACAGCTTGTATTGCTATATTTGTCTCGAGGAAGATAGATGAAGAAGATAATTAAGACACTTCCTAAAAATATTTCAAGAAATGAAACATAAGCGCAAATCTTTTTAGGATCTAAAAGATTGTTATGATCAGCAGAAGCTGCAATAAAAAACATCATTGTTATACAAAACAAAAAAGATATAACGCAAAATGAGTAGATTATTTTGATTAATTTATCCTTTTCAATTTCTTCATTATAATGCTTATCAATATTATCTTTCCATTCATTTATTACCTTTATATCGTTTTTCTTATCATTAATGTTGTTTTGAATAATCTGAGGTAAGATAGAAGATGAATTATTAATTACTTTCAAGGCCTGCGACACATATATAAAATTAGGCAACAATTCTGTTTTTATAGAGTCTGTAACCAGTTTAAATTTTGTACCTAATTTTTGACCGGAAAGTTGGCGTATTTCAGCAACTCCTACAAATGCAGAAGAGATACCCCCGAATAATTCAAAAAGATGTACAAAAGGTAAATAATTAATCATAACCAATAGATTACTTGTATTGGCTAAAATAAAAAAGATTCCATAATAGAATCTTTTTTTATTAAAAAAGTTATTAACATTTGTTAGGGGTTTATCTCAACATCACAAACCTTAATTGCTTTGGAAAAACTTTTCGATAATTTTTTTACAAATTCCTTATTATTGAAGCCACCAAAACCGCTATAAGTATTCGTAGAAATTTCATAGCGAAATTTATCATCATCAAAATAAGAAAAGTGAGGCGTTTTATCTATATCTGACGTCTTTTGAAGTTCCTGGATAATCTTGCGAGCTTCATCATTAGCATGATATATTTTTACTTTTTGGGATGCTTTTAAAATCTTATATCCTAAGGACTGTTTATTTGGTTCTTCTAATATCAGAACCTCACCATTTACTTCAGGTTTGTCTAAACATTTGGTCAAAGATTCAATATAATTAAGCTTATTTGATATTGAACCTTCGAAGCTACCAACAACCATACAAAAGGATTTGTTAGTATTATCTAAAAGTTTGGACATTAATAGCGAAGCATGATATTCATCGGAATTAGGAAATATCTCATCGCTATCTTCAGTTAATAATTTTGTTAGAAGACGATCGTAACTTTCAATCTCTGATAGCTCAAGGGGGTTAAGTTTTGGATACGCTAATTTAAGATCCATATTAAATAAATGTTTTGAGTAATTTTTGGTTCGATACTATGCCATTAGTAATTGTAAAAAAATTGTACCATTCGACCGGATCATGAACGTTCTTAATAAAAACGAACTTACAAAATATAAGTTGTTTCCATAGTGGTAGCAATTTACACACTTTTTAAAAAAAATGTAGACAAAAAAAATTCGAATGTTGATAAGTTTATAAAAGTAACATTTTTTCAACAGCCTAAAAGTTGAGAAATAAATGATTTATGGTTCTTTTTGAATTATAGCTTAAAAATGTTATTCTTACTTGTATGTTAATAACTTCGTTAATTATATGTTCAAAACTTATTCCTATGTGTGGAAAGAAAATTTTAAATTAAGTAGAAGTACTAGATAATTTCGTAAAAATACGGACACTAAAGTTAAAAAAAATCTCCACAAAATGGTAAATAAGTTCAAAACCAAGTTCAGGGATACATGGATTAATATTTTGTTCGACCCGCATATAATAATAGTTCTCACCAATGACCGGTTTAAGAAAAAAATGAAAAAGCTTCAAAACCCAGCTAGCCTAAGTGTCCCCATAATTTGTTACAATTTGAGCTAAGCGTAACTCCAACAAGCAACATGAAAAGCAGGTCCCCCGTCTGAAATGGCGAAACAAGTTCTGAGCGGTAAACCCATTTTCAACCCTTAGTCCCGCAAAATCCCTACATCAGCCATCCCACATCCGCCATCTTAAAACAAAGTTCCATCCTTCCCACCCGGCTTACGCCCAACATGGTCATAAGCTTTTGCTGTTGCCTCACGGCCACGGGGGGTGCGCTGCATAAAACCTTCCTGTATAAGAAAAGGTTCATAGACTTCTTCCAATGTGCCGGGCTCTTCGCCTACAGCAGTGGCTATAGTCGTTAATCCGACAGGGCCACCTTTGAATTTATCTATAATGGCAAGTAATATGCGGTTGTCCATTTCGTCCAAACCATGTACATCTACGTTTAATGCCCTCAATGCATGTTGCGCTATCGCAAGGTCTATATTGCCATTTCGCCTTTGCAGGTGTTCTTCACCTGCAAATACAACATTTGGTGGATGTTGTTGGTAAAGAATACCAACAGTGGCTAATAAAAATGGTTACTCACAATTAGACATACGCTCACCAAAAGAAATTATAAGAAATGAAAAATAATGAAGTAGAACAAGTTAAAGAATTTGACACAGTCAAATTCTTTAGAGCAGTAAAAGAAAAGATTGCACACGAAACAAAAGGAATGACTTTCGCTGAATTTAAGCAACACATAAGTAACAGAAAATTAAAAACTGCAAGATAATTTGCTTACGCCCCCTACACAGTCCTGCTTTTCATGTTGTATTGAAATTACGCTTTGCTCAAACTTCAACAAACAGACCAAACACTTGCGCTTTACTACAAATATTTGACTCAGCTGGACTGATTTCTACATATTTTCAGTTAATCCCTCACCTACTAAAATCTCTTTAAACTCATCAATAGTTACCACATTAATTTTAGGAAATCCTATTCTTTTCAGCACATTAAAATCTTTATCGTTCGTTACTATATAATCTGCATTGGCAGCAAAAGCACAATCCGCAAATTTGTTATCGTCTTCATCATTTGTTATCAGATTCAGGTTAAAATATACTGTCGAAAAAATTGTACATGGCAACTCCAACAAAGCCCGAATGACATCTTTGGCAACCGCTGAATGCCAATGAAAAGAAATCTTTTCATCGTACTCCGCTAATATTTCATTTGAAATAACAACAATAATCTTTTGCTCAAGAATTGCTTTATAAAGCAAGTGATACTTGGACTTTTTAGAAACCGACACAAGCAATACATTGGTATCAATAACAACTTTCACATTCAGCTTTTTTGGTTTAACCATTTGTCCATGTCATCATTAGTCAAGCCCTTTTCATCCCAAATTTCATCAGCCCTTTGGATTGCTTTATTTGCATAAAAATTTGCTATTACCGCTTTCAGTTCACCAATTTCCGAATCGGAAACACCAGTACTAAAAATCTTCAAAAGCTCCATTTGCACATTCGACAAAGGGAAATTCAATGTGTTCATTTGTTTTGCTTTTTAATTAAAATACTAAATTAGGACTTGTCACTAAATAACCTATACGATACCAGGCTAATTTTATAATTCCATTTCCCCGTTGGCGTAAGTGTTCTTTGATATAGTTTAAGTTTTGCTAAGCGAACTTAAATCTAAGAATGAAACCTAGGTCTCCCGAAGAAAAACCGGAACACGGTGCGACCTGTACTTTTAAACAGGTTCCTATTTAATTTAACCCTTCATAACTTTATAGCAAATTTAAAGAACTTAACTGTTATTCAGTCACTCTTTAGTTTACCGGTGGCACTGTGTCCCGCACTTCAGTCGGGGGAGCTGCTTTTCATGTTGTATTGAAGTTATGCTTCGCTTAAACATCAACAAGCACATGGAATATTTGCGCTAGAAGGGACAAATTAATTCAGCAACACAGCCAATACTTTTTAAATTTGCTAAATGAAACCTCGTTTGTATTTTGACACATCAATTTTTGGCGGTGTTTACGACAAAGAATTTCAAGTTGTTACAATACAACTTTTTGAAATGGTTAAAACTGGTGAAATAACTTGTGTTTACTCTGACTTGACGGAATTTGAGTTAGAAAATGCACCTGAAAAAGTAAAAGAGCACTTTTTGGACCTACCAAATGAACATATTGAGTTGATTGAAATCACAGAAGAAATGGATGAACTCGCAAAAAACTAAATCAATGAAAAAGTAGTTGGAGAAACAAGTATAGACGACTGCAGACATATTGCTTGTGCAACTATAAAGAAAGTTGATTATTTGGTAAGTTGGAATTTCAAACACATAGTTAACGTTTTTAGAATGAGAGGTTATAACTCTGTAAATATAAAAAATGGTTACTCACAATTAGACATACGCTCACCAAAAGAAATTATAAGAAATGAAAAATAATGAAGTAGAACAAGTTAAAGAATTTGACACAGTTAAATTCTTTAGAGCAGTTAAAGAAAAGATTGCTAAGGAAACAAAAGGAATGACCTTCGCTGAATTTAAGCAACACATAAGTAACAGAAAATTAAAAACTGCAAGATAATTTGCCTACGACCCCTACTAGACCTGCTTCTCAAGTTGTATTGAAGTTACGCTTCGCTAAAACTCAACTAGCAAGGATTATAAATTTTCGGAAAGCCCGATTAAATGCCCGCATCACAGTTGCAGGTGATATTTTAATCCCGGTTTATCGGGAACACCCGGAAAGACGAAAAATAAACAAAGGATCCCTTTTAAGAGACCCTATGAAGATAATAATGCAAAATGTACTTAGGACAGAAAAAGTGTTGCTATCAATGCTTCTTTAATTTATTGTTGTGAAGCAGGGCGTTGGGAAAGTGACCAATATTTTACTACAATCTCAAACATGTCTTTAATGGCACTAACACTGTGTGGTTTTATAAAATAACCTTGTACATTAAGACTGTATGCATCTATTACACTTGTAGGAGCACCACTGGTGGACAACATCAGGAATGGAATACATTTCAATCGTAGTTCTTCATTGTCAAAAATCTTCTTTTTAAGGTCAAAGCCATTAATCTTGTGCATATTAATATCGCAGAAAATAAAGAAAGATTTCCTGTCCGTTCTGGATATGTAATCGTAAAATTTATTTCCGTCGGTAAAGACTATTATTTCATTGTCAACTCCTAATTCCTTAAAACCTTCCTGAAAAATTTCGAGGTCATCAGGATCATCATCAATGATTATGATTGGATTTGAATTGCTGTTTGTAGCTGTCATTATTTGAAAATTTAAATGAGTGCCCTTTTAGTGTACGGTTTTAGTATAACGGTACACTTTGTGAAGTTTAGGAGATGCAACATTCTTGCCATCATCCTGGCCCAGGTGGTGATCTTAAGCAACAGGGTTTGTATTGGGCTATTGTTTGCAAGTAAAGAACACCTGCAAATGAATTTTTATTGGAAAGCTAAATTAAATGCCCGCATCACAGTTGCAGGTGATATTTTAATCCCGGTTTATCGGGAATGCACTTCAACTGCGATGCTATCAGGTTGAAATTTGTAACACCGGTGGTGAATAACCAGACAGAGTTTGAGAAAAATTTATTTTTGGCATTATTTGTTGTTTGCCATATTGCTTCATACATTAGAGTATGGAAATAAATTTGACATCTTTTGAAAAATTAGACACCATTTTAAAACTCTTCGATTTCAGCAATGAAAGAGGCGGGCTTCATATTGCTGGATTAATGGACAGCTTGGGGCATAACTTCAACTATAAATTGATGGAGAGTATCCTTTTCAAATTAGAAAATGACGGCTTTTTGCGCTCTATTAATCAAGATACCAATCTCAATGGATTTATGGCCGAAGTAAAATATTATTTCCTAACGATTGAGGGTGAGGTATTGCAAAACCAAGGTGGCTATGTCCAGTTGGAGAAGGAAAGATTGATGCAGTTGAATTATTTGGAAGAAGACAATAAGCGAAAGAAGCGAAATGACCGCCGGCTCATTTGTGCTACTTGGGCTGCGGGACTGGCTGGTTTTTTTCTCTTAGCTTGGGATATGTATAAAACGTTCTGCTTAAGAGAACATTAAATTCTAACAATGGACGTTGAGAAAGATAATATGGAAAATAGTGGGGGGATACGGAATGAGTTCTCAACTAAAACTAAAGATACTATAGGTCGTAGGGTTGGATATTTATGTTCTAATCCAAGATGTCGAGCTCATACGGTTGGCCCCAATGAAGATGATAGCAAAGCTACTACCGTAGGAATAGCGGCTCACATTTCTGCTGCGTCTCATGGTGGACCACGTTATCGTGATATGGATGTATCGGAAAGGGTAAGTGCCAAAAATGGCATTTGGCTCTGCGCTATATGTGCCACGTTGATTGACCGAAACGAAAATACTTACAAAGAAGAACTCCTTTTGAAATGGAAAAGAGAAGCAGAAGAAGAGATGTTTAAAAACATAAGTTCGCGCTTACTGGTAAAACCTCCTAAGTTGCGACCATATCTGGAATTTGAGTTGTCGAGAAGTTTATGGGGTCGTTCAAACGAAGGCTATAGCCAAAAGAATCCTATTGAAATTCATGACGGCCAACCATTCATGGTAGCTGGTGAGAACCCGATAATATTCTGGCGGCTTCAGTGGACATACGTTTTGAGTATTCACAACAATTCAACGCTTCCTGCTTACAACATAACGATTGAAAGCGTTGGCGAAAACTATCTTACAACCATGCCCAAGTTGCGAAGCAAAAACAACTTACCACCATTTCAAAGCATGGAACTTGACGCCAAGTATCAATATGTCATCGAAGGAACTCATGGAGAGGCTGACGAAATTCTCAAAGACAATATTCCCGAACGGTTAAACGGCATGACCCTCAAAATAACTTATGAGGATGATGAAAGGAATAGCCACACAATGATAGCTGCAGTCAAGAATAAGGAACTACTGACAGAATACTTTGAATAATTCGTTACCCCGGTTGTTTCAGTGTTCTGAAGGACACTTAAATACAAAATGGTTGTAGGTGTGACCGGCAAATTTTACCCTATTCAAAGTTAGTAAACGACCGCATTTTCTACCGGACACAGTCTGCTTTTCATGTGTAGATTTAAGTTACTCTTCGCTTAAACTTAAACCAGCGGGTAGGTACAGAAATAATGTGCTAATGAATGTCAATAAAGATATTTTGAGGGGGTGGGGGGATTGAATTTTTTTATAATTTTAACGAAGAATAAAAACTATAACTATGAGACTTGAATATTTTTACATCAAGGGTTACAGACGGCATTATGAAACAAAAATTGTTTGCGGCGATGCTACTTTTTTAATAGGAGAAAACAACATAGGAAAAAGTAGTGTTTTGAAAGCAATGGAAACATTTTTTTCTGAAACACAAAAGTTGCATGAAGAAGACTTTTTTAAAATTGATGAAAAAGAGCATCAAGAGGTTGAAGTAGTACTTGAAGCAAAATTGAGTGAACTGTCTGATGATGCAAACAATTGGAGAGGCTTTAAAGGAAGAGTTTTTAGAGAAGTAATAAATGGTAGAGAAACAAATTGCATTTACTATCGTAAAACCTATTTTAGGAATGGAGGCAATTCTAAAAGAGAAATGAAATGTTTCAATAAAACTATTTCAAGTCAATTTGCAAATTGCAAAACGTTAGACGATTTTATTAATGCAGGAATATCTGAAGAGGCTATTGTAGAAGCATTTCAAGATTTAGAAAGAACTAAGAATATTCCTCCAAAAGAAAAGGATAAACTTGAATTAATTTCAGAGATATGGTCTATAGATAATACACAAAGTGATTGGGCAAGTAATCCCGGCGGAATAGAAGGGAATATCTCTATAAAACTTCCAAAGTTTTTAATTATCCCAGCGGAAAATAGAAAAGAAGAAATTGAAGGTACGGGTGGAACTCTTCAAAAAACAATGAAAGAACTTTTTGAAGACGTTCGTGATACTTCAGATAATTATAAACAAGCCCAACATTTTCTCAACTTGCTTGCATCTGAACTCGACCCAAATGATGAGGAAAAAGAGTTTGGTAAAATGATTACGGATATTAACACAATAATCAGTGGAGTATTTACTGACACAAAAATTCATATTGGAACAAATCTTAGTGATGCAAGCTCTTCAATAAAACCTTCATTTGACATAGAAATGAGTAGCAATGTTAGAACTAAACCTGAAAGACAGGGCATGGGTTCAATTAGGTCAACAGTATTTGCATTATTAAGGTATAGAGAAAATTTTGTTCAGCGGAAAAGAGAAGAAGGTGTTGAAATAAGACCAATAATAATTGGTTTTGAAGAACCCGAAATGTATTTACATCCCAATGCTGCATCTTTAATGAGAGAAAAGATTTACGAACTTGCAACATCTTCCAATTCAAAAATTATTTGCACAACTCATTCGCCCAATATGATTGATTTGAGTAAAAAGTTAGACAGAGAAAATTATCCAACTCAAGTGTTAAACCTTTTTAAACTACAATTAAATACTACTATTCAACATGAGGTTTGTACTTCTACTCCTTTTAATACATCAGAGGCTTATATTCAACTTGAGGCTGCCGAAAAAGATTTCGTTAAATTTATTCTTCGAATTGATGACTACGTTGCAAAAGTATTTTTTTGTAAAAAAGTTATTGTCGTAGAGGGAGACACGGAAGAACTTCTTATAAAAGAAACAGTATCAAGACTATCACCCGAAAAAAGAAAACTTTTTTTATCAACGTATCAAATTATTAAGGCAAGAGGTAAAGCTACAATTATTGCATTAGTAAAGTATTTGAAAGCCCTTTGCATAAATCCGTATGTAATTCATGATAATGATAGTATTGCAGGAGCAACAAAATTTAATGCTCCAATATTGCAAAGTTTAGATGGTGATGAAAGTATGCGCTTTGTGGTTAAAAATACCATTGAAGATATATTGGGGTATACTGAACCAACCACTGAAAAACCCTACAAGGCATATAAACACATTTCTGATACATGGGGTAATGAGTGGAACGGCGTTCAGGAAAACTGGAGAGAAATTTTTGAAACGCGAATTGCAAGCGAACTTTTTAATTAAATACATATACCTTGCTAATGTAAGTGTTTGTTGCGCTAGTTGAAATTTTGCAAAGCTAACTTCAATTTAAAATAAAACCCAGGTCTTTGACCGGTAGAAAGGGAGGTTCTCGACTATCTTTGAATACGCTAAAAATTTGCCGGTCGCAGACCTACAACCATTTTGTATTTCAGTGTCCTTTGGAACACTGAAACAGGCAAGGTCTAACATATCAATTCATTTGTTAGCTCATTAGCATTCTCTTTAAATAAGTTCAGACTTTGCATTTTATTTTGTCGGGCTACTTTTGGTTTACTAAAACAAAAAAATGAAAACACTATTCTGCGTTTTATTTCTTGCATGCTTTACTTGTCATGGCCAAGACTTGAAAATTATTGGCAATTCAGTTTATAGTAATGGAGTAGCCGTACTGCCTTCTGCAAGCCTAAAATGGGTGCTTGTATATGAAACGGATTCCCGCAAGTATTATGTGCGAAGCAAGTCCGTCCCCTCGTTTGGGAGCGATTGCAAAGTTTGGGTAAAGTGCGAATTTTCAACTTTAGAAGTCAAAGGGAAAACCTACAACAACCCACACTCCATTTCGCTTATGAGGTATGATTGTACCGAAAGCAAATCACAAATGGTGTCCGTATACATTTATTCTGAAAGCGGAGAAACTATTGCATCAGAAGAGCATCCCGATAACCATAACAATATGTCAATCATAACCCCTGATACTATGGGAGAAGAAGTTTGGGAGAAAGTTTGTCTGCTAAGGCCGTTCCTAAAGTAGATTTTTTCCCTTATAGAGTAAGTGTTCTTTGGGCTGGTTTAAGTTTTGCAAAGCAAACTTAAATCTAAAATGAAACCCAGGACTGTGTCCGATAAAAATTAAACACCCCCAAAGACAATTAGATTCCTACTAGTTTAAACTGTCCCAATCCTTCTTGAAATATCAAAAAACCCAGCACAGCATCAAAGTCTAACTTACTCCTTCACCACCCTCACCACCCCGGTCTTCCCCCCACATCCCACTTTCACCATATAAACCCCTTTCGCCAATCCATCCAAAGAAATGTTTGCAAAATTCACGTTACCCAGCATTTGCTGCTTCACCACCCGGCCCGCCAGGTCGGCAATGGTAAGCCATTGCAGGTTGGTGCCGCTGATTACAAAGTGGTCGTGGGCAGGGTTGGGGTACAGGCTAAAGTCATTAAAATCCTGGTTCACAAGGCGTACATCGCTGTAGGTAAACTGTCCGTCTTTGTCCACCATTTTCATCCATTAGCCCCCAAAATCAAACATCAGCCATCCTACATCCGATATCAGCCATCCGCCATCCGCCATCTCAAAACAACGTTCCATCCTTCCCCCCCGGCTTACGCCCTACATGGTCATAAGCTTTTGCAGTTGCCTCACGGCCACGGGGTGTGCGCTGCATAAAGCCCTCCTGTATAAGGAACGGTTCATAGACTTCTTCAATAGTGCCGGGTTCTTCCCCAACGGCAGTGGCTATAGTCGTTAATCCGACAGGGCCACCTTTGAATTTATCTATAATGGCAAGTAATATGCGGTTGTCCATTTCGTCCAAACCATGTACATCTACGTTTAATGCCCTCAATGCATGTTGCGCTATGGCAAGGTCTATTTTACCATTGCCCAACACCTGTGCAAAGTCGCGTACTCTGCGTAGCAAACCGTTTGCAATACGGGGTGTACCGCGGCTGCGGCGTGCTATTTCATAGCTTGCTTCACTGCTAATGGTAGTGTTCAGAATGCCGGCACTACGTTCTACTATGTTTTTCAATACATCGGCATTGTAGTATTCCAGCCGGCATTTTATACCAAATCTTGAAAGTAAAGGAGCGGTCAGCAAACCGCTGCGTGTAGTAGCACCCACCAATGTAAACGGGTTCAGGTTTATCTGTATGCTACGTGCATTAGGGCCGCTGTCAATCATTATATCCAGCCTGAAATCTTCCATTGCTGCGTACAGATATTCTTCTACAACGGTGCTAAGCCTGTGAATTTCGTCTATAAATAAAACATCGTTTGCTTCCAGGTTGGTCAGCAGTCCTGCAAGGTCGCCGGGTTTTTCTATAACAGGGCCGCTTGTTTCTTTTATGTTTACACCCAGTTCGTTCGCCACAATTCTGCTTAGCGTAGTCTTGCCCAGTCCCGGTGGGCCATGAAAAAGTATATGATCCAATGCTTCGCCTCGCATTTTTGCAGCCTTAATAAAAATCACAAGGTTTTCTATCAACTGCGGTTGTCCGGCAAAGTCATCTATTTCTTTCGGCCTGATGGTATTTTCAAACTCCTTCTCTACATCAGTTGCAGGCTCTTGTTTGTTATGAACGTTGGGGTTAGACATTTGTACAAAAATAAGCCTTTGATTTTGTAGAAAAACTAAATGTTGAATTCAATTTTTTGGAGCATCAACATTGGTTCATTGTGGGGCTTTAGTATTCGGGCTTTGCGCTACAAGTCCGGCACAATGCCACCGCACAAAATCCCTTACCGGGCTTTCCGCTCCAATCCCGGCTATGCTATACGGTAAATGCATATTCAGATTTTAAATTGAGGGTGTATAAGATAGCATAACCCACTCAACTGGTAATAATGCTAATCAAAGGTTGAAAGTCCCGCCAAGGCAGGACGAAATGACCGCCTTACCTGACGGATACGTTTACCGAAATGGGGTTTCAAATTAATATCGTCTCCCGACAAAAGAATCCTATCGTGTGGAGACCTATTTGGGGCTTACGCCTTTTGCTCCAAAGGAGCATCGTGTTTATAGAAACAGCTATTTACAAAGGTTTTACAGGCTCCAAAGGAGCCTCGTGTTTGGCAGCCGCACGTTTATAAATCTATCCATTCAAATAAAAACCGTTCTTCATGCGGCACAGCAAATTTTTGGAGAAAATCATGGTATTCTTCTTTAAATGTTTTCTTGCGATGATGCTCCTCTTGGTTCAAAACATATTTGCAGACCCGGTTAATTTGTGAATGCCCATAAGAAAAGACTCCGTACCCCTCTTGCCAATGAAATGCATTGGCTCCCCAATGTTTGCTCCTGACAAAATCATTGCTTTCTACTTTTACTTCTTTTACAAAATCCGGAATGTAAACCGAAGGTTTAATGCCTGTAAAAATGTGTACCTGATCAGGCACCCCGCCGTTGCGGGGCCGCCAACATCTTTGCATTTCGTGATTGAACAAGGGAAGTTATGTATTTATGCAACTCTTCTTTGTGGTGTTTGGGAATAAGGCTTTCACGCCCTTTTACGGCAAAAACAAACTGTAGATAAATTTGTGAGAATGTACCAGGCATATATTGATTAGTTTTCTGAAAGATACATCGTTACAAAACACGTGGCTCCGTTGGAGCCTTAAAAACATTCGCAAATCTTATGCTTGCTATAAACACGCCGCTCCTTTGGAGCGAGATAACCTATTTGTTTAAATATGTGTCCACACGATAGGACAAAAGAATAGGGGACATGCACTACGGGACTATAAATTGGTGATTGTATTTTGCCTGCTACCGATATTCTGTGCCTAATGGCACAAAAAAATACATGATGAAACCTTGATTAGCATTAATCAGCTTTATTTATAATCCCCCATACTAATCACATGATCGCAAAACGAATATTCATGTACATCGTTGCTGCTTACTATGATGGTTTTATCGTTTGCAAAATCCTTTATCAACTTGTTATACAACTCATAACCTGTTGTGTCAAGGTTGGTGCAGGGTTCATCTAATAATAATAATGGAACATTACTAAAGATAGCCTGCGCCAGTTTTATACGTTGTTTCATTCCGCTGCTGTAGTACCGTATTTGTTTATTCGCAGCTTTTTCCAGCCCTATTATGCTGACTATTTCCTGTACAGAAATATCAATAAACGGTTTAAACTTTCCGTGAAAACGGAGGAATTCCAACGCAGTCATTTCTTCTATAACCTCTATGTACGGTGCCGCCATAGATAATTGGCGATAACAGTTTTCGGCTTCTATTGTAATGTTTTGTATTTGGCGGCTGATGGTTCCTTCGCTTACATCCATATTGCCGGCAAGTATTTGTAACAATGTACTTTTACCGCTACCGTTGCTACCGGTTATTGCGTAATGTTGACCCTCTATAAAAGTGTAACTAAAATTTCGGAATATCCAATCTCTGTTGAAGCGTTTCCCGGCATTAGTAAGGTGTATCGTCATCCGTAGCAGTTTTACTAGGTCGCTTGATGATACCTGTTTGAGAAGTTTTTATAAAATCAAGGATCATATCTCTTTCTTCTGATTGGGGAAAGGTTGATTCTATCTTGCTTAAAGCAGCAGAGGTGGTATTTTTTTCTAAAAATATAATGCGATAGATGTCAGTTATTTCCTGAATTTTTTCGGCAGTGAATTTTTTTCTTTGCAGTCCAACAGCGTTAATGCCTACATAGCTTAACGGTTCACGTGCTGCTTTTACAAAAGGAGGAACATCTTTGCGTATAACCGCATTTCCTGCAATATAGGTATGTGCCCCAATCCTGTTAAACTGTACTGCACCGCTTAATCCACTTATGATGGCGTAGTTGCCAACTTCAACATGACCCGCTAATTGAACTGCATTAGCAAGTATTACATTATCTCCCAAAATGCAGTCGTGTGCTATATGGGCATACGCCATAATAAGGCAGTTTTTGCCTAACACAGTTTTGTATTTGTCTTTGGTGCCTCTGTTTACTGTTACACATTCACGAATTGTAGTACCGTCACCTATTTCTACTGTAGTTTTTTCGCCAACAAATTTTAAATCCTGTGGTATAGCGCCTACAACAGCACCGGGATAAATAAAACAGTTTTTTCCAATTCGGGAGCCATCCATTATAACTGCATGAGACATTACATGCGAACCTTCGCCTATAATTACATCCCCATCAATAACAGCAAAAGGACCAACTGTTACGTTTTGTCCAATTTGTGCATCGGGGTGTATATGTGCCATTGGGCTAATGGTACTCATGCTTTAGGTCTTTTTACAATTTGCGCTACCAATGTTGCTTCTGTTACTATTTTATCGCCTACAAATATAGTCCCCTTCATTTCACAAATGCCTCTTCTTATAGGGTGAAGCAGTTCCATTTTCAGAATCAGCGTATCCCCGGGTACTACCTTTTGTTTAAACTTACAGTTTTCTATTTTAAGAAAATAGGTATCATATTTATCTTCTGTATCGCGGGGTATGGCCAATAAACCACCTGCCTGTGCAAGTGCCTCCACCTGCAATACTCCGGGCATTATAGAATTATTTGGGAAATGACCTTGAAAAAAAGGTTCATTGTAAGATACATTTTTTATTGCTATTACCAGTTTATCCGTAAGTTCTATCACTTTATCAACCATTAAAAACGGATAACGGTGTGGCAATACCTGCTCTATTTGTTGAATATCAAGTATAGGACGCTTATTGGGATCGTAAGCAGGAACTTCCTGTTTGTTTCTAAGTTTTTTAATGTGTTCCTTTATTTTTTTGGCAAACTTTACATTGCTTGCATGACCCGGTCGGTTAGCAATTATATGCGCCTTAAAAGGGAAACCTACCAATGCAAGGTCTCCAATTACATCAAGCAGTTTGTGCCGTGCAGGTTCGTTGGGGAAACGGAGTTCCAGGTTATTTAAAATCCCTTCTGCACTTATTTGTACATCTTTTTTATGAAAAACCTTAGATATACGCTCTACCTGATCTTTGGTAACTTCTTTATCTACTACAACAATTGCGTTGTTGATGTCACCACCTTTAATGAGATTGTTGGCAATAAGCTGTTCCAGTTCGTGAAAAAAACAAAAAGTACGGCAACTTGCTATCTGATTTTGGAAATCAGAAATTTTTCTGATAGAAGCATGTTGTGTACCCAATACCGGACTGTTGAAATCAATTAGTGTATTAATTCTGTATTCGTGGTAAGGTAATGCTACCATTTCCACTTTTTTATCTTCGTCTGAAAAAGTAATATTATCTGTAATATTATAGTAAATCTTCTCTGCGTCTTGTTGTTTAAGGCCGGCTTTTACAATTGCATCTACAAAGGGCTCGGCGCTACCGTCTAAAATCGGCACTTCTTCACCATCTAATTCTACCAATGCATTATCTACCTGCATCCCAAATAGTGCAGCCATAAGGTGCTCAACAGTACTTACCCGTGCTCCATTATGTTCAAGGGTGGTGCTTCGGTTGGTTTCAACTACATAATCTACATCAGCTTTTACCGTAGGTTTACCCGGTAAATCAGTACGTTGAAACGTAATACCGCTATTAGGCCCTGCGGGTTTTATATGCATAGTCACTGACTGACCGGTATGTATGCCAGCGCCAGCAATGCTGATTTCATTTTGTAGCGTATGTTGAAATGCCTGACCGTTCGTATTCATATTATCAGTAAAGGGCACGAAAGTATGAAAAGTATCTCAATAAGTCAGGAACTTGAACTTAGCTTATTGAGTGGTAATTTATGCAATCTGACTGTTTTAGTAGTGTAAAAACTAACTAATCATTCCACTATAAATAAGGGCAATTAATACACCACCCACAATAATCCGGTACCAGCCAAATATTTTAAAACCATATTTCTGTAAATAAGTAATAAAAAATTTAATGGCCAGCATGGCCACAATAAAAGCCACCAAATTACCAATACCCAAAATGTAGAGATTGTTTTTGTCTCTCAAAACTTCGGGATTGGTTTTAAAAGTTTTTAATAGCTTGTAACCTGTTGCAGCTGCCATAGTTGGTACTGCCAGAAAGAAGGAAAACTCGGCTGCAAGTTTTCTTGTAAGCCCTTGTTGCATTCCTCCAATAATACTTGCTGCGCTACGGCTAACACCCGGTATCATGGCAATGCATTGCCAAAGCCCTATAATAAACCCTTTGGTATAAGTTATACTCCGCTCTTTTTCTATCCATGGTTTTTGGAAAAAATTGTCAATAAACAATAATACAAATCCACCTAGTAATAAAGTTATAGCAACTGTAAGCGGACTATCAAGTAATTGGTCTATGAAATCGCTTGCAACAAAACCTATAGCCAATGCCGGTATTACGGCCACCACCAATTTCAGATAAAATTGCCATCGGGTAAAATCAAAAAACTTTCTCCAATACAAAACAACCACACTTAAAATTGCTCCTAATTGTATTGCTATGGTAAACAATTGGGTAAACGGATCATCTTTAGGAAGTTGTAACAATCTCTCGGCTATAATCATATGACCGGTACTGGAGACAGGCAAAAACTCCGTAATACCTTCTACAATTGCAATAATAATACTTTCAATAAGGGTCATAAGAATGGTTGGTCGGGCTGAAAGAATGAAAAAGGCGATGATGTTCATCGCCTGGTTATAGGGTATTTATTTTTATTAAGACTGCAATTTGGGTCTTTTGAAAATGGCATATATTTCTACCAAAAACCCAATGATAATAAGCAAAGGTGCAATGGTAATACGTGTAGTACTGTACACAACTTTTGTATCAAATTGATTCGGGTCTGTATTTTTACCCCCGCTCATAATAAACATACCTATAATTACTATCAGGGCTCCTATTCCCATCCACATGTAATTGTCTTTTTCAAACAAGGGGAGTTTGTTTGTATGCTTAGCAGTTAAATTTTCCTTTGTAGAAGCTTTGGGGGCGGTAACAATTTTCTTTTCAGCCATTTTATAAATTTAATAGTCAAATAATTCTATAACGTAATATTCTGTAAATATATTAAACAAAAGAAAACACCGGTTAATTTTAATAAAGATCGTCCAGGCTCATCTTCAAATACTTAATTACACTTCTATGTGTACTAAACACTGAAATAACAACTCCAATCACAATCATTCCCCCAAATAAAATAAGGGTAAGCTGTGTGTTTCTTATAACAGTTAGTTGCGGAAACTGTGTTTCTGCCCATTGAATAAGAATAAACAACAACGCAATTGCAATTAATGAACTTATAAGCCCATTAATAATTGCTCTTACATCCATTGGTTTGGCTATAAACCCACGTGTTGCGCCAACCATTTGCATGGTTTTTATAAGAAAACGATTGCTGAACATTGCAAGTCTGATAGTGTTGTCAATACTTACTATAACTATAGTACAAAGTACAATTGCAACAACTATGAATATTAGAGCAAGTTTACCGGTTCTTTCATTCAGGTTGTTAACCAACATTTTGGGGTATTGCAATTCATCTAATTGGCCACCCCATTTTGACATTATGTCTGCAGATAGTTTGGTTATGCTATCCTGATTAACATAAGCAGATTTAGCATAAAAATCTATACTTTCGGGTAAAGGGTTGTAGTCAAGTATTTTTGCCCAATCCTCGCTGCTGCCTTCTTTGCTCCAAATGGTTTTAGCCCCTTCCTTATTTATATATTGAACATCTTTGGCATAAGGCTGAGCCGCAATATAAGTTTGTATTCTTTTTATTGTATCCTGGTTAGATGTGTGTAAGTAAGCACTAATTCTGATATCTTCTTTAAATGCATTGCTGGCACTGCTAAAATTTAGAAATATCCAACCAAGAATACCCATAATGAGCAAAACCAATGCAACACCTACAATACTGTAAATGTAACTCGGCTTACTTCTTTTACTTGATGCTTTACCAAATTGCGCCATACCTGCTTATAATTTTTCTACGTCAGCAAATGTAGTGGATTGAGTCCTAAAAGCCTACATATACAATAGGCCGAACTACTTAGGTTTAACGTGGTTTTAGATAATTATCCTGCTGCAACTGAACATTCCCCCGATCTTCATGTATTATTTAATCAAATCTGATGGTATTAGCTTAAGGACTAATTTTTGATGTTTCAAGTTATTTCTTTCAAAATGCATCAGTGGATTTTTCTGGCTAAATAGGTATAAACTATTTTATTTTGGTTAAATATCAAGGTCTGAATAAAGCTAAGTAGTAATAGCAGCGTTTTCTTTATCTACATAGCCTTACATTTGGGTCAGGGAAAAATATTATAATTCGTATGAAAAAAACAGTTACTTGTTTGGTACTATGTCTTCACTTCTTTTTGCTGAATGCCCAAAAGGTTATCTACAGCGAACCCGATCGTGACGATACAAGGCATACTGATTTTGATATTGTTGGCAAAGTTGGGGGTAACATTCTTATTTATAAAACACTACGCAGCAACTACACTATGTCTGTGTACGATATGAACCTGAAAGAGAAGGATAAGGTAAAGCTTGATTTTCTGCCCGACAGGATCATTAATGCAGACTTTTTGGCCTACCCCGACTTTTGCTACATGTTTTATCAATACCAGAAAAAAAATATACTCTATGCTATGGCTGCCAAAATAGACGGCAATGGTAAACTTATTGGTAAAGAAATGTTGATGGATACCACCGTAATTGGTTTTTTGGCCAGCAATAAAATATATTCAGTAGTCAACAGTGATAATAAGGAATACATTGATTTGCTAAAAATAAACAGCAAAGACGAGGAACGTTTTCTCGTAACCACTATGTTGTTTACAAAAGATCTGGTGCAAAAAGAAAAAACAAGGTTAACGATTAATATGCCTGACAGGAACGATTTTCTTACCGGCTTTATGGTAGATAACGAAGGCGATTTTGCATTTTTAAGAGCTCTGCAGGATGGTGAACACGATAAAGTGCAACAATTGTTTTTATTTACTAAAAAACACGGCGAGAATTACACAGAAGTATATTTTATAGACCTTAAGAAAACCTGGCTTGAAGATGTACGTCTGAAGTCTGATAATTACAACCGGCATTATATCATTTCCTCTTTTTACAGCAATACAAAACGAGGCAATGTAGATGGTATGTACACCTGTGTATGGGACAAGGCTACCGCCACTACAAGTTCGGTTGTCCCGGTTATATTTAATGAGCAACTACGCAACGATGCCCGGGGCGATAACGGAACAAAAACAGCCTTCAACGATTATTTTATTCGTAACATAATTGTAAGAAAAGACGGAGGGTTTTTATTAGCTGCAGAATCATTTTTTAGTACAAGCCGGGGCGGTTTTAACCGTTACGATTATATGTATGGTTCACCTAATTTGCAAGCTGCTGATTTTTATTCTTTCGGTCCAATGGGTTTGGGGTATCCCTGGTACCGGTACAATAATCTGGGGCAAAACATACGCTACAATGCACAAAATATTACTGTGTTTTCGTTTGACAGTACCGGAAAAATCAATTGGACAACCGTAATTACCAAAAACCAATTTGATGATGAAACGGATGCTTACATAGGTTATTCATTGCTCAACACAGGCGATCAATTGTATTTTCTTTTTAACCAATTGGAGCGCAGGCTGCAATTGTTGTCTGCACAATCAATTTCACCTGACGGCAAGGTAACACGAAACCCAACGCTAAAAAACCTTGATCAGGGGTATGATTTTATGGCACATTATGGGAAGCAGATTGGGCAAAGGCAAATTATTTTTCCTTGCATGTACCGAAATTATCTTTGTTTTGCAAAGCTTGATTTTTAAGAAAGCTATTTGAATTACGACTTCGAAATAAAGTAACAAGTTTCGGATTGTATTTCATTCATCTCAAATCATCCATCAGAAAAATATAGTGTGGTTGCCTTATTCAAAGACCGTTCACCCGTAGCTATCATTTGGCTCATTTTACTAAGCCTTGTTGTACACAGTCATTTTCTTATAGATTTTACCGGAGTACAGGCATCAGGACAGGATGGGTTGTTTTCTGTATTGCTAAAAAAGTATGTAGCTCCCCTTAATGCAATAATAGTATTAGTAATCTATCATATAGTTATTATCGTTCAGGCACTACGGCTCAACTATCTTTTTTCAGAAACCAGAATGTACAACCAACCGAATTACCTGGCGGCTATGGTGTATATTTTGCTTACAGGCATATTCAAAGAATGGAATGCACTTACCCCTGCATTATTAGATAATATTTTAGTAATCTGGCTTTTTGCTAAGACGGTACAATTGTACAATGCACCCAATCCCAAAACGGTACTTTTTAATACCGGTCTTATTATAGGTGTCAGCATTTTATTTTATCATCCTTCCGCTTTACTTATTCTGGTTGCTTTATTTGCGCTTTTGGTGGTTCGTCCGTTCAATGTAACAGAACTTTTGGTATTGTTTATGGGCGTTATAGCACCTTATTATTTTCTGGCATCATGGCTATATTTAAATGATCAGTTACATACCATCAGCAGTTATATACCTGTTTGGCAACTAAATCTTCCTGATACAAAAGTGACAGGTTGGTTTATCACAACTATTTGTCTCATCATTGTTATTTTGTTAATAGGTTTGTATTATTGGCAGAGCGAAAGTCGTCGGTTGCTGATACACGTTCGTAAAAACTGGGGGGTACTTATGGTTATGTTGTTGGTTATGTTGCCTATTCCCTTTATCAATAAAAATGTTGGTTTAGACAGTCTCATTTTATGGCTTATCCCTGCCAGCCCATTTATTGCAAAAGGGTTTTTGGCTCCACGAAAAAACTTCTTACCCAATCTAATGTTTCTATCGTTGCTACTACTTGCAATAGCCAAAAACTGGCAATTTATCCGTTAAGTTTTCTTCCATTTTGTAAAAGTTTATTTTTTGAATTTCATATTTTGTAATCATCATTGGTTACCAATTAAACTTCTGTTGCAGTCTGTCCTCATTTTGTCTGCTGGATTGCAAACTGAAACGCCTTTACTGCTATCTTCATATTTTGTGTTTTTTTATTCCCCTACATTCTTTTAAATAATTGTATTCTATCCCTATTTTCTCCTTTTAATCAATGTTATGGTTTGCTTTCACTCATTATCTTTACACCCATGAAATACGGTATAGTTGTTTTTCCCGGTTCTAACTGCGACAGAGATATGCAGGATGCACTTCAAAACGGTCTCAACAAAGAGGTTGTAATGTTGTGGCACAAAGACAAAGACATCAGTATGTTTTTTACAGATGATTGTATAGTGCTTCCCGGCGGTTTTTCATTTGGAGATTATCTGCGCTGCGGGGCAATTGCCCGTTTTAGTCCAATGATGCAAAGTGTAATTGATTTTGCAAACCGTGGCGGTAAAGTGTTAGGTGTTTGCAACGGTTTTCAGGTATTATGTGAAAGCGGACTTTTACCCGGTGTATTGCTGCAAAATGCCCAACAACAATTTGTATGTAAAAATGTATTTATAACTGCAAACGATGGTATTCCCCTAAAAATACCCGTTGCACATGGAGAAGGTCGTTATTATGCAGATGAATCTGTGCTGAATGAATTGGAGGAAAATAATCAGGTAATATTCAGGTATTGTGATGAAAAAGGTATTGTTGAACCACTTCATAATCCAAATGGTGCAACAAGAAATATTGCTGGTATTGCTAACCGTGGAGGCAATGTGTTTGGAATGATGCCGCATCCCGAAAGAGCGGTATCCACCTTACTGGGTAATACAGATGGTTTTAAAGTATTTAATGTATTAGGATTGAATTAACACTAGTTGGCTTCTTTCTTGCCCAACTTTGCCAGTAGAAAAAAGAATATAAAAATGCATAAAATTTTCTCTTTAGTTGTTGCCAGCTTATTTTCACTTGCTGTAACTGCACAAATAAAAGATCCGGTAAAATGGACTACAGCAAGTCGTAAAACAGGTAATGGTTATGAAGTGGTTGTAACTGCAACATTACCCAAGCCATGGCACATATACAGTCAATTTACCGGCGAGGGCGGCCCTGTAGCTACAAGTTTTACATTTTCAAAAAACCCATTGGTTACCCTTGATGGAAGCGTTAAAGAAATTGGAAAAATGAAAGAACAGTTTGACAAGTTATTCGACACCAAGGTTAAATATTTTGGAGAAAAAGTACAGTTTGTACAGGCTGTAAAAGTGAAAGGAAATGTAAAAACCAATTTAAATGTAACTGTAGAGTATATGACTTGTGACGATTCTCAATGTCTGCCACCTACCAAGAAGACTTTTACTGTTTCTTTGTAGGGTCTTATTAATAACTCAACAAAATGAAATATTTGGTCAAGGGATTTTTCACCGTTTTAGCATTATTGATCACTCTTTATATAACTGCACAGGTAAAGCCTGTGCAGTTGTCATTTTATGGAGGAAGAGATGCAAAAGGTCAGGCATTTATAGATATAAAGGCAAAGCTTGGAGATAGTATTCAGCTATTTTCTGCCATCAAAAAATCTCCTGATGATGCCTTTGTTTCCTCTATTGAATTTGATTCTTCCAGCAAAAAATATATCAAAGGCGACCTAGAAGAAAAAGGCTCTTTGAAGTCCTATAAGGATGCTACTGATGGGGGTAAAGACATAAGATTTTTCACAGACAGCATAATTTGGCACCAACCATTAAACCTGAAAGCTACAGATAGTGGCTTAGTAAAAGGCACAATCACATGGCTTGGAAAGCAAGAGGATAATTTTCCTAATGGCGAGGAGCGGTTTTCGGTTAAGATAAATGCAGTTGACTTACACCCAATAAGGGGTATGCCTGAAAGAACACTTTTGGCTACTTTTTTACTTTGCCTCTTAGCTGGACTGGGAGCTGTTTTTACCCCCTGTGTTTTCCCTCTAGTGCCTATTACCGTAAGCATTTTCTTGAAAAAAAGTAAATCTAAAGCCGAAGGAATACGCAATGCATTATGGTATTCTATTTCTATCATATTAATTTATACAATTCCAACTTTAATTCTTACAAAGATTTTCGGAAGTAAAATTCTATATACGATTTCAGCGCATCCAATAACTAATCTGGTTTTCTTTGTAATGTTCATAATATTTGCTATTTCGCTTTTGGGAGCTTTTGAGCTTACCCTGCCTAATAGTTGGGCAAGTAAAAGCGACGAAAAAGCAAGTAAAGGTGGTCTTTCTGGAATATTTTTTATGGCCCTTACGCTGGTAATTGTAAGCTTTAGCTGCACTGGCCCTATTGTAGGCCTTTTGTTTGGGCAGACCTCTACACAAGGGGTTAGCTGGGCTCCTGTAATTGGTATCTTTGGCTTTGGTTTAGGTCTTGCATTTCCTTTTTCCCTTTTCGCATTTTTCCCTTCAATGCTTAAGTCTCTTCCTAAAAGTGGAGGTTGGCTCAATACCGTTAAAGTGACTTTTGGTTTTATAGAACTGGCTTTGGCAATGAAATTTTTATCCACAGCAGATCTCATATACCATTGGCGATTGTTAGACAGAGATATCTTTCTTGTTATATGGATTATCATTTTTGCATTACTTGGTTTATATTTATTAGGTAAACTGAAGTTCAGCCACGACAGCGACCTCCCATACATTAGTGTTCCAAGATTGTTTTTTGCAATCATCTCTTTTTCATTTGCATTATATCTTTTCCCGGGTTTGTGGGGTGCACCACTAAAAGGTATAGGAGGTTGGTTGCCGCATACTTCTACACAGGATTTCAATCTTGATAATATACAATATCAATTGGGTGATCTAAAGCATAGCAACGGAGTACAAACATCTTCCACAAATGGGAATAAGGCTAAGCCACCTACAAAGTATATTGATAAGCTCCATGTACCTTTTGGCTTAACCGGTTATTTTGATTTGGAAGAAGGTTTTGCTGCTGCAAAAGTTTTGAACAAACCCGTTATGCTCGATTTTACCGGACACAGTTGCGCAAACTGCCGAAAAATGGAAGCAGAGGTTTGGTCAAACCCTGAAGTGTTGAAAAAAATGAAAGAAGATTTTGTTTTGATCAGCTTATATGTTGATGAATCAACTGAACTACCCGAAAGCGAACAAATAACAAAACCGAACGGAGAAAAAATTACTACACTTGGGCAAAGAAATCTTGATTATGAAATAACTAAATTTGGTTTCAATGCGCAGCCTTTGTATATGTTTCTTGATACAGATGGAAATGTTTTAAGCGATGTGAAATATGGATATGATTCAGACATTCCTAAATTCATAAAGCATTTGGAAGAAGTTAAAAAGGCCTTTTCAAAAAAGTAATTATTTCTAAAAATGATAAAGCCCACAATGGTTTCCATTGTGGGCTTTATCATTTTTATTAAGAACTAAACTTTACAAAGCAATTTTCTTTTCTGCCATCAACTTGCGTAGGTTGATTAAACCATATCTCATACGGCCAAGAGATGTATTGATGCTGCAATTGGTCATAGCCGCAATTTCTTTAAAGCTAAGATCAGCATAGTGGCGAAGTACAATTACTTCACGTTGCTCATCAGGAAGCATGTTAAGTACTTGTCTTACACGGTCACTGGTTTCTTCCATTTCTATGCGGGTGTCAGCAGCAGCATCAGGTACTGTAAACAACTCAAAAATATCTTTGTCGTCACTGGTTTTAATGGCCGGGGCTCTTTTTACTTTTCTGAAATAATCTACACAAAGGTTGTGAGCTATTCTTGTAGCCCATGGAAGAAATTTGCCTTCTTCTGTATAGCGGTTGTTACGTATGTTTTCAATGATTTTGATAAAGGCATCCTGAAAGAGGTCTTCGGCCAGGTACTTATCTTTTACTATGTAAAGAATAGAGGAGAACAGCTTGTCTTTGTAGCGTCCGATAAGGATTTCAAGAGATCTGCTGTTACCGGCTTGAAAAGCTTGTACTAGTTGATTGTCGGTTTGTGGGCATAGGTTTTCCATGTGGATAGATTTTTGGATTTTATGTTTTTTAAATAGGATTTTGAATAAAACGGTGTCGTTGTTACCGTTACTATAGAGAAACAAATTTCATGCTTTTATGAAGTCCGCTTTTTCTATAATCTATCTATATAAACGTCTGTTGTATCTGTGAAGTAAGGTTGTGGGGGTTAAAAGGATACCCAATTTAGCCTGAATTTAATATTGCTGAAAGGCTTTTAATGTTTTGTTAATCAAAATTAAGAATTTAAAGGTCTGAAAACTAGTGTTTTATACCAATTCCGGAACAATCATTCCCAATTTAAAACAATGCTCTTTGCTTGAGATGCAATAAAGCAGTTTAGAAGCATTTTTCTCAAGTGGTCATTACATTAAAACGTATTTTTTACTCCTTTTCTTGTTGCATCCTGTTTTCTTCACACTATTTTTGTATTTCTATGGCAAATAAAACTTCCGGGATAAAAATATCTAAGAAACAACAAGATGTAAAAGAGCTTGATGGTATATTAATAAAAGGAGCAAGGACTCATAATCTTAAAAATGTTACGGTTACATTTCCAAGAAATAAATTTATTGTAGTAACGGGTGTGTCAGGTTCGGGAAAATCTTCGCTTACTATAGATACATTATTTGCCGAAGGCCAAAGACGGTATGCAGAAAGCTTAAGTGCCTATGCAAGACAGTTCATGGCTCGTATGAACAAACCTGATGTTGATTATATAAAAGGATTATGTCCTGCAATAGCTATTGAACAAAAAGTTTCTACCCGAACGCCACGTAGTACAGTAGGTAGCATGACCGAGATTTATGATTATCTGCGGTTGTTATTTGCAAGGGCAGGTCATACTATTTCTCCTGTTAGTGGCCGTGAAGTTAAAAAAGACGATGTAAAAGATGTTATAGAGTCCATTCAGGGTTTAGCTGTTGATGCTAAAATATATGTGTTGGCCAATTTTAAACAACACGCCAACCGCGAAGCAAAAGAAGAATTAAATATTCTGATGCAAAAAGGGTTTAGCAGAGTAATTGCTGCTTCACCTTCCAAGTCAGGAATTTATGAACAGGCAGCTATTCAAACCTACAGAATAGAAGAGTTATTGGAAGATGATCAATTGCTTAAAGAATTTTCTACTCCTGCTGTAGTAAATCAAAAGAAATCTAAGGCCTCCCCATCAAATCCCAATGCGGGAAACACAAGGCCTAATTCATTTATTCTTATTGACAGAATTGTAAAAAAAGAATTTGATGAAGATGATATACATAGATTAAGTGATAGTATTGGAACTGCCTTTTATGAAGGCGAAGGTGAAATGTATCTTTTAGCAGAAGATAAGTTAATCCACTTCAGCAACAAGTTTGAGTTAGACGGAATTCAGTTTGAAGAACCGGTGCCTAACCTTTTCTCTTTCAACAATCCATTTGGTGCCTGTCCGGTTTGCGAAGGCTTTGGTCAGGTGTTGGGTATTGACCCTGATCTTGTTATACCCGATAAGCGGTTGAGTGTGTATGAAGGCGCTGTAGCACCATGGAAGGGAGAAAAGATGGGGCTTTGGAAAGATAACTTTGTAAGAGCGGCAAGAAACTTCAGCTTTAATGTTCATGCACCTATAGCGGACCTAAGCAAAGAACAGTACGACACACTTTGGAAGGGAAACAATTTTACGAACGGTATAGATGACTTTTTCAAAGAAGTAGAACAGAACTTATATAAAGTACAATACCGCGTAATGCTTAGCCGGTACAGAGGCAGAACTATTTGTCCTGAATGTGAAGGCTACCGTTTAAGAAAAGAAGCATTATATATTAAAGTAGGCGGTTTTCATATAGGACAGTTGTGCGCATTGCCTGTAAAAGATTTGGCTACATGGTTTAGCAAACTGGAGTTAAGCGAGTATGATAAGCAGGTGAGTAAAAGAATTCTCCTTGAAATAAATCACCGACTGAAAACACTTATTGATGTGGGGTTGGGATATCTAACCCTAAGTCGCCTTGCTAATAGTTTAAGTGGGGGAGAAAGCCAACGTATACAATTAACCCGGAGCCTGGGTAGCAATCTTACGAACTCATTATACATATTAGACGAGCCCTCCATAGGGCTACACAGCAGGGATACAGAAAGGTTGATAAGTGTATTAAAAGAATTGCGTGACCTTGGAAATACTGTAGTTGTAGTGGAGCATGATGAAATGATGATGCGGGAAGCCGATCATATTATTGACATGGGACCTTTGGCAAGTCATTTGGGCGGTGAAGTTGTAGCAGAAGGCAATTACAATGAAATAATTGCCAATAAAGAAAGCCTTACAGGAAAATATTTAAAAGGAGAATTAAGTATAGAACCACCAAAAAATATTCGCAAATCTTTACGCAATATTACTGTACAGGGAGCAAGGCATAATAACCTCAAAAATATAACTGTGCAATTTCCCTTGGATGTTTTTTGCGTTGTAACCGGAGTAAGCGGAAGTGGAAAGACCACATTGGTTAAACAAATTTTATATCCTGCTTTGCAGAAAATAAAAGGAGAGTTTGCAGACAAGGTAGGTTTTCATAAAGCCATTGTTGGAGATGTTGACTACATCTCTTCTATAGAAATGATAGATCAAAACCCTATTGGCAAATCGAGTCGCAGCAACCCGGTGACTTATATAAAAGCTTATGATGAAATAAGGGATTTGTACGCCAAACAACCCATGTCTAAAATGAGAGGGTTTTTACCAAAGCATTTTTCTTTTAATGTTGATGGGGGACGATGTGATAGCTGTAAAGGTGAAGGGGAACAAGTGGTAGAAATGCAATTTTTGGCTGATGTGCATTTGGTTTGCGATGTCTGTCATGGTAAAAGGTTTAAAGAAGAAGTGCTGGAAGTAACTTATAAAATGAAAAGCATTCATGATGTACTTGAGATGAGTGTAGATGAGGCGGTTGAATTCTTTTCTAAACCACTTGGTGTAGGAAAAGAAGGGACAGGGTCGCTTGCAATTGCAAAAGCAATACAACCACTGCAGGATGTTGGGTTAGGCTACATTAAACTCGGTCAGAGCAGTGATACACTCAGCGGCGGCGAAGCACAAAGGGTAAAACTTGCAAGTTTTCTTGGAAGAGGAAAAGGTGCAGGGCATATACTTTTCATTTTTGATGAGCCAACAACAGGGTTACATTTCCATGATATAAAAAAACTATTGGCTTCATTCAATGCATTAATAGATCAGGGTCATTCTATACTTGTTATTGAACACAATACAGATGTTATACGCAGTGCCGATTGGGTAATAGATCTAGGACCTGAAGCAGGTGATATGGGCGGCAATCTTGTATATAGCGGGATTCCACTGGGTTTAAAGCAAGTTAAAGCGAGTTATACCGGTAGGTTTATGTAGAGATAAATGAACAATTCAATGCAGTTTTATAAAATGTTTTTCACCTAAGTTTTTGCTTTTAAAAATAGGTTCTCCGGGAAATCCTTTGCCAAAAAAAGATAAGTGCTAAAGAACATCTAAAGCTGAAACTTATTTTAGAAAAAGTTGGACATACCTATTTTCCCCCTAACCAAAAACCAAGCGTTATTTGTCCCGGAATGGTAAATTGTGAATTACTACGTTCTATATTAGTACGGGAAATGGGCTCGTAAACAATAGATTTGCCAGTGTAAACTCCCACTCCAAAGTTTATATCCAGGCTAAAGTGGCTTTTGTAGTTACGCTGTAAACCATACAATACACCAAACATGTATACAGGTCTGCGATTGACATTTTCAAAAGCTCTGCTTCCTACAGGAATTTTTGAAAAGAAAAGCTGGGCAAATGGCCCTATGTAATTCATAGTATTTCGTTCTGTTACTTTTCCTAAATCTTGCCGGCGGTCATGGTTGCAATAGTAACGGTAAGACAACATAATGGTAGGGTCAAAATAGTAGTTGGTTTGCACGTTTCCGTTACTGCTTTTTGAGTACGAATAAACATTGTATAGGGCATAAGCCTGAAGTGTTTGAAACTTACCGATGACCTTTTCGTATGAAAAACCGGGCATCAAAAGGGTTACTTTTGAAATGTCAATTACACTTCCGGGCTGTCTTTGCAGTACTTCTTCTTTTTCCTTTCTTTTTTGAGCTTCGTAACGTTCTCTGTTTTGTGCATTCACCTGCTTATTAATGAACGTAGAAAAAACAATAGAAATAATCAATAGAGTTACTTTCATAATTTGATTGATTGTTTGGATATCAAAGAAAATATAATTTCAATGCAAATAAATGAAATTTAAAACATTCGCGAATCATTTAACCACACCCAACCGCAATAATATTCTACCTTCCTCTAAAACCTCCCTATGTCAAATCCCTTTGATTTGTTGATTGATACTTTTCTTACGGATAAAATTGGCATTGATCCGGCGTTTATGACCATGGCTTTGAGTAAGGGTTTGCAGCAACATATACTGCAATTGCAACAGGATGGCAATATGACCACAGCAGGTATTGGTAATGCAGACCACAAAGATGAAAACCAAACGATGCGAAGCGATAAAATATATTGGTTGGACAAAAGCCACGACAATATTTTTGAACAGGAGTTTTTGCACCTGATTGAAAACTTTATTGAATACCTTAACCGCACATGCTATACCGGCATAAACGGCTACGAGTTTCACTATGCAGTGTACGAATCCGGGACATATTATAAACGCCACCGTGATCAGTTTAAAAACGAAAACCACAGAAAATATTCACTCATCAACTACCTTAACGAAAATTGGCTGCAGGAAGATGGTGGTCAGTTACGGGTTTTTCAGAAAGATGGAATTCAGCACATATTGCCTCAATCTCAAACCGCAGTCTTCTTCAAAAGCGATGAAATGGAGCATGAAGTAACACTTTCCAACCGTTCGAGAATGAGCATTACGGGGTGGTTGAAGAAGGTTTAGAGAGAGTTTTGGGTTTAGGGTTGAAAAGGGTTTAGGGTTTAGCGTTTAGTGTTTAATTCGAAAAGTTCAAGAGGTTTAAAAGGTTCAAGTTGTTTAAAAGGTTTGAAAAGTTCAAAGGGTTATCTCTATTCCTGTCTAAAAATCTAATATCTAACATCTAATATCTATCATCTAAAATCAGCCATCCCCCATCAGCCATCCTACATCCCCATCATTTCTTCCCTCTTCTTGTAATTGGTTTTCCGTATTTCTTTTTCATTTTATCGCGGCGGCTAACTTTTGTGTTGGTTCGGCTGTTTTTGGCTGACTTTTCGTGAAAGGCGGGGCCACGTTCTTCTTTTTTTGGAACTTTAAGCTGTATTTCTTTTACATACACTTTAGGCTTTTCTTCTTCGGTAAGCACGTCAGAAATTTCGAGATCATCAGGTAAAGGTATCGTCGGTATCTCCATGTTCATAAGGGTTTCTATGTCTTCACGTGCCGCTTTTTCTCTGGGCGTAATAAAACTGATTGCAATTCCTTTTTTATCAGCACGGCCGGTGCGGCCAATACGATGTATGTAATTTTCAGGTACGGGCGGAAGGTCAAAATTAATAACATGGGTCACTTCAGCTACATCTATACCCCGGGCTACAATATCTGTTGCAATTATAAAACGGTAAGTTCCATCCTTAAACTGTTTAACAGTATTGAATCTGTGGTTTTGTTCTTTGTTGGAATGTATAACATTGGCCTGTCCGGCATATTCATTTTCCAATTGCTCAAATACTTCATCTGCTATTTTTTTAGATGCAGTAAATACCAACAATTTGGTCATGGTCTTATCCTGCGATAGCAACAACTTTAGCAGATTTATTTTGGTATAAAAGTTTGGAACTTCATAAGCCGATTGTATAATGTTTTCTACCGGAGTGCCTGATGGTGCGGCTTCTATCTTTACAGGATTGTCAAAAAATTCATTGATTAGCTCTTCCACTTCGGGTATAAGTGTTGCAGAAAACAGAAGGTTTTGCCTGTTGGGTGGCAGCAAATCAAGTATATTTTTGAGTTGAGTTCTAAATCCAAGGTTGAGCATTTCGTCCATTTCATCTATCACCAATTTTTTTATGCTTTTCACCTTGAATGCACCTGCCATAGCCAAATCAAACAGGCGACCCGGCGTAGCAACCAATACATCTAATCCATTTTGCAACTCCAGTTTTTGTGTATTGATATTGGCACCACCATATACCCCAATAACATTCAAACTAAGGTAAGTGCTTAGTTTTTTTACTGATTCTACCACCTGCGCTACTAATTCACGGGTGGGTACCACCACTAAAATTTGCGGGTTTTTTTCTTTGGAATATTTCCATTGGTTGAGCAAGGGAAGCAAATAAGCCAATGTTTTACCTGTGCCGGTTTGGGCTATACCACATACATCTGCGCCACTCATTACTACAGAGTAGGTTTTCTGCTGAATAGTTGTTGGTGTTGTGTAACCTAAATCTGCAAGGGCATTTAAAAGGTATTTGTTGAGATTGTAATCTTTGAACTGCATGTAATTATATAATAGGAGGCAAAGGTGGGATTTTAATGTTTAATGTTTGGTTTAGAGTTTAGGGTTTAGGGTTTAAGAGGTTTAAGTGGTTCAAAGGGTTCAAGAGGTTTTAAGCATTTGTAATTCCTAATTCTTTTGCCCCGGCTTTTATAGCTCTGTGGAGGCATCGTTGTGTCACACGTCTGGGGGGTTGTGCTGCTATTGGACTTTTTCCACCATTTGCTCTTCAAACCACAGAGGGCACAAAAGGAAGTCCGCATAGAGAACAGAGGTAACGCGAATTTAATTTGGTCGCCCATATGCCGGCAGGCATAAAATATCGGTAGCAACAAGGTGTAACCAAAAATTACAAGTTCCGCCTGACGGCACTGCGCTTACTTGCCCGTCATTGCGAACGAAGTGAAGCAATCTGCTGACTAAATTTGATCGTCATTTTACACTATCAGCAGATTGCTTCGTCCTCGTGCCTCCTCCTCGCAATGACGGCGAACATTTCCCTTAAAAAAACAAATCCCCGCTGATGCAATCAGGGGGGATTTGAGAACATAACGTAAGAAAATGGCAATGTAACAGGATGTAGTAACCCTACCGAGAGTCAGTTGCCATTATGTAACTGGATGCAGTGCCATAATCGACACTCATTTCCTGAAATAGAAGAAAAACACGATGTAAAAATGGTTTGACTTGTGTGGTTTTGGTTAATATTGCAACTATAATATTTATACCATGAATAAATTGTACGCTTCGCTTAATAAAAAATAGAGCTGTACTTTTATTTTCTTTTATTGAAATAAACTTGGGTTTTTATGAAAAGGATTCTACTCTTCTCTTGTTTGATTGCGTACATGTTGTTTTCTTATGCTGATGCATTTTCCCAAAATCCCGGTTTTGAATGGGCAAAAAAACTTGAACATTCCCCCTATTCCGACATCTATTCCAATGCCGTATTAACAGATAGCATTGGCAATATTTATATAGCCGGAGATTTCGATGATACACTTTATTGTAATCCTGGGCCAGGATCTAATGTTTTGACCGCTCTCGGAAAAACAGATGTTTTTATTTGCAAACTGGATTCCTCAGGCACTTTTTTGTGGGCAAAAAGTTTTGGTGGAAAAATGCAGGAGGATTTTGCTGATTTTAAATTAGATAAGCAAGGAAATGTTATAATCACTGGTTCTTTTTGGGATACATCCGATTTTGATCCTGGGCCAGGTGTGTATAATTTGACAGCAGGACCATCTAATAAACCGGATGGTTATGTTCTAAAATTAGATTCGCAAGGCAACTTTATATGGGCAAAGAAATTGGATGGCGATAGTGCATTTTGTCAGAGTTTTTGCGTGGCAATTGATGATCAAGGAAGTGTCTATACTTCCGGTTATTTTATAGGTACCATAGATTTTGATCCTGGATTGGGTGTTTATAATTTAGTATCTAGTGCTAGTGGTTGCAACGAAGTATTTGTTTTAAAATTAGATTCTTATGGAAATTTTATTTGGGCAAAAGCTAGCAATACGTTAAGTACAGGTTCTTTTACCGATTTCACAATGGGAAATTCAATAGCAGTAAATAAGAAACATGATGTTTACGTAGCGGGTGACTTTTATGGTAAAGTTGATTTTGACCCATCCGGTAATATTGATTCCATCTCTTCAAAAGGTGATTATGACGGTTTTATTATGAAGCTAAATGCAGCAGGTGATTTGAGTTGGGTAAAATCTATAGGAGGAAAGTTAACCGATCGCATATACAGCATAAACCTTGATGCTATTGAAAATCCTATTGTTTCGGGTCGTTTTGAAGATACAGTTGATTTCAACCCTGGCATACCAGTTTACACGTCTATTACTAAAGGTGGAAGTGATGTATTTATTTTAAAATTAGATACTCTTGCAAACTTCAATTGGGTAAAAACAATTGGTGGGAAGTTATACGATTACCCCGCAAATACAACAATAGATAGTTTTGGAAACATTTACACTACCGGAATTTTCAAAGACACAGTTGATTTTGATCCCGGTTCTGATGTCCATACATTGGAGAATGCGAAAAAAAGTGATGTTTTTTTTCAAAAATTAGATAACTCTGGAAATTTTCTTTGGGCCAAAAATTTGGGGAATAATCTAAATGATTTCGCTGCAGGTTCTTTGGCAATTAATAATTATAATGAGCTAATTGCAGTGGGAAGATTTAGAGACACCGCAGATTTTGATCCGACGGATAGCATTTATAACCTAACTACTTCGGGATATGGCACTTTATTTATCTTGAAGTGGAACCAAAAAACCACCTTCCCCCTCCACCTACTCACCTTCACCGCCAAAAGAGCCAACACCACCAACCTCCTCAACTGGACAACCGCACAAGAGGTCAACACCGACCGCTTCGAGATAGAAAGAAGTTACAACGGTAGGGAGTTTAGGAAGATAGGGGTGGTAAAAGCAGGTAACACCACCTATACTTTCACAGATAACAATCCACTCAAAGGGGTAAATTATTACCGTTTGAAAATGATGGATAAAGACGGCCAATTTACCTACAGCCCCATCCGGCAGCTAACAATTAATAATTCACCATTAACAATTAATATCTTCCCCAACCCCGCCCACAACAAACTGCAATTGCAAATAGAAAGTGATAAAAAAGTTGCTTTGAAAATGGACATCATAACACAAGATGGAAAGGTTGTTTTGAGCAGCAATATGGCCGCAGCAGCAGGTTCCCTATTGCGCAGCATCAATATTGCAGCATTGCAAAGCGGCACATACTTTTTGCGGGTCACTTCTTCGGCAGGTGAGCAGAATGTGGTGAAGTTTGAGAAGTTGTAGAGCAGCCCGTCATTGCGAGGAGGCACGACGAAGCAATCCGCTGACTGATATACAAGACACTCTATTTTAAGCAGCAGATTGCTTCACTTCGTTCGCTATGACGGGAAAAAGCCCAATAGCATTACCACATTTGAACGGAGCGTCGCCAATGAAGCTCAATCAGGGAACAAATGCCGGTGCAATAAATACTTTACACAATTCAGTTTTGCACCGGACTTACTTTCTCTTTACATTTATCGCCCTATGTCACTTTTCATCGCATCACTAAACTCCGGTAGCAATGGCAACTGTTACTATATCGGCAACCATACAGAAGCTGTGTTGGTTGATGCGGGTCTTTCGTGCAGGGAGATAGACAGAAGAATGCACCGGCTTGGTCTTAGCATGAATAAAGTAAAAGCCATTTTTATTTCTCATGAACATACTGACCACGTTAGTGGTATCAACAGCATTTGTAAGAAACATAAAACACCCATTTATGCTACGCTTACTACTTTAAAAAACAGCAGGGTATTCATAGACCCACAACTCATAAACACATTTGTAGCAAATGAACCTGTTACAATTGGAGAACTAACTATTCTACCATTTAAAAAATATCATGATGCAGATGATCCGCATAGCTTCATTGTAAAGAATCATTCAATTACTATTGGTGTTTTTACAGACCTGGGTGTTGTATGTGAACAGCTTGTTCATCATTTTAAACAGTGCCATGCGGCCTTTCTTGAATCTAATTATGATGAAGAAATGTTGGCGAATGGTGGTTATCCTTTTTTTCTGAAAAAGCGTATTACCGGTGGTTTGGGACATCTTAGTAATTCTGCTGCGTTGAAATTATTTACAGCTCACAGGCCACCTTTTTTGAACCATCTTATTTTATCTCATCTTTCTAAAAACAATAACTGTCCTAAACTTGTTCATGAGCTCTTTAGCAAACATGCAGGTAGTACAGAGATAACGGTTGCATCACGTGATGAGGAAACTAAACTGTTTGAAATAATCGCTGATTCTCTGCCGCAAAAAGCTAATGTAAAAAGGCGGGTAATTGTTTGTAAGCCTTTGCAAATGGAACTTTTCTAAGTTAACTAATCTTCTCTAGAAAGGCAACCCTATCGCCAGATTGTAAATCATGTTTTGATTGCGCCATTCGCTACTACCAAAGTTAATTTGGTTGATTACATTTTGTTGTCCATCGGGCAACCATGGCTTGCGCAACGGTATAGCCACATCAAGTCTTAAAAGAAGAATAGTAAGGTCTATTCTAAAACCTATTCCTGCATCTATTGCCAGTTGCTTTAAAAAGTTGTTTGAAAACTTACCGCCGGGTTGGTCTGCGTTCTCGTTAAACAGCCAAATATTACCCACATCTACAAATGCTGCCCCATCTAGTATACTTACCAGATTGGTCCTGAATTCGGTGTTCATTTCCAGTTTTATGTCGCCGGTCATATCGGGGAAGAAGCCTTTTGCACCTACATTTTGACCACCATAAAAAATACCCGGACCAACAGACCTGCTTCTGAAACCACGCAGGCTGTTATTGCCGCCTACAAAAAATTGCTTTACAAACGGAAGTATAGCAGAATTGCCATAGGGGACTCCAACACCCATAATTATACGGTTAGCCCATTGGCTTTTTGTACCTACACCGAGATAATACCGGGTGTCAAACTCGGTCTTTATATATTGGCTAAACGGTGATCCAAAAAGAGAAACCTGCTTGCCGTTCTTTATATCGGCACCACTGATGAGCCCGGCAATATTTCCTGAAAGATCCAGCAATCCGTTGAAATATAAACCGGAAGCATTTTTATCGCTATTGACAAGTTGGTTGTAGTTGAAATTGTAAGTAGAGCCAATAGTAAACTGTTGGTCTATGGTGCGCTGCAAAATTGGATTGTCCTGAACCGAAGTTTTATAATCTGTAGTTACATTTAACGGCTGCACATAGTTGATAGAAATGGGGTTGAGTGTATGTTCTTTTCTTGCACTTTCTTTCCAGATGTAGCCAAAGTTGAGCTTGTAAGAATTGAGCGAATATAATTTTTGCCTTTCCAAAATATCATAGCCAATCTGTAGGTTTGTGCGGGGTACAAAAGATCCTGCAGTATTAAATTTAAAAAATGGAATGATAAACCGCGGAAAGGTAAGATTGGCCTCTGCACCGTAACGCAAAGTATTGTAACCACTGAATTGTCCACTGTACTGAACTTCTGTACCAAAGTAAACTTTGGCGCTTAATAGTTCTGCTGCACCAAAAGTGTTTCGGTTTTGCCATCTTACCGTAAGTTCAGAACCCGTAACATTGTTAGATTTGGTAAGGCCGCCAATTTCTGCACTGATATGTTTTTTGGGTAATGGAGTAAGGTAATAAAATGAGTTCAGTTTAAACGTATCCGGTACAATTTCAAAACGGTTTTTTACAAACTTAAAAGTGCCCAGGTTAATCAGCCGGTTGAGCGAAAGATTATGATCTGTTCGGTTATATAAATCACCCGGCTTAAACCGCATCATCTGCTCAAACAATAGCGGTTTAAACATTTTATCACGGTCTATAACATAATAATTTTTATAAAAAACAGAATCAACTTTCAGGGTGTCTTTGGCCGCGGTATTAAGATTGTAATTGCTGTAGATAAAAACATTATTAATAACGAATTGACGTTTTGCAATATTTGGCATTTCGGGCTTGTATTGCACATATAGATTGGTAAGTGTATTGCCAATTGTACTATCTACCAGAATTACTAAATCTTCCGGATTGAAAAAATAAAACCCTCTCTCTTTTAAGTTAGCATCTATACGGATACGTTCACCTTTTACTACATCTAATATAAATGGGTTCCCTTTTTTTAAAAATGTTTTAGGAGAAATTTCACGGATAATTTGACTGATTATGCTGCTATCGTCCGGAAATTTTACTTCATTGATTTTATATTGTGTGCCTGCAATTGCTTCATATTTTGCAGATGCAAATTTTCCTTTTACAATAGTATCACCCGTAACTTTTGCATGAAAAAAGCCTTTGTTTTCAAGAGTGTTGACTAACAATTCAATATTTCTGTCCAAGCTAACCTGACTAAGCAGCACAGGTGGTTCGCCATTATTTCTTAAAAACTTATTGATGAAATTATTTTTCTTCCCAGCCATATTATATAGCCCTAGCTTAAACCTTATGCCCAATAATTTGGAATTTGGTTTTGGTCTCAATAAGCCATTCAAATCTTCTTCCAGTTCTTTATTGTATTTTTTTGGTGCTGTAGATTTTTGCAGTTTCAACGACGCTCCTGTGTATAATGCATCTCCTACCGGAACATACTTGGTTGGGTTGCAGGCAATAAAAATTATAAACCCAAATACGGCTAACCATGCTTGTTTGAAACTAAAAAATTTATTTTGCATTAGTCGAATCTTTAGCTGTGTAGTAAAATAGTTTTCTATCATCAGCTATTAAGCCTTTTTCAACAAATGCAACGGGTGTTTTTTCCTCATTATTTTGAGGCAAATGTGCAGCACTAGGTGGATTATTTTCTATACTCTTTTTCTTATCTGAATTAGTTTGGTTGCCAGTCTTTTTTTTACGTAGCAAATCTTTAATTTTATTGTAGTCAGCGGAGATGATAAATTTTAAACCTGTCTCAACCACCTGTCCTTCCAATACATAATCGTAATCATTTTTTCTATAGCCCCTTAACAAATAACTTCCATCCTGTGACAGGTTGTAATCGATGGTAAGGTTACCTATAAGGTTTGCACCGGTTTGCTTTCCTTGTTGAGGGCCTTCTAACTCATAGTTGCTTCCTACACTTACTTTCAGGCGATCATTCAACAATCTTTTAGATAGAGATACATTGAAATCTGTGCGGTCTTTTCGTTGACCTGTGCTATAGTCTTCTTCTGAATTTAAATCAAAATTTATATCAACACCTGCAATAAGATCGGTAGCCAGTTTGTTGAGTTGTTCAGTAAGTATTTTACTCACACTTTGTTTTGCATAAGTGGTTGCATTAAATCCTCCTCCGCTACCACTGCTTTGAAATGGATTGTCAGACACAAACCTGTTAAGCAATAGTAATGCAAACACTTGTTTATTGAGTTCAGAAGGTTCAGATTTAATCTGATCAAGTCGTGTATTTACAGTTGAAAGTACTTCATTGTTTACGCGGAGATTTCCTTCTTTAGGCAGATCAATATCAAATGTAAGGTCAGGTTTCATTAGTTCGCCTTTTACATTTAGCTTAACATTAAAAGGCAATTTTTGCTGATAATACCCTTTTTGAGAAGGATCAGAAATTTGATTTATGACAAGTTCAATAGGTGAAGTATTGGCTATATAAATTGCTGTAATGTCAATCTGTGCAGTAGTAGGTTCGCCGGTCCATGTTATTTTACTTCCTTTACTAATGTCAAACTTTCGGCGAATAAAATTGAATGACAGTTCATAACCGCCTGATTCTATCTCATAAGTACCCGTTAGCGTAATCTTTCCACTTGGATCTATTCCACCTGTTAATGAAGCTTCACCTTTCAATTTAAGGAAGTCGCCATTGGCTTCATCAATAATAATATTAAACGCAGCTTCTTTAGAAACCTCAATATTAGTAGAAACATCAAAACCTATTATTGAACTTTTATTAAATGATGAATCATATTTTGCTACAATTGATCTGAATATAGAATCGTTGCCGGGTGCATCCATATCAACAAACTGAATAACCCCCTTTCTTTCTACCACACTCGCCTCGGCTTGTGGTATTACAATACTTAAATTGGTGTTATCATTTACTTTAAAAGAGCCATCTACAATAGGAGCTGTCTCGGTACCACTAATGGATAAGTTGGTATTGAAATAGAATTGACCATAATACAGATTGCCTTGCCTTTTAGTGGTATTTATAGCTCTGAAATTTCTTGCATGCACATTAAGGTCAAAGTTGTAATTGATAAAATTATTTGTAGCGGCCAAACCATTAATTACTAATTTATTATTTGCAGAATCTTTTATGGTAAACGAATCAAAGAGAATTCCGTCATTGTCTACCATAATTGTTTCATCGTCAATTTTAAAAGTGCTTCCCAGCATTACAACATTGAAAGCTGTTTTATTGAAACTTATTCCACCATTAAACACCGGTGCCGCAGCAGTACCACTAATATCAACTGTGCCGGTAAGATTGCCGCTGGATTGTGATATTGTGCCCAGGCTAAATGTTTCTATGGTTTTAAATGGTAACTGCTTAATGTTGAGTTTGAACTTGAAATTGCTATTGTTGCCCGGTTTTAGAAAGTAATCACCTGTTAGATTAATATCATTTCCTCTGCCTGATATTGTTACATTGGTTGCAAAAACATTTTGTGTGTTGTTATTCACTTTTATATTCAGGTCGCCGATTGTATCTCTTTTAAATGAAAAATTATTAAGCGTAAGATCAGTTACAAAATTGGGTTGCTTCACAATATCTCTAACCACAACATTACCATTAAGCAATCCACTCACCGGCAATGAATCAGAAAGCGCAAAAGCACTCAATGTTGCAATCTGAAAGTTTTGGAAATCTATTGTCAAGGGGCTTTCTGCTAATTGGTTAATGCTATTGATGATAAGATGTTGGCTGCCCTGACTTAGATTAAAATTTTGAGCATTAACAAGGGTAGTACCAAAACGGATTTTATTATCAGTATTTATTGTCCATGAATTATAATTCAACAATAAACTGTCAGGGTGTAAGGAGAGGGAGTAGATATTGTTATTTTCCTGCGAAAGCAGGCCATTTATTCTATACTTGTTTACACCAGGTTTATCTTTTATGAGCAACCCAAAGTCAATCATATTATTGGCAAGTGTTGCTGCGATGCTTGTATTGTACAATGCTATACTTGTTCCACTCTTCAACCCATTTACCGAAGCAACAATTGCAAGCTTATTACCTTTTGTTTCAGCAGTCATATTTATATTATCAATGGCATTGGTGCCATACAAAACATAAGGCACTTTTAAATTAGCCTCTACACCTTTGGATGATGAAAATGAAGAGGAGAAAGTAAGCGCATCAAAACGTTTTAGTTCGGGTAAAAATCCATGTAAAGTTGGATGGTCTATGACGGTTGCTTCTATTACAAAGTCGTAAGGGCTAACAGGTTTGATGGTGGTCGCAGTATTGATTTTATAATAGGGCTGTATAGATTGAATCAGAATGTCTCCTAGCTGTTCCAACTTATACTGACCTTGTATAGTTGCATTTACAAAATCTGTTTTCAGCCCAATGATTTGTTCATTGTTATTGTGTGTTGCAGTGAGTGTTATCGAATCCATTTCTATTCGTTGACCATTCATAACTAAAACAGAATTAAACACATTGACTTCTCCATTTAATGCGGCCATGTTAAATTGTGGCACATTGGCCGTCAGCCTTCCCCTATAGAAAATTGGATCTGGTGTAAGATGGAGTTGGTGGGTCTTAATGCTATCAATATTGGCTTCAACAATAAACCCCGGAAACTTGGTTCCTATATCACCTTTGGCAGATAAACTCAAATGTATGTTAGGGTCTTTTATTGAAGTATTTGCAGAGAATTTTTGATTGGCAATAGCTGCCTCAATTTGCATATTCCTGTAAGTGTACTTTTTAATATCAGCTGCTATCAATGTTCCTTTTATTGTTGCATTTGTTTTTTGTGGGTCATAACCCTTTCCGCTGATTTTAAATGAACCAGAGATTACACCAACATTTGCCTGTTGTTGTAATAATGCCCCAACATTTAATTGGGTTGTGGATAGAGTTGCATTGTATCGGGCATTTATTTTATCCGTAGCATTACTAACCATACCATTAATTGAAGCGGATCCAAGCGAAGTGTTTAAACCAAGATTAGCAATAAGATTATTCACTCCACCCCTTATCGTTCCGGTCAATGTTGATGTTTCAGGAATGGTAATGTTAGCAGGTATAGAACCTTTTGGGGCAAATGAAAATATATCACTGCGCCCAACCGATAACCGTTTAATATTCAGGTTAGCAATAGCATTTTTGGCATCCATAGCATTACTAATGGTTCCATTAATATCACCATTAACATTTCCCAGACCATGAAATTGAAATTTGTCAATCACAAGGTTGTTTATACTGCCCCGTACTCTGCTGTTTACAAAGAGTTTTGTTTCAGGGTTTTTGAATGCAGGTTGTGCTGCTAAAAATGGTACAAAAGTTAGCAGATCTTTTACCTGCAGATAACTATTATTAATTGACACATCTAATTCCAGCAGATTCATTTCTTTTTGTATGGTTGCAAGAGAGGGATACTTCAATGTTATACTTCTTTTAATTTCAGAACCCGGTGTTTTGATAAAAAGATTTTGAATAGAAGCACCCTTATCATGATACATTACTGAACCCTGAAGTTTATCTAATTTGAAACCACTCTTTTCTTTCATCTTTCCGGCCACAATTTCTAAAGCGATTGTGTCATTATGCATTTTGAAATTGCTGGTATGAAGTGTTAACTCCTTAAGCCCCAGATGTGCATAATCCATACCTTTTAAGAGGCGTGGTTGTGTATTATCATCGTAATTAAAGTTGTTGTTATTCAGCTTTAATGAACCGAAAGATACCTTCCACGGCATTGCGTCGGTATTGATTTCTTTGCCAGATTGAGTTGTTAATGTTACAGCAGGAGTAGCGCTAGATTTATGTATGGAGACAAAACCATTCAAATTGTTCAACTCAACATCATGTATATTAATTGTGGAAGTTTTTAAATCAAATTTTTCAGGATGAATGGTTAAGTCTGTAAACGATATTTTGCCCGCTAAGGCAGTTACTTCATTATTATAATTGATATCAACATTTTTAAGAAAGGTAGCGCCATTTGTAAAATTGATAAAAGCGGGGCTTTCATTTGTAACTAAAGAATCAGGATTTGTATTTACTACAGTTAACGCAATAGGTTTACGTTGTTTTATGGTTCCTTTAATCCCATCAATTACAATAGATGGTACATCATATTTTAAATGTGCAAGGTCTATTGTTTTTATGCGGGTGTCAAAATGATTAAGGTATAAATCAACATCATTTCCCGTTACTATATCATTATATACAAGTCGTGTTTTATCAACAATAATTTTATTGATTGCTAATTGAATAGCACTTGTATCTTTTGTTTGGGAAGGCGCAGCAAAAGCATCAACAATAAACTGAAAATTAAATGTTGTATCGGGTAGTTCTCTTTGTACCTTAGCAGTAATGCCATTTAAATTAATTTCATTGATTTGTATTTCACTTTTAATAAGCTTGTACATATCAATGTCAACTTTTAGTTGATGTCCGGCTATTAGTGTATCGTTTTTTTTGTCACCTATAAAGACACCCTCAAGCACCAACATCTTGGGAAAGTCAATATCAAGCCGATTTATCTGTACACGTGTTTTTAATTTGTTTTCGAGAAAAGAAACAATTTTTTTTCTTCCAAAATTTTGAACAGGAGCCGTTTGAATTAGTATCAATACCAAAGTGATTAATACAATTAATGATAACAAAAAGTATAAAAATACTTTTCCAATTCTGAATAAAAGTGGTCTTTTATTATTTGATTTATTTTTAATACTTTCCATTCGGTGATTACAATACTTGCATATATACTGGATTATGTATAAAACAAATCATGAACCATAAAATTTTAGTGCATGATTTAACGAGGCAATAATCATTTTAAGAAAATTATTTTACCAGGTGTGGAGATTATTCCCCAACCCATCGCTGACATTGTTTAGAAAAAGTTAACACTAATAATATCTAAACTACTTTTTTCCTTTACCAATCAGCCAAAATATTAAGCCCACAATTACCACAACTAAGAAAATTCCAACCCATACCCCTGCCTTAAAAATATCTCCTATTATTTCGCAGCCGGGTAAAAAAACTATTGCAAATGAAAGGACCGAGAAGATGGTTAACTTTTTCATAATTCTACTTTTATTGGAAGCAATAGAAAAAGCAGGCCGCGGTAATATCCTACTTATCACATGAATCAAATTAACCAACTTTCCATACTATAGGAATGAGGTAAAAGTTGTTTTTGAAGTCATGTGTTACAAAAAATGCTTGTTATGGGAAATTAGTTCTACATGAATGTTGAAAAGCGTTTTGCACAATTAGTTTTTGTAACTTCATAGTACAAAAGATGAATGGCATTGTTTTTTGTAAAATGTTTTAAAATGAGCAATAAAAAATATCATTAAACAATTAAAATCTATCGTTATGAATTCAGGATCCAAAGTACTATTAGGCGTTTTAGCTGGTGCCGCTGCAGGCGCAATTTTAGGTGTTTTATTTGCCCCTGAAAAAGGTGAAGAAACACGTAAAAAATTATCTGAAGGAAGCCGCGATATGGCAGGTAACCTAAAAGATAAATTTAGTGAGTTTGTTGACTCTGTGGCAGACAAGTATGAAAGCATTAAAGAAACAGCTTCAGAATTGTTAGATCAGGGAAAATCTAAAGTTAATAATGTAGCTCAAGGTGTTAAAAAGGAAGCAAATTCTATGTCTTCAACAGCACATCAATCAACAAACGGGGCTATTTAATACCTCAACAAGAGGGTTGAAATAATTTACAAAGGTTCCGGCAATTGTGAAAAAAATACTATGATTAAGCCATTGATAAGTTTATTTGAAACGGTAATTGAAGATATTAAGTCGTTATTTGAAGACAGGGTAGAATTAGTGAAATTGAGGGTTATTGATAAAATTTCAAAGTTTTTTGCTTCAGTAATTACAGGATTGTTTTTAGCAATGGCTTTCATCATCTTCATTACTGTATTTAATATTGGTATAGCACTTTACATTGGTGAGTGTACTGGTAAAACTTATATAGGCTTTTTATCCGTAGCAGGTTTTTATGCAGTTGTCGGAATTATTTTATTCCTCGGTAGACGTACTTTATTAAGATCGGCAATTACTGGAATATTAATCAGAAAAATAACCAAATATGGCGATAGGAAAAATAAGTAATCAAAAAGATCTGCATATTGCAATAAGTCAATTGGAAAAGCAAATTGCCGGTAAAGAAATGAACATTGAAACCACAGTCAACGACATTAAAGAAGGTTTAAAGCCCAATCATTTACTAAGAAATACATTTTCATATCTGGCTCAAACTCCCGAACTCAAAAAGATAATAATCAATACAGCAATTGGTTTTACAATTGGCTATTTAACCAAGAAAACGGCTACAGCAATTAATGAATTTTCTATAAATCGGCTTGCCGAAAATTTCGTTCACCATCATATTGATCGTTTAGAAAATAAAAATCCCGATAGTTGGTTATCAAAAGGAATACAATTGGTTAGAAAATATACTCCCCCCTCTTCTCCTATTTATGGTTTTGTGAAATACTAAAACTTATTATTAAGCTACATTCCATTCTTTTTAGGTCAGCCTTATTTTAGTAATTAAGAACAATTAGCTTGCTCTGTAATTTCGATTCAGGGCTTATTAATAATTCTCCAATTGATGAGCATTAGATTAATATTTTTGACATTCACTTTTAATCAGGAAATTGATAAATATTTCTTTTTAACAGGCACGTGTAATCATAACTAATCAAAAATATGGAGCTTGCAAATAAATCATTACTTCAACAAAATGCTTTTATCAACAATATTTTTACGCCTTCGGCAAATGGTGAGCAGTTTGAAGTTATAAACCCAGCCAATGGAGAGATTATAACCCATGTAGCCAATTGCGGAATAGCTGAAACAGAAAAAGCGATAGCAGCAGCAGACAAAGCGTTTGCAACATGGGGTAAAACCACAGCTAAAGAAAGACATGATTTACTAAAAAAATGGTTTGACCTTATCATAGCTAATGCAGATGACCTTACTATGATCATGACTACAGAACAAGGCAAACCTTTAACAGAAGCAAAAGGAGAAGTAATCTATGGAGCCTCATTTATTGAATGGTTTGCAGAGGAAGCCCGAAGAGTATATGGAGATGTTATACCAACACCTGACAGTTCTAAACGCATATTAACATTAAAGCAGCCCATAGGTGTTGTAGCCGCAATAACACCATGGAACTTTCCGGTAAGTATGATAACCAGAAAAATATCACCGGCATTGGCTGCGGGTTGTACAGTTGTTATAAAGCCACCCCATGAAACACCTCTTTGCGCATTGGCTTTAGCCAAACTAGCACTCGATGCGGGTTTTCCAAAAGGAGTAATAAATGTAGTTACCACAACACAATCAAAAGAAGTGGGTTTGGTAATGACTACAGATACACGGGTGAAAAAAGTATCTTTTACAGGTTCTACTGAAATTGGTAAACTAATGATGGCACAAAGTGCCTCAACCATAAAAAAAGTATCGTTAGAACTGGGTGGCAATGCGCCTGCAATAGTATTCGACGATGCAGATTTGGAACAGGCTGTAAAAGGAACAATTGCAAGTAAGTATCGCAATGCCGGACAGACATGCGTTTGTACAAACCGCATATTGGTGCATGAGAATATCTATGAACCGTTTATGATTGCTTATAAAAAAGCCACAGCGTCGCTTAATGTGGGTGATGGTACAAAACAAGGGGTACAAATTGGCCCTTTAATAAATGCAAAAGCAATTGAGAAAGTTGAAAGATTACTTGCAGATGGAATAAGCAAAGGGGGTAAAATATCGATGGGTGGAAAAAGAATAGAAGAAGGAACATTATTTTTTGAACCAACAATTATAGAGGAGTGTAATGCCACGATGGACATGCACGAAGAAGAAATTTTTGGCCCCATATCTGCCATATATAAATTTAAAACAGAAGAAGAAGCTATTGCAATGGCCAACGATACCAACTATGGATTAGCCGCCTATTTCTTTTCACAAAATATCAATCGCATTTGGCGTGTGGCCGAGGCATTGGAGTATGGTATGGTTGGGATAAATGAAGGAATTATTTCTCATGCAGAAGCCCCTTTTGGAGGAGTAAAAGAAAGTGGAATCGGAAGAGAAGGTAGCCGATATGGTATTGAGGAATATGTAGAGATAAAATATTTGTGCTTTGGCTTACAATAGAACGCAGATCATTAGGATGGTGAAGATTTTTTTTATGACTTTTGATTTAATAATTTGAATAATGAAACTGTTGTGCTTGTTCTAAGTAGAAGTAAGCTTTGATTAAACTATCCAACCCTTATTTATTATATCAATAAACTATCACGAAAAACTTATCCGTAAATTCTGTCTACTTCAGCTTTATATTTTTCCATTACAACCTTTCTTTTCAAACTCATTTTTGGGGTCATTTCTCCTGTTTCTATAGACCATTCACAGGGCAAAAGTTCAAACTTTTTAATTTGCTCTACATGGTTAAAGTAAATATTGAAACTATCAACCAAACCTGTAAATAGTTTGATAACGTTTTCATTTTTTATAGCATCCTCGTTGCTGGTGAATTGAACATTATTTTCCCTCATCCATTCCCTTAACATAGAAAAGGAGGGTACTATTAATGCGGCAACAAATTTCTTTTCTGCACCTATTACAATAACCTGCTCAACATATTTACTCTCTTTTAGTTTATTTTCTATTGGCTGCGGCGCTACATATTTACCGCCACTTGTTTTAAACAATTCTTTTTTTCTGTCAGTAATTTTTAGAAATCGATTATTGACCCATGTTCCTATATCACCGGTATGCAACCAACCGTCTATCAAAACCTCATCTGTAAGGTCGGGACGTTTATAGTAACCTTTCATTACAGTGGAACCTTTTACCAATATTTCTCCGTCATCTGCCAGCTTTACTTCTATTCCATTAATGGGCGGACCAACAGTGCCAAAAGAAGTATCTCTTTGTGGTATTTTTCTGTTTACACTTATTACCGGGCTATTTTCGGTAGGGCCATAACCTTCATAAACAGGTATTCTGGCAGCATTAAAAATTCTCAACAGTTTTACCTGACAGGCAGCACCACCCGTTATTATAAATGAAACATTTCCTCCTAATGCATCCCTCCATTTGCTAAATACCAGTTTGTTGGCAATTGCAAGCTGCATATTGTAAATCATACCCCCATCAACATTGTTATCATACTTTTCGGCCAGTTTAACAGCCCAGAAAAAAAGGGTTCTTTTTATTCCCTGAAGTTCATTTCCTTTTGTCATTATTTTCTCAAATACTTTCTCCAGCAACCGCGGCACTGTTGCAAAGCCATCAGGTTTTACTTCTTTCAAATTATCACCAATAGTCTCAAGGTTTTCTGCATAATAAATACCAATACCACTAAACAAAAAGATATAGGTTACCATTCTTTCAAAAATGTGATTGAGCGGAAGAAAACTCAACACTCGTATAGTTGGGCTATCAGGAAAAGGAAAACTCTCCTTGCTATACATCACGTTGGTATAAATATTTTCGTGGGTGAGCATAACCCCCTTTGGCGTACCTGTAGTACCTGATGTGTAAATTATTGTTGCTACCTGTTTTGGTGTAATAGTGGCCTTAACTTCTGCTGATTTTTGCAAGGCATTATCGTCTTTATTTAATAGGGTCTTCCAATGGTTTGCGCCATCTATTTCATCAAAAGTATAAATGGCTTTTATAGAAGGCACCTTCGGTAAAATACTATTCACCTTTTCAAGCAAATCCGGACTACTTACAAATACTATTTTTACAGCAGCATCATTAAAAATAAATTCGAGTTCCAATGGGTTGGTTGTTGGATATACCGGCACCAGTATGGCACCAGTTTGCTGTACAGCCAAATCAACCATAACCCATTCGGGTCGGTTATTGCTGATGATGGCTACTTTGGCTGCATCTTCTACTAAAGCATCGTTTCCATATATGCCTTGCTCTAAAAGGCCCGCACTTAAAGCATTAACCGTTGCTTGTACTTCATGTGTACTTATAGATTGCCAGGTGCCATTTATTTTGGCATTAAGCATATCATTTTTAGGAAAATTAGATAATTGATAATCTATGCTATCAAACAATCGCTTTAACTCCATATACCGGATTCAGGTTCTAATTGTAAGTTAATAATTTGTATTTACGGTTTTATGCTTTACACTGATAAGCTAATTTCCTGCAGAAAAATTAGTATAAAAAAATTACAATTTATTTTGTCGTTTAAGCTTTTCATACTCCCTTTCAGCCAGGTCAGATTTACTACCTGTATAGGCTTCAAAATAATGCAGGGCAATGCTTATACCCCAACCTAACATAACCCAAACGGGCCATGGATGTCCTGAAAACCCTGTTACTCTTCCTGAAGTAAACCACCATAGCACCCAAAGAAAAAAATTGACAACTACATAAGAAATAAAACTTCTCCTGAAGTTGGCCCTTTTTTGCGCAATTCGCCATAATTGTTGGTCTTTGTTATCGTTCATAAGGTTTAAAGTTAGTACTTAAAATTAATGTAAAATATTTATAAATGCGGGTACTTACCAAAAATCAATCACATTATAGTGAATGTTAGAAAAGTATTACACATCCACTTACTAAATCTATAAATTAATGGATTGGATAAGAATTATGATGAGGGAAGTAAAAATTAAAAAGGGTAATCAAAATCTACTAGTCTATTGATAATTGATCTTACGGAAAATAAAAAAAGCACTTACAATTTTTAGATCGTAAGTGCATGATACTTTTGCTCCCCCTTCTGGACTTGAACCAGAGACCCTCTGATTAACAGTCAGATGCTCTAACCAACTGAGCTAAGGAGGAGTGTTCCTGATACTTATTACTAAATATCGGGCTGCAAAAATAGGTGATAAATTATATCAGCAAAATTTTTTTCTCAAACTATAAATAAGTTACCGTGTTATTTTAAATAACAAAACAGAGATATTCTATAAGTTTAAATGAGAAAACCTACTACATATGCCTTCGTGGCCTGATGTGTAAAGTCCTTTTCTGACGAGGTCTGCAATAAATCATTACTAGCAAAATCAATAAATAGATTAAGATAGGTCCGGCGTTTTCATGGGTGAACATGGTGTATAGTTTTTAGAATAAGCGATTAGATTTTAAAGACACATTTACAAAATCAATAGTTGCAGGCTATTTCAGATTTAAAGCTATTTTAATGGTTGCAGCACAATAAAAAATTATTTTTTGAAAACATCTTGATTTTTTATTCATGACTTTATTGCTAATGCCATGTTTTACAAATGTCATAAACAACTGATAATCAATTATTTGGTTGTTATTATTTTACAATAAGCCCTTCGCTGTTGTAATTTAGGAAAGTAATATTTTAACATTAAAGTTGCATGTATGTACATACATTTGTGTTGTGAAACTTGAAGAAGCATTAAAAACAGATAAATTTTTAACCCAAAATCAAAAGGCGGGCTTAAATATTTTATATACTGCCTGGTGGTTGAAAACAATTATTAGTTCAGAATTGAAAATAATGGGACTTACTCATGAACAATACAATGTGCTTAGAATACTGAAAGGGAAACATCCACAGCAGATGTGTGTTAAAGACATTGGTAGTCGTATGATTGAGCAGAATTCAAATGTACCAAGAATTATAGATAGGTTGGTTGCTAAAAATCTGGTAAGCCGCACTACTTCTGATGTAGATAAAAGAGAAACTGTTATGAATCTAACTACCACTGGGATAGAAAGTTTGCGCAGCGCAACACATAAAATGAATTCAAAATTGAAAACAATTATGGTTATTTCAGAAAAAGATGCAGAAGAGCTGAACAAATTATTAGAGCGTTTTAGAGAAAAGGAATAAAAAAATTTACCGAAATACATGTATGTACACTTAAATTAATCATTATGAAAACTATATTTCACGAAGCAAATAAAAGAGGCCATGTCAACTTGGGATGGTTAGACAGTCATCATTCTTTCAGTTTTGGGCATTATTATGATCCTGAAAAAGTACAGTTTGGCTTGTTGCGTGTATTAAATGATGACATTATAACCGGCGGCTCCGGTTTTGGTGCACATCCTCATGATAATATGGAGATTGTATCTATTCCCATATCCGGGGCTTTAGAGCATAAAGACAGTACAGGAACGGCTAAAGTCATTTACCAAAATGATGTACAAATAATGAGCGCCGGCAGTGGCTTACAACACTCTGAATACAACCATTACAAAGATAAGGTTACGAATTTTTTACAAATATGGGTACTCCCGAAAATAAGGAATATTGAGCCCCGTTACGATCAAAAAACCTTTGACCCTAAGCAAAGGTTGAATCATATACAAACCGTGGTTGCTCCTGATATTGAAGCGGCTGTATGGATAAATCAGGATGCATGGTTTAGCCTTGCCAATATGGAAGCAGATAAAGAATTGTCTTACAAGATAAAAAAAGAAGGCAATGGTGTATATGTATTTGTTATAGATGGCAGCATTAAAATTGGAACTCACCAACTGAACAAAAAAGATGCATTGGGACTTTGGGAAACAGACTCCATCAGCCTTCATGCTACTACAAATGCAGAAATTTTAATAATAGAAGTACCAATGAAAAATGTTTAATTATGAAAACGCAAAGAACTATAAAGAGTATCATTTACGCCAATGCATTTGATATGGGCGGCATGCCTGTAAGACAGGCATTCCCTTCGGCTAAGGCGGAAAGTATAGACCCATTTCTGCTGTTGCACCATGCAGATGTAAAAGTCCCTATACATATTCCCGTAGTTAATTCGGGTGTGGGACCACATCCACACAGAGGGTTTTCGCCTGTAAGTTTTATTTTCAAAGGCGGAGTACATCACCGGGATAGCAGAGGGAATAACAATATTGTTTATGAAGGAGGCATACAATGGATGAATGCCGGAATGGGTGTTATACATAGCGAAAGGCCGCCGGCAGACATTTTTGAGAGAGGAGGAAGACAGGAACTGATTCAACTTTGGGTTAATACTCCTGCAGCAAACAAGATGGACATTCCTACTTATTTTCCTTTAACCGCAGATGAAACTCCCTTCATAATTAGCAAAGATGGTTTAATGCGCATAAATATTCAGGCTGGTAAGTTGGGTGAAATTAATGGACCGGTCCCTACATTAAGCGATGTAAATACTTTTACTGTTAATGCAAAAAAAGGAGGGAAATTTTTCTTTGAAATTCCCGATTCACACAATGCTTTTGTGTATGTATTAAACGGGAAAATAAAGCTGAAAAACGATGATGCAGAAATTGCTAACCACTTCCTTGTTGTGCTTAATAAGGATGGCAATGGTTTTGAAGTAGAAGCATTAGAAGACAGTTTGCTCATGATTGGTACAGGTGAACCTCTCAACGAACCTGTTGCAAGTCACGGACCCTTTGTTATGAATAATCAAACACAGATTATGGAGGCTTTCAGAGATTATGAACTGGGCAAAATGGGTATTTTAATAGAAGAATAAATCATTTTCAAAAACAATAAAAAATAATACAACCATGGCAACTTACAAGATTGATTCGGCGCATTCAGACATTACTTTTAAAGTTAAACATCTGATGATTTCTACTACTACGGGCAGTTTTCAAACCTTTGATGCTACATTAGATGTAGAAGGTGAAGATTTTAGTACAGCTAAAATAAGTTTTGAAGCAGATGTTAACAGCATTGATACTAAAAATGAACAAAGAGATACTCACTTAAAAAGCGATGATTTCTTTAATGCTGCTGAGTATCCTAAACTTACATTTTCTTCTACAGGAGTTATTACAGGCAATGATGGCACATTTAAGTTACACGGAGGCTTAACAATTAGAGACATTACAAAACCTGTTGAATTGGAAATAGAGTATAACGGTTCCACTAAAGATCCATGGGGAATGGAAAGAATGGGATTTGAGATAAAAGGTAAATTAAACCGTAAAGACTATGGATTGAAATGGAGTGCAGTAACTGAAGCAGGTGGACTTGTTGTAGCTGACGAAGTAAAATTGCTCATGAATATAGAGATGATTAAGCAGGCATAATTGTATTCTACCAAACAATTCGAATACAACGATGCAACAATTGGTTTGTTTCGTTGTATTCTTGTTAATCAAAAGGTATTTGTTTATATAAATTATTAAAATGAACATTGAAATCGTTTCCGGAAGTCCAAGAAAAAATAGTATAACATTCAGATTGGCTATATTTTTAAAAAAATATTTCACAGAAAATACAGCACACACTGTAGATATAATAGACGTAAGGGAATGGAATTTTCCAACCCTTCAGGAAGAAGTTTACTCATCCATAGAAACAACACCCGATCCCTATAAGCCCCTTGCAAAAAGAATGTTTGATGCCGATGCTTTTATTATTGTTACCCCTGAATACAACGGTAGCTATACCCCTCCCATGAAGAACCTGTTTGATCATTTTCCTAAACAAATGCACAAAGCATTTGGAATTGCAACTGCCTCTACAGGCGGATTTGGTGGTATTCGTGCAAGTCAGCAATTGCAATTGCTTATTATGGCATTGTTTGGTATAGCAAGCCCCAATATGCTGATAGTGCCCACCGTAGACAAAAAATTTGACGAGGAAGGAAATTTGACGGATACGGTTTTTATTAATTCTATAAAAACATTTGCTACAGAGTTTTTGTGGTTGGCAGAGAGAGTTGCGAAATAACAAACAGTAATAGATTGAACCACATTTTGTAATGTATTCTACATAATATTGTCGCCACAATCACCATTTCATATATTACACATGTATTTGGGGGTTTCTTCGATACAATAATTAGAACGGACAGGTATTGCCGAAGAAGTGCTATAGTTTTCTTGTAGTTGATTAAAGAAATTATTCGTCGCCTGAATAGTGAACGTCCACCACTCGCTTTTTTGGCAACTAATGTTGTGTGTTCGTTTTTGATTTTTTTAGAACGAAATCAATTTAATACAATACATCATCTTTTATCCATTGCAAAGTATCAGGATATGGTATTTCAAAATATTCAAAATCTTTCGGCACTATTAGTAATCTGGAGTTTCCTGGATTTCCCCTTTCATATATTACCGGCAAACTTTTTTCCATTAAATAATGAGCAGAGTTAGATTTAAAATTTAAACCTATGTTATGTTTGTTAGTAAGTATCCTTTTTTCACTATAATAAGAAAAAGTAAAAGCATGTAAATCAGAAGTTTTAGCGGAACTTGTCATTTCTGTAATTACTGCACCATTAAAGATTACGTAATTTTTCTTTATCTTTTTTTTATTCCAGGGAACGGTTATATAATTATTCAGTAATCTAATGAGAAACAAAACAAAAAGTCCAGCAACTGCAATACTTATTAATCCATAAAAAAAGGGTAATTTATATTTGCTATATTTTGTCATTAAATAAGTTATGCGGTAAGAACAGTTGTGTAAAATGACGCAAAATTTTTGCATTGTAAAACATTGATCAAAATCTAATTTCTTTCAACAATTGGTTTTCCTATTAAATATCCTACAATTTCTTACATTTTTCTTTTCGGAATTCCACAAATCAAAAGCCCTTAATTTTGCAACGATTGCTTGCAAGCCTTTTCAGCTCTGATTACATAAGTAGTAGGTTACTAAGGTTGTGCTAAGCTTCTACTAATCGCTTAAATAAATGTACCAAAAGCAATGAAACAATCTGAATCATTTAAAGTAAGAGTTGTAACTGCGGCTTCCCTTTTTGACGGTCATGATGCTGCCATAAACGTTATGCGCCGTATTATGCAATCTAAAGGAGCTGAAATCATACATTTGGGACACAATAGGAGTGTTGCAGAAATTGTGGAGTGTGCAATAGAAGAAGATGCACAAGGCATTGCAATAACAAGTTATCAGGGCGGCCATGTTGAGTTTTTTAAATACATGAAGGATTTGTTGGATGAAAATGGCTGTGGGCATATTAAAATATTTGGAGGTGGAGGTGGCACCATTCTTCCTTCAGAAATAAATGAATTGCAGGAGTATGGCATTACCCGTATTTATAGCCCGGACGATGGAAGACACATGGGCCTGGAGGGTATGATTGAAGATGTAATTAACAAATGCAGCACAAAAAATGTTGATGGCGAAGAAATAACTACATCTCCATTTTGGAAAGCATCTGAAACATGGAATGGTAAACTTCCGTTAGGAGAAAGAAAAGACATAAGAAGAATTGCCCGTGCTATTACGCTGGCAGAAGCGGGTCAGGATTTCAATAAGGTTTTACTGGGAAATGCAAAAGAGACAGTAACAAAAAATAGTCCCGTGCTAGGCATTACAGGTACCGGTGGTGCCGGTAAATCTTCTGTAACAGATGAAATTGTAAGGCGTTTTCTTAATACCTATACAGATAAAACTATTGCTGTAATTTCTGTTGATCCCAGCAAAAAGAAAACAGGAGGAGCTTTGCTTGGCGATAGAATAAGAATGAATTCTATTCATAACCCACGTGCATATATGCGCAGCCTTGCTACCCGTGAAAGTGATGTAGCATTGAGCAAGCATGTGCAGGAAGCAATAGATATTGTACAAAGCAAGGGGTTTGATTTTATCATTTTAGAGAGTGCAGGTGTGGGACAGAGCGATGCAAGCATACTTACATTTTGCAACGTAAGCATGTATGTGATGACACCTGAATACGGCGCTGCATCGCAACTGGAAAAGATAAATATGCTTGATTATGCTGACGTAATCTGCATCAACAAATTTGACAAAGCCGGTGCTATGGATGCCTACAACGATGTATGCAAGCAATACAAACGCAACCATCAGTTGTTTACTGCAAAAAATGAAGACCTGCCCATAGTAGGTTCTATTGCCAGCAAATTTAATGACGAAGGCGTAAACCATTTATTTGAAAAAATAATAGATGCCATAGAAAAAAAGACAGGTGTACAATTTGGCGAATGCCACTTTGGGGCAACAGCAAAAGTTTCCACAGCTATAATTCCATCTTCGCGGGTGAGATATTTAAGTGAAATAACTACTTCCATAAGAGAATATGATCAACTGGTAAGAGAGCAATCAGCAATAGCAACCAAACTCTACCAACTGCATGGTGTACTGCAATCATTCACATCGTCAGAATCCGAAAAAAATGCGGATCTTATAAATGCGTTGCAAAAGCAAATTGATTTTTATACCGGCCAATTAACCCCTGTAGCAAAAAAACTAATAAACAACTGGCCTGAAAAAGTTAAAGAATATAGCAAAGACTACTTTGAATATAATGTTAGAAACAAAGTTATTCGTCAGGAAATGTTTGCAACCAGCTTAAGTGGTACCCGTATTCCTAAAGTGGTATTACCAAAATATAAAGATTGGGGCGACTTGCTTACCTGGCAAGGACAAGAAAATGCGCCGGGACATTTTCCATTTACCGCAGGTGTATTTCCACTAAAAAGAGAAGGTGAAGATCCTACCCGCATGTTTGCAGGAGAAGGTGATCCGGAACGAACCAACAAACGATTCCATTATGTTGCTTTAGGGCAACCTGCCAAGCGTTTATCCACGGCTTTTGACAGTGTAACACTATATGGAGAAGATCCTGCAATAAGGCCGGACATTTATGGCAAAATTGGTAACAGTGGTGTAAGTATTGCCACTGTAGATGATGCCAAAAAATTATACAGCGGTTTTGATCTTTGCAGTCCGCTTACATCTGTAAGTATGACCATAAACGGACCTGCACCTATGTTGTTGGCATTTTTTATGAATGCGGCTATAGATCAGTTGTGTGAAAAATGGATTGAAGAAAATGGTAAGTGGGAGTTGGTAGAAAGCAAACTAAAAGCTAAATATCAATCTACACAAAGACCACTTTATGCCAACTCAACTTCATTAGAGAGTTTGCCTGCAGGTAATAATGGATTGGGTCTTAAGATGCTTGGTTTATCCGGCGATGAAGTATTGCCGGCAGATGTATATGCAAAACTAAAAGCTGAAGCACTTAGTCAGGTAAGGGGTACCGTACAGGCAGATATTCTAAAAGAAGATCAGGCACAAAACACCTGTATATTCAGTACAGAGTTTGCGCTAAAACTAATGGGTGATGTACAGCAATATTTTATAGATCAAAAGGTTAGAAATTTCTATAGTGTCAGCATTAGCGGATACCACATAGCAGAGGCAGGAGCAAATCCTATTACTCAACTTGCGTTTACCCTTTCTAATGGCTTTACTTATGTTGAATATTATTTGAGCAGGGGAATGAACATAGACGATTTTGCACCTAATTTATCTTTCTTTTTCAGCAACGGTATGGATCCCGAATATAGTGTTATAGGCAGGGTGGCAAGAAGAATATGGGCTAAGTCTATGAAGTATAAATACAAGGCAAACAAGCGTAGCCAAATGCTGAAATACCACATCCAAACATCGGGCAGATCGCTACATGCGCAAGAGATTGACTTTAACGATATACGCACAACACTACAGGCTTTATATGCCATTTATGACAACTGCAATAGCCTTCATACAAATGCCTACGATGAGGCCATTACTACACCAACTGAAGAAAGTGTAAGACGTGCTATGGCTATACAGTTAATCATAAACCGGGAGTTGGGAACGGCCAAAAACGAAAACCCAAATCAAGGAAGTTTTTTAATAGAAGAGTTGACCGATTTGGTGGAGGAAGCGGTATTGGGAGAATTTGACCGCATTAATGACCGTGGTGGAGTATTGGGTGCTATGGAGCGTATGTATCAAAGAAATAAAATTCAGGAAGAAAGTTTGTTTTATGAACATCAAAAACATACCGGCGAATTGCCATTGATTGGTGTTAATACATTTCTAAATAAAAAAGGAAGCCCAACCATTCTGCCGGGTGAAGTGATCAGAAGTACTACTGCAGAAAAGGAACAACAAATTCAAAATTTGGCAGCCTTTCAAAAAAGAAATGAAGCAACTGCGGAAGCCATGTTAGAAAAACTGAAAGTTGTTGCCATAAACAATGGTAACCTTTTTGAAGAATTGATGGAAACTGTAAAACATTGCTCATTGGGACAAATAACCAACGCACTTTATCAGGTTGGTGGTCAATATAGAAGAAGTATGTAAAAAATTTCTTTTTAGGATAGGTTTGTATGTAGCAATATTGTTACTGCGCTATTCTTTGGGCTAAAAATATAAAAGTGGTATCATTAAACTTAGAAAAATAGTATTGAGAAAAAATCTTTCATTTTTTTAAAAATAAAACGACAAAACAATATGAAAAAAAGTACCATTATTTTTGTAGCAATAATGTTCCTGGTTACTTATGCTAATGCCCAGTTCAAAGTAGGGTTGCAGGGTAATCTTTTGATTACGAATGCTACACTCAAAGAGGATGATGGAAATGGCGGTTCAGTGGACATTCCCGGTACGACTTCTTCAACAGGATTTAAGTTTGGTGTCATAATGCAGATGCCGTTAGCAACATCGCTTGTTTTTGTACCGGAACTGAATTATGTAAATAAGGGTATAAAACAATCACAGGAAGTTTCATTCGATTTTGGAGGTACTCCAATTACAAGTAAGATTGATAATAGTGCCTCACTCAATTATATTGAAATGCCATTGAACCTGGCTTATAAATCCACCACTACGTCCGGAAGTTTTTTTGGCGGTTTAGGCCCCGTACTTAGCCTCGGTGTAAGTGGAAGACAAAAATCAACAAGCGGATCAAGTTATGCTGGCATTAGCCAAGACACTATAATTGATGTATCTGTAAAATTTGATGGGAAAAAGGATGCAGATGTTAATGATAACAAAGCCCATCTAAAAGCTTTGGAAATAGGGGCTAATTTCTTTGCAGTGTATGAATTAAAATGCGGGCTTTTTTTTAAAGCTTTGTACAATACCGCCTTTACAAACTCAAATCCCAATGAAAACAATACATACAAACCAAATTACTTTGGCATAGGTTTGGGCTACATTTTCGGAAAGAATAAAACTTCTTCTAAAAGCATAAAATAGTTATTCAAAATACCTTCCTTCGGATCCATCAGTTGTTCTCTAACGTTACACATCAAATTTGTATAGGATTTTACATGTTGAATTGAAAGTGTTTCAACAATCCTCACTACTTTAACGTGATTTCGGTGTTAAAATCGTGCTTTGTCAATTCTTTGGAAATCACCTTATTACCTTAGTATAACACTAAGATCAAGTGTTATTACAACCTTATTACCTTATCAGAGATATTAAGATGGTAATAAGGTTGCCTACGGTATATTCAAGTAGCTTATCTTGAACCCATATTACTTCAACACTTCCTCCAACTTCCTGTCCAAATCCTCGCCTCTTAATCCGCTGGCAATAATCTTTCCAGAAGGGTCTATAAGCACATTGAAAGGAATACCTTCAAATCCGAATGCAGGAACGGCGGCACTTTCCCATTGCTTCAGGTCGCTCATGTGGTTCCAGTTCAGATTATCTTTAGCAATAGCTTTTTGCCAGGCTTCCTTATCCTGGTCAAGTGATATGCCCAAAATTGTGAAGTTTTTATTTTTAAACTTATTATAAGCCGCCACAACGTTTGGGTTTTCCTGGCGGCAGGGGCCACACCAACTTGCCCAAAAATCAACCAATAAAAACTTGCCTTTGAATTGACTAATGCTCATGTTTTTTCCATCCACTCCCTGCATTTGCAAGTCGGGTGACTGCTTACCGGTAAGTGCATAAGCCGGGGCTTCGGGCCTTGTTTCTGCGGCTGGCTTTTTTAATGACAGCATGGTTTTAACCCTTGTCAGTCCTGCATGTTGTGGAAATTTTGATGCAGCTACATCTACTATAGCTTTTAACTCTTCGGGTTTAATGGTTTGGCTTGCAATGCCGAGCACATACAACACTGCTGCGGGGCTGCTGTTATTTTTTATAAAATCGTGCAAAAGGCTGTTAAGTCCTTCCACATGTTTGTCATTGGCTGATTTCATTGCCTCTACAACACTATCCTTGCCGGGTATTTTTTCCAACTCATTAATTGCTTTGAAATTTGCAAGAATGGTTGAGTCTTTTGCGTGATAATCTTCAAATAATGTGTGCAAACTTGCCGAGGCTTCAGAGCCTTCTACCTTATAATTTCGGTAGTCATTCACATCCAGATGTACGGTTATTTCGCTGTTGTCATTTACTAAGATTACATCAGGTCCGTTTTCCAGAACAAGCCTGTAAATTCCTTCTTCATTTGCCCTCCCTTTAAGGCTAAATGAACCTTTTGCGTCTAACATTGCAGAATCTAAAATTACCGGCTGTTCATTGGTATAGGGTGCTTCTATCAATGTTACTTTCTTGCCAGGTGCATGTAATATTTCTCCATTAACTATAAATGTTCCGTTCTTTTTTTCTTTGCATGCGGCAATCAAGATTATTGCGAATAACAGGTAAATTGTCTTTTTCATTAAGTCTCTTTTTCAAAGTGTTTTCAAACTAACAGTTCCTCTTTGCGAGGAGGTACGACAGGTACTCCCGTAATTCGGGAAAGCAATCTTCTCTTAATTATATTTCTGCTGATTTTTTATTATGATAGCAGAATTACTTAATCCTCCTACGTCGTCCTCGCAATGACGAAGGATAATAATTACTATTTCAATTTTTCTTCCAAAATCTGTGTGGCAATTTTGGGATCAGCTTTGCCATTGCTTAGCTTTTTCATTTCACCCACGAATAAGCCAATCAATCCTTTTTTGCCTTTTTTGTATTCGGCTACTTTGTCGGGCATTTTGGCAATTACTTCATCTGCCCAGGCAGCTATATCGCTGGTGTCACTTACCTGTAGCAGGTTCATTTCTGTTGCAAGTTCCAGCGGTGATTTACCTGGTTGTTGTAACAGTGCAGGAAATATTTTAAGCGAAGCAACAGAAAAATTCACTTTTCCTTCTTCTACTATTGCTACCAGTTGAGCAAGTTTTTCTGCCTGCAAATCCAACTGACCGAAACCGATATTTTTATCATTCAGCAGTTGCCTGATTGGGCCCAACATCCAGTTGGCTAGGGCTTTGTATTTGTCTGAGTGTTTTGCGACTTCGTCGAAATAATCAGCTGTTGTTCTCTCATCAATCAATTGCGAAGCATCGTATTCGCTTAACCCCAGCGAAATATATTTTTCATAAAGACTTGCAGGCAAGGCCGGCAAAGCAGCTTTGATGCCATTAATAAATTGATCAGATAATTGAAACGGCGCTAAATCTGGTTCGGGAAAATATCGGTAATCATTTGCATCTTCCTTGTCACGCATAGAGAAGGTGGTGTCGGTATCTACATCAAAACTACGAGTTTGCTGTATAATGGGTTGACCGTTTTCTACTAAACCTATCATGCGACCTACTTCGTATTCAATGGCTTTTTTTACGTTGCGGATGGAATTGAGGTTTTTTACTTCCACCTTGGTTCCCAGTTCAGTTTCACCATGCAGACGGATGGAAACGTTTGCATCGCAACGCAAACTTCCTTCTTCCATGTTGCCATCACATACATTTATCCAACGGACCAGTTTTCTGATCTCGGTCACATACTGAAAAGCTTCTTCGGCACTGTGCATATCAGGCTCGGTTACTATTTCTATAAGTGGAACTCCGGCACGGTTGTAATCAATGCAGGTGTAGTTTTCATCTGCATCGTGAATGCTTTTGCCTGCATCTTCTTCCAAATGGATACGATTGAGTTTTACCGCTTTTGCGCCGTCTTTTGTTTTGATAGTCACATGACCGCCCTTGCAAATGGGCGTAGTATGTTGCGACACCTGATAACCTTTTGGCAAATCAGGATAAAAGTAGTTTTTACGTGCAAAATAGTTGTACTGTTCAATTTCACAATTGCAGGCCAAACCCATGCGAATAGCATATTCAACGGCTTTTTTGTTGGTTCGTGGCAGTGTACCGGGATGCCCTAAGGTTATGGGGCTGATGTGTGTATTGGGTGGTGAACCAAAAGCTGCACTGTCACCACAAAACAATTTACTGGCTGTTTGCAATTGTGCATGTACTTCTAAACCTATAACAACTTCGTATTTTTCCGAAATATTCATTTGCGGGTAAAGGTAATTGTGAATTTAGAATTATGAGTTATGAATTGTAAGGGTAATTGTAAGTTCTATAATTCCCTAATTCAAAATTTGAGATTGGCCTAACCCATCATAAAATTATTAAAATTATCGGCATTCCAACTTCTAATATAATTGACACCCTTTTGCTTCAATTAATTTTAATTTTAGCTCATCGCTGTAATCATCTTCGTAAAGAATTGAGATTACCACTTCGGCTAATAGGTCTTTATCAATTCTGTTATCTGCAACGTCTACTGCAATATTTTCCATTTCAACTATGAATTTGCTAACTGCAAAATCATATCCATTTACTTCCATAAAGTAGGTTGATAAAGCAATAGAAGAACGTTTATTACCGTCTGAAAATGTATGACCTTTATTGATTGCATAAAACAAATGTGTTAGTTTGTCTTCAAAATTGGGATAATCCAAATTGTACTTGATATGTACTAAAATGCTCTCTAATTGCCCTAAGTCACGGATGCCTTGAAAACCACCTGACTTGTTTATAATATCATCGTGAACAGTAATAGCGTGGGCTGTATCGAAGTATAGTATTACTTCCATAGTATTATCTGTCTTTTAGTCGTTTAAAAACATCAATACTCTCTTCAATTCTATCTTGTAATGCTTTGCTTTTATCGCCAAGAAAACGTTGATAGTCTGATAGGTCGATACTGCCTATGTAGTGTTTTAAGTTTTCGTGTAAAACTTGCCTAAAACCATAATCACGGGTAGTCATTTTGGTTCTAGCATTATCTATATGGGGTTTTTGTTGTGGATGTTCTGCAAAAGTTTTTATCAGTTCGTCCATCTCGTTTTTTTCTAACATTCTGCCTAAAACAGCAGCTTTAATTTCCATTTCATAAGCTAAGCCTGTTTCAAAAGATGCAATGAGGGTTAATACTTCGGCATACACTGTATCTCGTGGGTTTTCCTGCTCTTCTAGTTTTAATATTTGTTTATATTCTTTAGCGTTTTCTTGGAAAATACATTTATAAATAGCATCGGTATAATAGGCATATTTATAGTTGCCCATATTAAGATGGTTGTGTAATGCAGTAGTAAATTCCTTGCGATATAGTGGCTCTTTTATGATGCTGTGAAAGAAATCTTCATCACGTTGATTAATGTATTTTGTAGAGCCTCCTAAACGTTTATTTAGTGTATCAATTACTATATCGAGCATTTTGCTACGTATAGCTTTTGCCATTTCACTTTCTACTAATAACATACCTAGATTAAGAAAGGCACGAAAGTTTAATAGCCCCAACTGTGTAGTTCTTGATTGAATATTTATGATGCCACCAAACTGTTCTTTAAAAAATTTGAGTGTAATACCTTTAAACAATTCATAGCCATTATGTTTTAGTTCTTTTTCGTATTGAGATAAATAAGTGTCGATGGTTGAAGTATCTACTTTGTAAAAGTCGGCTACCTGTTCTTTTGTGAATCTAAATTCGCCTTCAAACAGCATACCTTTAACCCCTAAATATTCTTGTATATTAGAGACTGCATCGAGATTGTTTAGAATATTTTGCCTGTCAATGGCTGATGTAGTTAAATCTCTCATATTTCCAAAATTTGTGGATAAGTTGTTGATTGCTCACCTTGTATATCAGGCGAGCAAATTATAACACATTGATTATCAATGCTAATTACCATCTGAAAAGTTTTAGACATTTTGTTACAAAAGAATTGTTTGTGAACAAACATTGAGAAAGCAAAGATAAATCACCTTTTTGTGATGTCGATTTAATGTTTTCGGTAATACAAAAAGTTTTTTGAATTGCTTGGCCTATAACTCATTTAGTAAACATATCAATTTTCAAATAAAAAAATGCCACTGCAAATTTTGCAACGGCTTTGAATATATAGTGAGTGTGAGTATTACAAATCGGCAGTTTTCAATTTCTTCGGGATTTTGACATCGGCGGTTTGGCTTTTACCATCTCTTTTGTAAGTAAGATTGATTGTTTCACCTTCTTTTAGGTCTTTAGTAGCTTCCTTTAATTCGTCTACTCCGCTGATGTCTTTTCCATTTATTTGTGTGATGATGTCACCTTCTTTCAAGCCGGCTTTGCCGCAAGGCAGGTCGTTGTCTACATCATTTACTTTTACGCCTTTGCCTTCTTCAAGATCCTGAATTTGCAGACCCAATCTTGGTTTGTTATTAAAATAGAAATTGAAATTTCCCATATCCGGCGGCATTATTCCACCTGGCATATCGAGGTCAAAGTCTTCGCCATTCCTCTTGATCATGATGCGCTTTCCTTTATTTTCAGAAAGTGTGGCGGTGGTTTTTATCTCTTTGCCGTTTCTCTTGTAAGTTATTTCAACTTTGTCATTTGGTTTGTATTTTCCAATTGCTTCGGTCAGGTCTTTTGGGCCTGTAACTTTGGTGTCGCCGACCTTTGTTATTATATCGTCCGGTTTTAAACCGGCTTTTTCGGCACCGCTTTCTTTGGTAACTTCAGAAACTATTGCACCATTTTCGCTTTTGGTGGTCAGGATGCCTAACATGGCTTTGTTTACACCCTTTGGAGCAAATGCTTCTTCCATATCTTCATTGTCTATTTCACCATGTGGAAATAAAAACGAATGAAAATCAGACTCACCCGGTCCCATCCTCTTTTTGCGGGTGATAATTTTGACATTGCCGTCTTTGATATCATTCATGGGTTTGCCATTGATGGTCACATTGTCGCCGTCAACTACAATGGTCATTTTTTCTTCTTTTCCACCATCTTTTTTAATGATGATTTCTTCTCTTTTTTCTTTCAGAGGTTTGGGTGGAGCAGGAGGTTCGGGTGGGGCATCCTGCGCAAAAGTTGCCGATGCAAATAATGTTGCTGCCAAAAATGCCGAGGTGTAATTAAGCCATTTCATAAAAATAAGTTTTTGTGTACGAATGTTTTAGTAGATCAAAAATAGGAAAGTTTTTCATTTACGAAACCCTTCGGAAATGTTAATTGTTGAAAAATGCTTTAGTGATTTATTAGTTGGTAGGTTTTTGTATTTACTCCGTCAATGGTTTCAAAGGCAAGGAAATGTAACCCACATTTTTCGAGCACTTTTTGCGAAGCAATATTTTCTTCATGTGCCGCTGCAAAGATGCCTTCTAATTGTAAAACTTCAAATCCATATTCAATGGTTCTCTTGGCGGCTTCGGTGGCAAAACCTTTGCCCCAATATTTTGGCAGAAAGCGATAGCCGAGATCAGGGAAATTTCTTTCGGGAACCCTTTTCAAACCGCACCAACCAATGAACTCAAGATTGTCTTTCAGGTGTAAAGCCCATCGGCCATGTTGGTATTTCTCATATTGCGGAAGTATGATATTGGCAAGAATATCCTGCACATTTTCCCGAGTTGTGGGTGGTTCGTGGACATATTTTGTAACGCCGGGTGCATTGTTCAATTCATAAATTAATGGGGCATCTTGCAACGTAAATTCACGGAATATTAAACGGGTGGAGGTGAATAGTGGGGTCATTGCAGACGATCTTTGAGGTGGAGTACAATCGCATCTTCTATCATTATTAATGCTTCTGCTTTTGTGCTTCCTTCACTGTAGCATCCTTGCAGAGAAGGACAAATGACAAGCAAATTTCCCTTTTCCACTTCTTCAATAATTACTTCACGATTCAAAACCTTTTCCATTATGCAAACATCAATTTTCCTTTGGGTTCAGGAATGCTTCTTCCGAGTTCTGTTGCTGTTTCGAGCCATTCGTTAATAATTATTTCTGCATTTTGCAATGCTTCTGCATAAGAAGAGCCATCAGCCATACATCCTTTTAACTCCGGAACTTCAGCAATGTAACATGAATCATTACTGCTCCAGTAGATTATGATTTCGTATTTAGACTTCATCATCGGGAATTAATTTATATTTTATTAGCAATTCCCTAACCTGTTTCACCTGATAAGGTTTTGCTTTATTATTATTTAGCGGTTGGATATTTATAATTTCTTCAACGACTTGCTTTGTAAAGATATGATGACTACCTTTTATTCTTATATTGAAGCCTGCATTTTCAATAATTTTAATCAGGTCAGCAAATACAAAGTTATTGTCCGAATTTCCAGACAATAACTTCAATAATAGTTTTTCGAATTTCCCCATTACAACAAACTTTTCACCACCTCAATTACCTTATCCAAATTGCTGGCATCTTGCCCGCCAGCAGTGGCGAGGGTTTTGTTGCCGCCGCCTCCACCTTTTATGATTGGGGTGATGTGTTCTTTTATAATCTTTGGTGCTTCTAATCCTTTTGAATTTACAATGTCTTCGCTCAAACCGATAGCTACCGATGCTTTACCGCCAATATTGGCGGCAAGAACAACAGCCCCCCCGCCCCCCAAAGGGGGGAAAGAAGAACTCAAATTATGCGTTAGTTTTTTAAGGCCGTCTGCACTACCAACTTCAACCACTGCACCAATGAAAGAAATGCCGTTAATAACCTCTACTTTTGTTGACAATTCATTTTGCAATGTTCCCAAATGTTTTGTTTCCAGGCTTTCCAGTTTCTTCTTAAGTTCCTTGGTTTCAGCAAGAGCGTTTTCTATCACTTTCATCAATTCTTTTGGATTGTTGAAAGCTGATTTTACTTCGTACAGTTGCTGCAATTGTGCATTAATATAATCCTCTGCAGCTTTGCCACTTACAGCTTCTATCCTTCGTACACCCGCAGCTACAGCGGTTTCATGTTTTATTTTGAAGAAACCAAGTTCGCCGGTATTGCCTACGTGTGTACCGCCACAGAGTTCTATGGAGTAATTAGAATCCATCATGACCACACGTACTTTGTCGCCATATTTTTCGCCAAACAAAGCCATCGCACCAAGGGCTACCGCTTCGTCTTTGTTCATTTCTTTAATGACAACAGCTACATTTTCCCGAATTTTTTGGTTTACGATTGCTTCTATTTTAGCGACTTCTTCGTCTGTTACTTTGGCAAAATGGGAAAAGTCGAAGCGAAGATGTTCTTCATTAACCAAACTTCCTTTTTGAGCAACATGAGTGCCCAAAACCAGGCGCAAAGCTGCATGAAGTAAGTGTGTTGCAGAGTGATTGATAGAGATTGAAGTTCGCCTTTCTTTATTTACGCTGGCAAATACTCTTGGATAACTATAATCTTTGGGCAACCGCTTTACATAATGAAGTATTAAATCATTCTCCTTTTTTGTGTTGAATACTTCAATTGTTTCCCCATCAAAATCTAAAGTACCAGAATCGCCAACTTGTCCCCCACTTTCTGCATAAAAAGGCGTTTCATCTAGAACCAACTGATAATACTCTTCAGTTTTGGATTTAACCTTTCGAAATTTAGTGACTTTTGCAGACTCTATTTCCTGGAAATAATATCCGACAAAGTTTGTATTGCCAGAAGGTGCTAATGTTATCCAATCTTCGGTATCAACAACTGCAGCCGCACGGCTTCGGTTTTTTTGTTGTTGAAGTTCTTGTTCAAAACCTACTTCATCTATATCCCATCCCTTTTCAATTGCAATCAATCTAGTTAGATCAACAGGAAAGCCATATGTGTCATATAATTCAAAAACAATAGAGCCCGGTATTGATAGTTTTGAAATATCACTCGGATCTTTAAAAAAGACTAACTCTTTTGTTGCTAGTATTGTTGAATTGATAGAACCATCGTTTGCAATATCAGAGAATGGTTGTTGTCCATAGGACTCAAAATATCTTCCAATTCTGAATAGCCCTTTATCCAAGGTCCGCAAAAATGCATCCTCTTCTTCTTTCACAACTTTACTTACAAACTCAAGCTGCGCCATCAATTCAGGAAAAACGTGTTCAAACTGTTTTGCCAAAACCGGCACCAACTGATGCAGCAACGGTTGCTTGTAATCTAGGTAAGAATAATAATAACGAACTGCTCTGCGCAATATTCTCCTAATTACATAGCCTGCGCCTGTGTTGCTGGGCAATTGTCCGTCTGCTATGGTGAAACAGATAGCCCGGATGTGGTCAGCCAAAACCCGAAAAGCAATGGCTTTTTTAGTGTCGCTGTAATCGTATTTTTTGTTTACAATTTGTTCAACTGTACCTATGGTACCCGTAAATACATCGGTATCATAATTTGAAGCTTTACCCTGAATAACTCTAACCAACCTTTCGAGTCCCATTCCGGTATCTACATGCTTTGATGGCAACTCTTCTAAAGTACCATCTTTTTTTCTATTGTATTGTATAAAAACGTTGTTCCATATTTCAATAACCTGCGGATGATCTTTATTGACCATGTGCTGTCCGGGTATTTTACTACGTTCCTCTTCGCTACGCATGTCTACGTGTATTTCGCTGCATGGGCCGCAGGGACCTGTATCGCCCATTTCCCAGAAATTGTCTTTTTTATTTCCCAAAACAATGTGATCATTATCCACCAATTTTTGCCATTCTGACAATGCAATTTTACTGGAAGGCAAACCCTCTTTGCCATCTCCCTCAAAAACAGAAACATATAATCTGTCTTTGTCAAGCTTATAAACTTCGGTTAGTAACTCCCAACTCCATGCAATTGCCTCTACTTTAAAATAATCGCCAAAGCTCCAGTTGCCTAGCATTTCAAACATGGTGTGGTGATAGGTGTCTACGCCTACCTCTTCCAGGTCATTGTGTTTTCCGCTAACGCGAAGGCATTTTTGTGTATCAGCTACACGAGGGTTTTCGGGTTTTTTATTTCCTAAAAAATAATCTTTGAATTGGTTCATTCCTGCATTGGTAAAAAGCAAGGTTGGATCATTTTTTACCACTATTGGGGCAGAAGAAACTATCTGGTGTCCTTTACTTTTAAAAAAATCAAGGAATTGTTGTCTTATTTCAGCACTCGTCATCATAAATTTATATTGTACTTCAAGAAGCGCAAAGATAAGGTTTGATAATCCGTCTTTTTTAACCAAATGAACCAGATTGTTCTTAAACTCTATTGGAAAGCAAGGAAATATATTTGTGCTAAGAATGATGGGAATGACGAAAATCCTATTTTCTAAACTTTCTTTTAGGATTTCTTTTATAATGAAACAGAGAGGTGACTACAACGATCTTTTCTTTTGAATCTATAAAATATACAATCGCAAATGGGTAATTACTAAGTTTTAGTTCATAGAATTGTTTATAAGAATTCCTGAAGGAATAGGGATTTATTTCAAGTTTAGAGAACGCTTCATTTATTGATTTTACAAAATTTTCTGCTGCAGAAAGGCTTCGTTCCTGATACCACATAATTGATTCAAGATATTCTTTGGCTGCCCTTTTTCGAAATGTAATTTTGTACATTTTCCACTACTTACAATATAACAATTTCTCAATTGCCTTATCTAAATCACTTTTAGATATTGACTCGCCATTTCGTTCATAGTCCGTATATTCCTCTTCAAGTATATTTTTAAATTTATCAGAATATTCGTCTTCAAAAACTGCATAGACTTCCATCAATTTTTCCTCTGAACTACTATTAATCAAAGTATGCAACTTTTCCCGAAGCAAAGATGTTTCCATGGTCTTTTGTTTTTTATCAAATTTAATGAATAATTTGTTTCGTGTCTTTATCTCTACTGATTTTTAATACGTTTATAAGCAACCCGAAACCTGTAAGGTGTTACTGAAAGTATAATGGTAAATATAAAAAACAGATTTTTTAAGCCCCGCCACTGTATTTTTACAAACCCAAATGAAAAAAGTAAAATATTTCTACAATACCCACACACTGCGTTATGAAAAACTAACAGTGCCACTTCGTGTAAAGTTGTTGCGGGTATTTGGTTTTATTGCTGCATCATTGGTTACTGCAGGATTAATCGTTTGGTTTGGATTTAAATATATTGGTTCGCCCAACGAAAAATTACTCCGTCAGCGGTTGGACTATTACGAAGACAATTACAAACTATTGGATCACAGGCTGACACAGGTACAGCAGCAAATGACCGAATTGGAAAGCAGGGACAACAAAGTTTACCGGGCCATTTTTGAAGCTTCGCCGGTGCCTGACAGTGCACGGGCAAGACAAAAGGAAAAAGATAAAGAACTGATATTGGTGCAGGGAATGAACGACAACGAACTGCTGAAAAGCATGAAAGCTCAATTGAATGCACTTACGGCCAGAGCGGCATTTCAGTTGAAAAGCTATGACGAAATAGAGCAAATGGTGAAGGACAAACAAAAATTGCTTTCATCTATTCCGGCGATTCAACCGATTAGTAATAAGGATCTGAAAGAGTTGGCTTCGGGTTTTGGGAGCCGCATAGACCCGGTATATAAAATTCCTAAATTTCATGCGGGGTTAGACTTTGCGGCACCACAGGGCACACCTATATATGCTACGGCAGATGGCCGGGTAAAATCTGCAACACGTGACGATGGTGGATACGGCAACCACGTAATTATAGACCATGGGTATGGTTATGAAACTCTTTATGGACACATGGTTCGCATAAAAGCCCGATCAGGCAGCAGTGTAAAACGTGGCGAAGTTATTGGTTGGGTGGGCAGCACGGGCAAAAGCACCGGCCCACACTGCCACTACGAAGTGCATAAAAATGGTACGCCTGTTGACCCTGTTTACTTTTTTTACAACGACCTGACCCCGGAGCAGTTTGACCGTTTGGTGAAACTGGCTGCGGCGAGCAATCAGAGTTTGGATTAATTGGATTTCACACAAAGAGACTAAGACAACAAAGGGTGCAACGTAGTTTTCCTGCTGTCCGTTGTGTAAAACAATCACTTTCATTACTTTTACATCATGCGACAGCTTGACCTTTTTGGTTCATTGTTTGAAACCCCCGCCCCTACTGAAAAAAAGAAGGGGCCGGAAGTTGCTATATCACCTCCTACGCCTGAAAAAATAGCTGAAGCCCCTGCAACCGATTTCACCATTCACCAACATTCTGTCTTGGAGCCGGTAGAAGCCCCTGCTGATGAGGTAAAAGGGGAAGTAACAATAGACCCGGTTGTTGTAGTCGAAAAGGAAAAATCAATACCAATTGATGAAAAAGAAACCTCTAATCCCATCTTTTTTACAGATGGTAAAATTGGGGTGAAAATGAAGGCCAAGCCCACGGTTAAATCTAAAGAAACAGTAAAGTCTGCACCGGAAAAGGTGGAAGTTAAGCCTGCACCTGCGGTTCATTTGCCGAAGGCGAAAAAAGAAGTTGTAAAAAAGGTAATTCAAAAACGAGGCAGAAAATCTTTTAAAGAAATAGATGCCGAAGTAGATCTGATAGAAGTGCCTGAAGATGATATTTTATTTCAAAAACAATATTACCCAATCAGTCAGGTGGCTAAATGGTTTAATGTAAACACATCTCTGCTTAGGTTTTGGGAAAATGAATTTGATATTTTAAAGCCAAGAAAAAACCGCAAAGGTGATCGCATGTTCAGACCCGAAGATGTTAAAAACATTCAGTTGATTTATGAATTGCTGCGACAGAAAAAATATACTGTAGGGGGTGCAAAAGAATATTTAAAAACCAATAAGAATGAAGCCGACCTTCAGATTATGCTAACTCATACGCTTACTAAATTCCGGAGTTTTTTATTGGATTTAAAAGCTAATCTGGGGAACTAAATTTTCCGTAAAACTCCCCCCATTTCACAGTTTTTGTTACATAGCCCTGTACTGCTGCCCTTGGGGTATTTTATATACTTTGCTTCTTATAAATCCTAAGAACCCATTTAGTTCTTCCTGATGGAATTGCTGCCATGTCTGGTAAGTACTAAGATTAGTGGCAGGTCCAAATAACCAAAAATTATATGCCTCAAATAAACCTTCCTGAAGTAACTGTTTTTGATGCTCAAATAACCTGAAAGGAAATGAATTTGCATGTGTATTATACCAATCTAAAATAAACCTTGTACGTATTAATGTAAGCGATTCAGGATTGAGTCCAAAACCAAGCTGACTTTTTTCTTTTTTTAAAGTTTCAGCAACTGCATCTGCAAATTGATCACTTTTCTTATTAGTGGTTTTGGGTTCAGGTGCTGCAAAATATGCTTTGTATTGAGCAAGCAACAAATTTTTCATTTCAGTACTACGACTGGTAAAACTTTCCATATTTAAAAAAGTTTCTGCATATAAAATACTCCAGAGAGAATTTCCATTTTCAGAATATTTTTTAGCCAGATAATAGTAATTGTGAACATTGTTGGGATCCACCTCTATTCCCTGCTCCCATAGCTTAATGGCCTCTATAGGCTGTTTTGACGAAAGTAAATCTCCATATTCACTGTAGAGGATGCCTTCGGTAGGAAATTTTTTTAGCCCTTTTTTATACAACTTATCTGCCTCTTTATCTTCTGCTATGGATTTGTATGCCAACCCTAACAATTGGTATATCTGAACATCAGCATCTTCTCTTTCTGCTAATGGTTTTCCAAACGCAATTGCATTTGCAAAATCCCGTTTTATATAAAAAGTAAATAACAGGTCTTTTGATACTTCTAAATCATTGGGCTTGGTTTGCAAAGCTTTGTTAAGTACGAGTATTGCGTTATCATAATCAGCTTTTTTCAAAAAATTACCGGCAGTTTCACGCATTGTAGCTACATCATCTGTAGGCTGTGCTTTTGCAACCGAAACTATCAGGAGAAAAGCAAATAAAAAATAATTCTTCATAAAGTAGGACTCAATATAAAATTTATTACTGGGATTTGTTAAGTTACTCAATCAGGTTTGTTAGTAACCCGTCTCTAAGTTTTGGTTCAAACCAGGTACTTTTAGGAGGCATAACATTGCCGCTGTCGGCAATATCAAATAACTGCTGAATGCTTACCGGAAAAAGGCTAAAAGCTACCATTGATTCGCCGCTATCAACCCTTTTCACCAGTTCACCCAAACCACGTATTCCACCAACAAAATCAATTCGTGTATCGGTCCTCTGATCTTTGATACCTAAAACAGCATCCAATAAGTTATTTTGTAAAATTGTAACATCTAATACCCCAATTGGGTCAGTGGTATAAGTACCCTCTTTAGAAGTTAATAAATACCAGTTTTTATTAAGGTACATGCCAAAAGTATGAATAGCAAAAGGTTTTACTTCTGTGTCTCCATTTTTCGCAATGAAAAAATGATGACTAACCGCGTTGATAAAATCCTGTTCAGATAATCCATTCAAGTCTTTTACAACCCTGTTATAATCCATGATATACAACTGGCTGGCGGGAAATAATGTAGTTAAAAAATAATTAGCCCACACATTTGCATTTTTACCTAATTCAGCTCTCACTTTAGCTGCTGATGCTGCCCTGTGGTGCCCATCTGCAATGTAGGTATGCGGTACTTCTTCCTCAAACAATGAAGTAATCTGACTGATAGTTGTAGAATCATTTACAACCCAAATGGTATGTTGTATCCCATCTTCGGCTTCAAAATTATAGACCGGACTTCTGTCTTTCTTCCATTGGTCGAGCAATGTATCAATTGCTTCAACATTTCTGTAAGCAAGAAACACATTACCTGTTTGTGCACCTGTGGTTTTTATGTGATTGATTCTATCTTTTTCCTTTTCAGGACGGGTAAATTCATGTTTTTTAATGATATCATTTTCATAATCATCTACAGAACTACCACAAACCAACCCTGTCTGGCTTCGCCCATTCATTACCAATTCATAAATATAATAGCAGGGTTTGCTTTCTCTGAACAATACATTTCGCTGAATAAAGGCCAGAAGGTTTTGTTTGGCTTTATCATATACCTCTGCTGAATGTATATCAATATTATCCGGAAGGTCTATTTCGCTCTTGGTGATATGAAGAAAAGAATATGCATTGCCCTGTGCAGCCGTTTTTGCTTCTTTACTGTTCAATACATCATAGGGCTTAGAAGCCACTTTAGATGCTAGTTCAGCCGCAGGTCGCAATGCCTTGAAAGGTGAAATTTTTGCCATCAAAAGAATTAATTAAAGGCTGCAAGATAACATACTACAACAAGAGATGTATCCTCAAAGATATTTGATAACCATATATAGATATTTTTAACCTTTTTATTGGTAATAATGCCGGTTTATTTATGTCTGAATTAAAAAAATAAACGCCTAAATAAATCATACTAATCCTCCCAATGTCATTAACTTAAGGAATTTTCTTTAAAATTTTTGATTTGGCGCAACGGTATATAGATAGGGGCTGTCTTAGCTTCTGAAACATCAACAGTATTATTATCGCATTTAATCACCACACTAAATACCACCATTCAAGAT